>CAMWID010000017.1 GCA_947174235.1 uncultured Porphyromonadaceae bacterium | reverse complement strand
ATGCCGGCAAAGACCTCAATGACAAGATAAAATAAATTTTAAACAGTTTCTTAGAGTATGTTTACTCTTAGTCGCCACCTTTAAAGGCAACAACTCTTAAAACCATTAACAAATATGATCAACCCACCATATCATGCGGCGGAAAGCCGCTACAGCGACATGAAGTTTGCACGATGCGGAAAAAGCGGACTTCTTCTTCCTAAAATTTCCCTCGGTCTCTGGCACAATTTCGGAGATGTGGACACGCTGTCCAACAGCCGCGACATACTTCATTATGCATTTGATCACGGGATAACATGTTTCGACCTCGCCAACAATTACGGACCTTCTTATGGATCGGCTGAAGAAACTTTTGGCGCGATAATGAAGAAATCGTTCATGCCCTATCGCGACGAGATGGTCATCACGACCAAAGCGGGTTATGACATGTGGCCCGGACCATATGGCAACTGGGGATCACGGAAATATCTGTTCGCATCCATCAACCAGAGTCTACGGCGCATGAATCTGGATTATGTCGACATATTCTACAGCCATCGTTATGACCCCGAGACCCCCGTTGAAGAGACTCTGCAGGCGCTTGTGGATATAGTAAGAAACGGGAAGGCTCTATACATAGGGATTTCCAGATGGCCTTTCAAACAGTCCGAATACGCTTATGCTTATTTAAAGCAACGTGACGTGCCATGTCTTATTTATCAGGGACGATACAATATGATAGACCGGGGTGTAGAAACATCCGGCATTCTTGACCAGGCTTATGAAAACGGTGTAGGGTTCACCGCCTTCTCCCCTCTGGAGCAAGGCATACTCACAGACAGATACCTTAACGGGATTCCGGAAGGGTCAAGAGCTTCAAAAGGGAATTTCCTTAAAGCTGAAAATATCACACCGGAGCTTGTGGCGAGACTTAACTCATTAAACGCTATCGCCCTTGAACGCGGGCAGACGCTTGCGGGCATGTCTTTGTCCTGGCTGCTCAAAGACAACAAGGTCACATCAGTAATAGTAGGAAGCAGTTCGGTGCGACAACTTTCCCAAAGCCTCCGGTCTCTTGAAAAACCGGATTTCACCGAAGATGAGCTTGACGCTATCGACCGCATCCTCCTTATATAATTGGTAGCCGCCGCAAGAGCGCGTAATTTCGAGAAATAAGAATCCTGATCGTCGGATCATACATCACAAGGCAACATATCGGCAATTTTATCAAATTGCAAGCATTTTTCTTGGAATTATAAAATTATGTTATTAACTTTGCAGCTGTGATTACATTTATAAATTAAATTTATTCAATATGAGCCTTATAATTCCCAAGAAATATAAACAGAAATTACTGCCAGAGACGACAGAACTGGCAATCAAAATGATAAAAGGAGATTTCCAGAAGAAACTGTCTGAGGCACTTGGGCTCCGAAGAGTGACCGCACCCCTTTTCGTGCTTTCGGGGACAGGGCTCAACGATGATCTGAACGGAGTGGAGCGCGCTGTCACATTTCCGGTAAAAGATCTCGGAGACAGAAAGGCGGAAGTGGTACATTCCCTTGCCAAATGGAAAAGGGTGAAACTTGGAGCATATGATATCGCCCCCGGATACGGCATCTATACCGATATGAATGCTATCCGCGCCGACGAAGAACTTGACAATCTGCATTCGTTATATGTTGACCAATGGGACTGGGAAAAGACAATTCGCGAAGAGGACAGGAATCTGGATTTCCTAAAGGATACCGTAAGGAAAATCTACAAGGCGATGAAAGAGACCGAACGCAAGGTGTTTGAACGGTTTCCACACATCACTCCTCGGCTACCCGAGGAAATCACGTTCATCCATAGCGAAGAGCTCAGAAGGGAGTATCCGGATCTGTCGCCTGTCGAAAGGGAATCTGAAGCCGCAAAACGATACGGGGCGATTTTCCTGATCGGCATCGGCGCCCCTCTCGGCGATGGCAAGCCACACGACGGCAGAGCTCCGGATTATGACGACTGGATCACGCTTAATGAAGAAGGGTATCAAGGACTTAACGGCGATATCATCGTATGGGATCCTATTTTGGAAAGATCTTTTGAATTATCCTCAATGGGGATCCGCGTAAGTCCGGAGTCCTTGGATCTGCAATTGAAACAACGTGAATGTGAAGACCGCAAGAAGCTTAATTTCCACAAACGTCTGCTCAACGGAGAGCTTCCCTATTCAATCGGGGGTGGTATCGGACAGAGCCGTCTCTGTATGTACCTGCTCCAGAAAGCCCACATAGGTGAAGTCCAGGCATCGATATGGCCGGAAGAACAAATACGGAAATGTAATGATGCCGGCATAATGCTCATGTGACAACCGCATCCCCTTCTTACAGGACAGTTTTGCATATAAACATTGAATATTTATACATTTACGTTCGGCAGACGCATATACGCGTCTGCCAGACTTTATTTCTCCAAATATCAACTACAAACGCATAATTCTCCCTTTGGACATGAATTTACGCATTTCGCCATTACAGATAAAAAAACATTCAAAACTATTTGCTCATATGAAAAATCTTGCATAATTTTGCCAAAATTTCATATTATGACATTCCGACACGCTTCCTGTCTCCGTATCGCGCGTGTCTAATTCTACAGGTAAACTAATATGGTACATCAGCTCAGAAGTTATGCCAGCACATTTGGTAGAAGAATGGCAGGGGCGCGCGCCCTCTGGCGGGCAAACGGCATGAAAGAAGAACAAATGGGGAAGCCCATTATTGCCATCGTAAATTCGTTCACCCAGTTCGTACCCGGTCATACCCACCTCCATGAAATAGGACAGACCGTAAAAAACGAAATTGAAAGCCTCGGATGCTTCGCCGCCGAATTCAACACGATAGCGATAGACGACGGGATTGCAATGGGACATGACGGAATGCTCTATTCCCTGCCTTCGCGCGACCTGATAGCGGATTCAGTGGAATATATGGTAAACGCCCATAAGGCTGACGCGATGGTCTGCATAAGCAATTGCGACAAAATAACCCCGGGGATGCTTATGGCGGCAATGAGACTGAACATACCCGCGATTTTTGTATCGGGAGGCCCGATGGAAGCCGGAGACATCAACGGTAGAAAGCTCGACCTCATAGATATAATGATCGACTCTGCGGATTCATCCGTGTCAGACGACAATGTGGAAGCCCTCGAAAAAGAAGGTTGCCCCACCTGCGGTTCTTGCTCGGGAATGTTCACGGCAAATTCGATGAACTCCCTTAACGAGGCAATAGGCCTCGCACTTCCGGGCAACGGCACTGTCCTCTCCACTCATTCCAACCGCATAAGGCTCTTCAAGAAAGCCGCGCGTCAGATTGTTGAAAACACCTACGCATATTACCGTGACGGCGACGAGAGTGTACTTCCCAGATCGATAGCCACCCGGCAGGCAATGCTGAATGCAATGGCTCTTGATATCGCAATGGGGGGAAGCACCAACACCGTTCTGCATCTTCTCGCCATAGCGAACGAGGCAGGAGTCGACTTCAAAATGGAAGATATCGACAAGCTGTCAAGGAAGTCGCCCGTGCTGTGCAAAGTGGCTCCCAACACAAATAAATATCACATCGAGGATGTCAACCGCGCCGGTGGTATCCTCTCGATAATGAAGCAGCTTGCTGACAGCAAACTCATCGACACCTCCGTAAAGAGAGTTGATGGCATGACTTTGGAAGAAGCTATCGACAAATATGCCATAGAGGGTGACAATTTCTGTCAGGAGGCAAGCGATCTGTGGCATTCTGCACCGGGACATATCCATACAACTGTTATGGGCAGCCAGGACAACAGGTTCAAGACCCTTGACGCAGACCGTGCGGAAGGGTGCATAAGAGATTTTGAACATGCTTATGTGAAAGACGGCGGTCTTGCTGTGCTAAAAGGGAATATCGCGAAAGACGGATGTGTGGTAAAGACCGCAGGCGTCGATGAAAGCATTTTTGTCTTTTCCGGACCGGCGAAAGTGTTCCACAGTCAGGAAGAGGCGGTAGAAGGGATTCTTAAAGATGAGGTCAAAAGCGGTGACGTGGTTGTCATCACATTCGAAGGGCCCAAAGGGGGACCGGGTATGCAGGAAATGCTCTACCCCACCAGTTACATCAAGAGCAAACATCTCGGGAAGGAATGTGCGCTAATCACCGACGGAAGATTCTCCGGAGGCACATCAGGACTTTCCATCGGGCATATTTCTCCCGAAGCGGCGGCAGGCGGCGACATCGCGCTTGTGCGTGACGGAGACATAATCGACATCAATATCCCCGAACGCACGATCAATGTAAGGCTCTCAGATGAAGAACTTGCAAAGCGCCGTGAAGAAGAGGAAGCGCATGGTAAAGAGGCATTCACTCCGCGCGGACGTGACCGTCAGGTGAGCAAGGCACTCAGAGCTTACGCATCGCTCGTGCAGTCTGCCGACAAGGGAGGGGTAAGAGGCGAAATCTGATCTCGCTTCTCAGACATATACGACATGCGGGACATCCGCATGCCAACGTTCAACATATTTCGACAAACTATAATTATATGAGCGATATTATAAAAGGTTCCGAGATACTGATGCGTGCCCTGATCGATCAGGGTGTCGACAAAGTATTCGGGTATCCGGGCGGTCAGATAATGCCTGTCTATGACAGTCTTTATGATTATTCGGATAAGATACAGCACTATCTTGCCCGCCATGAACAGGGTGCGATACATGCAGCCGAGGGATTCGCAAGGGCATCGGGCAAGACAGGGGTCGTGATAGCCACATCCGGTCCGGGCGCCATGAATCTGATAACAGGACTTAACGACGCGCTTATGGACAGTACTCCTGTCGTCGCCATCACCGGGCAGGTGCCTTCCACCCTTCTGGGGAAAGACGCTTTCCAGGAGTCGGATGTGGTGAGCGTAACTCTGCCGGTCACCAAATGGTCAATTCTCGTGAGGACTCCTGAGGAGATCGCCCCTGCCGTTGCGAAGGCATTCTATATCGCCAATTCAGGCAGACCGGGTCCCGTGGTGATCGACATAGCGAAAGACGCGCAGGTAGGTATGGCTGAATACAGACATTCCTCATGCAATTTCATACGTAGCTACGATCCGAAGCCGGAGATAGACGAATCGGCAATACAGGCGGCGGCAGACATGCTGAATGCAGCCGAACGCCCTATGATACTTTCCGGTCACGGAGTGACAATAGCGGGCGCAGGATCCGAACTTATTGAACTTGCCGAGAAAGCCGACATTCCGGTGGCATGCACAATGCTCGGACTCTCTTCCATCCCTACCGCACACCCTCTCAACAAGGGGATGCTCGGCATGCACGGCAATCTCGGACCAAACATCAACACCAATAAGGCGGACGTGATTCTCGCCGTGGGAATGAGGTTTGACGACCGTGTGACCGGAGATACCGGCAAATATGCTCCCGGTGCAAAAATAATCCACATAGACATTGACTCAAGCGAATTCGACAAAACAGTCGGAAGCGACCTGCATATCCATGCCGACGCCAAAGAAGCTCTCGGCAGAATCGCAGCGCTTGTCAACCAGACAAAACATGAGGCATGGGTGGAATCTTTCGCACGTCATGAGAAAGTGGAGACTGAAAGGGTGAAAAAACAGGAGCTCTTCCCTGACAACGAAGACGGCAAGATGCATATGGGAGAAGTGGTCAACAAGGTGAGCGAGGCTTTCGGACACGATGCCGTGCTTGTGACAGACGTGGGACAGAACCAGATGTTTTCCGTGAGATACTTCTCATTCTCCTCTCCAAGGAGCTGCATTTCTTCCGGAGGACTCGGCACGATGGGGTTCGGACTTCCTGCTTCCATAGGGGCTAAAATCGCGGTGCCTGAAAGAGACGTGGTCCTTTTTGTCGGCGACGGCGGACTTCAGATGACAATCGAAGAACTCGGAATGATCATGGAATATAATGTCGGAGTCAAGATAATTCTTCTCAACAACAATTATCTTGGCAACGTACGCCAATGGCAGGAACTCTTCTTCAACAGCAGATATAGCGCCACCCCGATGAAAAATCCGGATTTTGTCGCCCTCGCCAACGCGTACGGCATTGCCGGAGAAAACGTGGAGCACCGCGACGCTCTCGGAGAGGCTATCGAAAGAATGAAAGCTCACAAAGGGGTGTATCTCCTTAATGTAAATATCGAGGAGATGGGTATGATATTCCCGATGACTCCCGGCGGACACGGAGTGGATGAGATCCTCCTTAACTCCACAGAATATTACAAACCGGTATAAGCACGTTCTCTGAAATGGAAAACCAACTCTTTACTATATCTGTTTTTACAGAAAACCAGGTAAGCCTGCTTCATCAGATCTCTATGATCTTCAGCAGGAGATGTCTCAATATCGAAAGTCTTTCGGTGAGCGCGTGCTCTATTCCCGGGGTACATAAATTCACCATCACCTGCAAAAGCACGCGTCCGATGATGGAGCATGTTGTGAAGCAGATCGAGAAACGTATCGAAGTGCTTCGGGCATTTCTCCACACTGATGACGAGATCGTTTTTCAGGAGGTCGCGCTATATAAGGTGCCTACATCAAGTGTGCTTGAAAGCGGACAGATAGAAGATATAGTCCGTCAGAACGGTGCCAGGGTGCTTGAGATACAGCCTGAATACACTGTCTTTGAAAAGACCGGACATACCGTGGAGGTGAAAGCATTGTTCGACCGTCTGAAACCCCTCGGTCTACGCCAGTTTGTACGTTCCGGAAGGATTGCCGTGACAAAGGCAACACTGGAGCTTGTGGATGAATTTCTTGAACGTCAGGAGAAACGTCGCGACAGACTTTCCAGATAATCCTCCACCATATCCGGAAACGGCGGCAGACTACACAATCATTGAACAAACAATACTTTTATAATCATAATTGACAATTAATTATGGCAAAACTTAAATTCGGCAACGTTGAAGAAACTGTTGTCACCCGCGAGGAATTCCCCTTGGAGAAGGCCCGCGAAATTCTTAAGGATGAGACAATCGCAGTAATCGGCTATGGCGTACAGGGTCCCGGTCAGAGCCTTAACCTCCGTGACAACGGTTTCAATGTAATCGTCGGTCAGCGTGAGGGCAAAACATACGATAAAGCCGTTGCAGACGGATGGGTGCCCGGAGAAACTCTTTTCTCTATCGAAGAAGCTTGCGCTAAAGGCACTATCATCATGTGCCTTCTTTCTGATGCAGCCGTACTTTCTGTATGGCCTACCATCAAAGAACACCTTACAGCAGGCAAAGCGCTCTATTTCTCTCACGGTTTTGCAATCGCATGGCCCGATCGCACAGGTGTTGTTCCTCCCAAGGACGTGGATGTTATCCTTGTAGCCCCCAAAGGTTCAGGCACATCTCTCCGCACAATGTTCCTTGAAGGACGCGGCTTGAACTCAAGCTACGCTATCGAGCAGGATTATACCGGCAAAGCGCTCGACCGCACACTCGCACTTGCCATCGGCATCGGATCCGGCTATATCTTCGAGACCACATTCAAGCGTGAGGCATACAGTGACCTTACAGGAGAGCGCGGATCTCTTATGGGTGCCATCCAGGGTCTTCTCCTTGCTCAGTATGAGGTTCTCCGTGAGAACGGGCACACTCCTTCCGAGGCATTCAACGAAACTGTCGAGGAGCTCACCCAGTCTCTTATGCCGCTTTTCGCAGCAAAAGGTATGGACTGGATGTATGCAAACTGCTCAACCACAGCTCAGCGCGGCGCCCTCGACTGGATGGGTCCTTTCCACGACGCCATCAAACCCGTTGTTGAGAAGCTTTATGCAAGCGTAGCCTGTGGTCAGGAAGCTCAGAACTCTATCGACTCCAACTCCAAGCCCGGTTATCGCGAAGGTCTTGAGGCGGAACTCAAGGCTCTTCGTGAAAGCGAAATGTGGCAGGCAGGTGCAACCGTTCGCGGTCTCCGTCCCGAAAACAACTGATCCGGGATTGCATTGAACATCTGACGCAATCTAAATAAATTTGAAAGCCGCCTTGAATCGTAAGGCGGCTTTCTTCTTATTCACAAGAATGATATGTGTGCGTCCTGATAATTCCATTCAATAATGCACATATGCCTTCATGTCTTTGCTATAAATAGGCTGTTGCAAATTTATAATAAATGCTTGCATCCTATGAAAAATGATACGTTTCCATGATAGCTTGATTTAGAATCACAAAAATATGTATTTTTCAGATAATCACAAAATTGTTAATTAAAATTTTAAAACAAAAATAAAAAACATTAAATCAATCCAAAAATATCGACTATATTAAAGATAACCGCCACTTAGTTACTATGGTTGCACTTGAAAAAGCCGGATCGTGGATCAAATACAGATGTTGTCACAAAATGAACGGTAAGGGGGTTGAATTTCTGATTTAGAGATTCAACCCCCTTAAGCGGAACAGATTGTTATTGGTCTGAGCCTATACTATTCGTTTCTGAGATAGATTATCGGATTGCTTCGCGCCACACCAAGACTGTTGAGCGCCACCACCGATAATATTATAAGCAAAAGAATGACCGTACACAATATGAAAACCATAGGATTCATCGACACCTGTTCGGTATATTGGGAAATCCAATGTCTTCCTACGACATAAGCCACAATCCCTCCGGCAACCAGCGACGGCAACGCGACTTTCATTATGTCAATACAGAAGAGTTTAAGGATCTTCATATCTGTGGTGCCTGCCACTTTCCTTATCGCTATCTCTTTAGATCTCCGTTGAACCTCATCAGAAGTATATCCCACAAGACCGAGCAGCGCTATGAGAAGGATCGCGATCCCGACTACCATCACAGATTTCTGGAAACGTCTTACTCCAACCAATTTATAATCCACATCATTCTTTACCGGAGTGAGATAAAGCTCCTTGTCAGGCACCATGGAACTTATTTTATCCTGAGCGGCATTGAGATTTGCTTCATTGATGTCGGTAAATCTTATAAACAGATTACTCCTCACTCTTGATGACGGAAATATTACGCCCGCCCTTGTGTCGGCGGCAGAGGATTCAAGCCCTCCCCTTCTCATATTCCCCACCACTCCGCAGATCGTATATTCCGACATGTAGTCATCACCATGCCCCGTGATGCGAAACGTTTTTCCCACAAGACTTTCATCTCCGGCTCCAAAGAATTTTTTGAACACATCCGCCATACGTTGCTCGACAATGACCTGATTTATCGTTGAATCCGCAGATTCCGTAAAATTGCCCCCTTCAACAAATTTCAGTCCCATGACTTCTATTATCTCGGGATTGGAAAAATTCAGATCCGCCACGTTTACCTGTTGCTCCATGACATCGCCTGTATATATGTTGTTGCCGTCACCCCAGCTTACAAAATTATGATCCGAAAATGCTGCAGCCTCCACACAACCGAGACTTTTCAATCCCTCCGCTATCCGTCGTGCCTCATTTTTATCAAGACCTTGCACATTGATCTGGCAGATCTTTTCATAATCAAATCCCCACTCAAGATTGGAAAGCTTATTGAACTGCCGTCCCACCAATGCAAGAAGAGATATGAGAAGTCCGGCGGAGAAAAACTGCAATGAGAGCATCGCAAGTTTCCATACCCTCCTGCTTCTGCGGTCTCCTCGGAAAGCTGCCGACACGGGGGTGCGGCAGTACATCCACGCGGGCACCACTCCTGTCAGAATCAAGAGAGACAAAATCACCGCCCCTTCCACGATCCAGACCTTGCGTACAGAAAACAGTTCAGAAGGGGAAGCGCCCAAAAGATCATCACAGAGATCAGAAGCTAAAAATATAAGGATCACAGCAAACAGAAGCGAAACCGCCATATAGATCACACTCTCCCCCACTACCATAAGGAACAGTTTCATATTTCCTGTCCCGTAGCATTTCCGGACCGCCATCTCCTTTGAACGGGATTTAAACTGACCGACAGCCACAAGAAGATAATTCACGCCGGAACTCAACAGGATGATCACGGCAAGCAGAGACAACATCCCTACCATTGTCTTGATTCCGTCCTGAGAGGAATACAACCCTACCAGCGGTTTCAGACCGTGATTGAAATGATACATGTCAATCATCTCCTTATCCACATTGTCCTCAAGCATCTTCCTGATACCGGACTTCAGAGATTCAGGATCCACACCCTCTGCAAGCCTCACATAACCGACATAACGGTCGTTTCCCACAAAATTGTCAGTACCGTCATAGTAAAAATTTGAGATCGTAGGCAATCCGATAAAGATATTTTTCGGCAATGTCGTGTTTTCCTGAAAATCACGATATATACCCATGACAGTGGCTTCATACGTGGGATGATATTCCGGCATCTTGAATTTAAGTCCTATCACATCGCCTCCTATCTTTTTGGCAAGTGACTCAGGGATCATACATCCGTCTTTTGAAGACAAAACCGCCTTGTAATCTCCGGCAACGATATCCACATTGAAGACATCGAAGAAACAGCTGTCGGCAAGAGTGACACCGTTTATCTCAAACGATCTGTCGTCTGCGAGAGTTATTTTCCCCGAAGGAGCCAGATATGTGTATCTTGTCGCCGCTTCCACCTGTGGCAGATAGCGTTTGATGCCCGGTGCCGTACCTCCGGGGATCTGATTGTACTCCTGAAACTCGCCATTGACCTCAGCCATTTCCGTCACCATGTAGATCCGGTCGGAATCCGGAAAAAAGCTGTCGTATGTTTTATCGAAATATATCTTCGCCACAAGGATAAATCCTATCGCCAAACCAATGGTGAGACACAAGATCTTGACGATGTCGCGACGGAGATCACTTATAAATATTTTTATCATGTCTATGATTTTTGAAGAACTTTCTTCCGCAGACATGCCGCCGTGTCAGCGGCATGTCCGGAAAAGAGACTCATATTCACGTTTCACATCAGATTATTCAGGTTGTCGACCACCTGCCCGTCAAACAGATTGATGATCCTGTCGGCATGTGTCGCATCCTTATGGGAATGCGTCACCATTACAATTGTCGCCCCTTCCTTATGAAGCTCGTTGAGAATCTCCATAACTTCAGCGCCGTTGGTGGAGTCCAGATTTCCCGTAGGCTCATCGGCAAGTATCAGCCCGGGTTTCGACACTATCGCCCTTGCTATCGCTGCTCTCTGCTGCTGCCCTCCTGACAATTGGGATGGGTAATGCCGGCTCCTGTGGGAGATTCCCATTCTCCTCATAGCCTCTTCCACTCTTTTATTTTTCTCCTCTTTCGACATGCTAAGATTGTTGAGCGGAAGCATTATGTTGTCTTTCACGTTCATTTCCTCGATCAGATTGAACGACTGGAAAATAAATCCGATTTTCCCTTTTCTCCATGACGTGCGCTCACGCTCCTTAAGTCTGCCGACCTCTTCACCGTCAAGGAGATAATTACCTTTGGTGGGATTGTCAAGCAATCCAAGTATGTTGAGCAGGGTGGATTTGCCACATCCTGACGGACCCATGATCGCCACAAACGATCCATCCTCTATGGTGAGGCTTACATTGTTGAGGGCTACTGTCTGCACACTTTCTGTACGGAAAACTTTTTCCAGGTTTTTGACTTCGATTTTCATATGCTTTTGTTGATTTGTTTTCGTTTAAATTTTTAACATACTATATTCCACCGGCGCGACCGTTCAGCCAAGACCGGATATGTTTTCATTCATTCCTCAGGAATCTGACCGGATTGCTGCGGGCAACTTTAAGACTGTTGACCACCACCATCACGAGGATCAGAAGCAACAGAACTATCACGCAAAGCAGGAAGACTGCAGGAGAAAGGCTTACCTGATCACAGAATCTTGACAGCCAGCTTTTACCGGCTATCATGGCTGCCACAGCTCCGATCGCCAGCGAGGGTAAAGCCACGATCACCACATCACGGCAGAAGAGTTTCAAGATACCGTATTCGGACGTTCCGGTCACTTTTCTTATGGCGATCTCCTTTGACCGGCTTTCAACATCGTCAGCCACATATCCCAACAACCCTGACAACGCGATCAGAAGAATGGCTATACCGACAGCCAGAACCGCAGTGGCAAATTTTTCTATGTCATACGTATATCTCTCAAACTGATTTTTGTAAGGGACTATATACGTGTCGGAATCACCAAGAATGGAATCTATCACCTCCTGCGCCATGTGCATGTTTGATTGATTCATTTCATTAAACCTCACATATAATGTCCATGCATTATTTTCAGGCGGGAAAAATATACCCGGGCGGCGGTCAATATGCTCGTCTACGAATCCCCCTCTGTGGATATTATTCACGACACCGCATATCGTATATTCCCGGAGTTCTCCGTGACCGCCATATTTGAAAGTCTTGCCCACTATCGCCGGACTGTCTATGCCATAACGGGTGCGCAACGCATCTATCATCCTTTCTTCCACTACAACCTCATGGAGTGTCGTGTCGGCGTTCTCTCTGAAAGTCGTACCCTGAATGAATTTCAGACCCAAGACATCAAATATCTCCCTGTCTGTCCAAAGCATATCCGCTATTTGAAGTTTGTCTGATTCATTATCTTCTATTATTGCCTCTCCTCCGGAAGACTGGGTGACAAAATTCTGAGTGGCACCCGCCACGTTCTCCACACATCCGAGTCTGAGCAATTCTTTCTTCAGTCTGTCGGCATGGTCTTTGTTAGATCCCAATGAGATCATGCCTATGTCGCTGTAATCATAACCCACATCGAAATTGGTGAGTTGCCGGTATTGCCTCCCTATAAGGACAAGCAGACTGAAAAGGAATCCGCTTACCACAAACTGAAGCGCAAGCATGGCAAGCTTCCATATCTTCCTTTTGCGGGTGTCTCCCCTGAACGCCTGTGCCACGGGAGTGCGGCAATATATGACCGCGGGGATCACTCCGGTCACCAGAAGCAACATCAACATTGTCACCCCTTCAACCGCCCATATGTATTTTGTCGCAAACAATTGATCAGGCGACAATCCGAGCAGCTCTTTGCACAAATCTCCTAAAGAAAAGATCAAGACACACGCAAGACAGAACGACACAACGATATAAGCCATGCTCTCCCCTATGACCATGAAGAATAATCTCGCATTGCCGGTGCCGAAACACTTTCTTACCGCCATGGATTTAGATCTGGAAGAAATCTGTCCGGTCACGATCAGAAGATAGTTTACTGACGAGCACATCAGGATCAGGACAACAAGTATCGACAGCATGAAAACCATTTCTTTCACATCTTCACCCGACATATGGTAACCGACAAGAGGCTTGATACCTATATCCATATATCTTTCATCAAGAATGTGTCTGTCTACATTTTCCTCAAGCATCCTCCGGATTCCGCTTTTCAGGTCTTCCACCCTTACATCCTTACGGAGCTTGACAAAGCTTTTATAGGCATCGTTGCCTACCCAGTTTTCCGTTCCGCCCCAACCGATAGCCTCCAATGTCGAAATACTCACATAGATCGAATTAGGGACAGTAGAGTTTTTCGGAAAATCTTCATATACGCCACCTATCGTAACCTTGAAATCATCCGACATTTTCGGAATGGTGATTTCAAGACCTGTCACGTTTCCTCCGATTTTATCGGCAAGCGACCTCGGAATCATGCACGAATGATTTACACTGAGAACTTCATGAGGATCTCCGGTGATGATTTTATTGGAAAAGACATCAAACAGGCAACTGTCTGCCACTTTGATCCCATTTGAATCGAATCTGCGCTGATCATCCAGCACAACGTCTCCGCTGCTGAACCAGGTATATCGCGTGGATGTCTCCACCTGCGGGAGATAGCGTTTCATAGCCGGGGCGTATGCCCCGGAAGTCTGGTCGAAATCAAATGGATTTTCCGGATCATTAAACTTTTCATACACAAGGAATATCCTGTCGGAATCCTGAAAGAACGCATCATAAGTCTCCTCATAATAAATCTTTGCGATCAGGATCATGCCTACAGCCATTCCTACTGTCAGACATAATACTTTTGTAATATTCCGCCTCAGGTCAGATGTAAAGGTCTTCAACATTGTTTAAGGTATTATAGATTCATTATTTGCCGTTCATGCATTCAGATCTCGGTCATACGGTCTGCCATCGGGTTCAATCGGAGATCCTGATGACATCGGCATCACCGTAATTGATATAAGAGCTGATTATGATTTTCTCTCCCGGCGAAAGCCCTTCGAGCACTTCATAATATTGCGGGTTCTGCTTGCCGATCCTTATCTCCCTTCGCCGTGCGGATTTTCCGTCTTCACTCATGACATACACCCAGTTTCCACCCGTGCTCTGAAAATACGAACCTTTCGGAATCATTATCGCCTGCGAGGGTTCTCCCAAAAGAAGATCTATCGGCACGCTTTGACCCACCCTTATATTAGATGGCAAATCCCCTTCTATCGTAAGGTCTGCCCTGAACTGACCGGACGTTACCTCCGGATACACTTTCTTGACAACCACATCAAACTGCCTGTTCTGCTTCTGCGACTTCCCTTCAAGCCCGGCAGAGACCCTGTCGATGTAATGCTCGTCGATATTTACCACTATCTTATAATTGTCAAGTATATTTATCTGACCCACAAGCTGACCGGAAACGATATTCTGTCCCAATTCCGCTGTGAGATTGCCTAATTGCCCGGCATGTGTGGCGCGGATATTCAGATTGTCGGCGCGCTGCCGCACTATGGCAAAATTCTGTTGCATATTGTCAAGACTTTCCTGCATCTGTGCAAGCTGCACCTTTCTATAGATGGAATCCTGACGAAGACGGTCTTCCAACAGCTTCAGGTTCTCGCGGGCAAGCTGGTAATCCTCATCCGCCTTCAGATATTCCTCTTTCGATATAAGATTCTCCGAATAAAGAGTTTTCTGCTGTTCATACAGACGGCGTTTCTGGTTAAGCTGTGTCTTGGCGGCAAGCAGGTCCTGCCTCACCTGCAGTCTGTCTTTTTCCATGGCAAGTTCCGTGTCACGCAGCATATTCTGTTTCTCCGCAAGCTGTGATTCGGAATCAAGTATCTGCTGCTGCAGGTTGGGGTTGCGAAGAGTCAGGATGATATCCCCGGGTTGAAGCATGGCGCCCTCCTCCACCCATTTTTTCTCTACGATACCTGTCTCCAGCGCCGAGACCTGCACAATGACACCGGTTTCCACCTTACCGTTTATCCGTATGAAATCATTGAACGTACCTTCCGTCACTTCACCCACCAGAAGTCCTGATGAATCTGTCCTGTAGGTGGAATGTCCTGACCTCACAAGCCCCCATATCAGCGCTCCTGCCACTATTGCTCCGGCTGCCGCCCACCATCCGTATTTTTTCAGCAACGGATGCTTCACTTTTATCTCAGTATCCATATCTTTAATTTATCAGTTTTCCACCTTTACAATATCTCAAAGTTATCAGATTGATAATCTTTTGAATCCTTTTACCTTCCACCCCCGCTTTTGCAGCCGCGAGCTTGCTTGCCGACGTATATAAATCTATCGCCGACGACTGCCCGAGCTCGAATTTACGTCTTGTGGCTGTGAACGCTATCTCTTCCGCCTCAAGCCTGCGTGTGGCGGCATCAAGTTCATCTGATGAAGAGAGATAGTCGAGTTCCGCCTCTCTGGTTTCCTTTTCAAGCTGATATATCGTCTGTTCCAGTCTCACTTCATTTTCTTTCAAGGCTATCGACGCGCGTCTCACCTTATTTGCGGATGCAAATCCGTTGAAAATCGGAAATGAGAAAGAAAGTCCAACGTACTCGCCTAAATTGTCGCGCCATTGTCTGGCAAACGATGGATAGACTGCATGGGTATTTATCATTTTGTAATATGAAGTAGAGACACCGCCGTTTAGTGATATTGACGGGAAATAGCTTCCCTTGGCGGCTCTGAGGTCATACCGGCTACCTTTCACAGCCAATTCCGCCTCCGCTATCTTAGGATGTTTCACGGTCTCTGTATTCTCCTCCTCTACATCCGTCTCCACAAGGTCAAGGGGCTCGTCCGTGAGATCCATTCCCATGAGTGAACGTAGGTTGAGATATGCCTTGGCAAGAAGATTCCGCTGATTGAGCAGTTCATATTCGTCGTTTGCCACAATAGCTTTCAGCTCAGCCACATCGGCACCGCTTTTACTACCTATCTCCACACCTCTCTCGGTAGCCTTGAGATCTTCCCTGTCACGGTTGAGCTGCTCTTCCATCTGGAGCGTCATGGCTTTACAATACGAAACCTGATAGAACGCCCTTATCACTTCCATGGATATGGCATCCTCATCTATACGGGCGGACTGCCGGAGACGCTCTCTCGCCACCCGTGCGGATTTAAGATTGTTGATGTTCACGAGTCCGTCAAAAAGAGGTACGGACATCTGTAGTCCGAATCCCGTTGACAACGTCTGCTTGTTGTCGTAGGTATTTGTTTCCGGATCTATATTACGACCGAAACTCATATTACCGCTTGCCGACATTGAGACATACGGCATAAGATTGGATGCCGTCAGCCTTACATCAGCCTTCGCCCTGTCAATTTCAAGACGGCTGATAATATTTTTATGGGCATGATCTCTGGCATATATGAGGCAGTCGTTAAGCGACATCTGCGCGTATACGCCATGACCTGCAAACAAGAGCAATGATATGAAAACATGTAGTCTCATGCGGAATCTGAATTTATGATTTTTCATGCCGCAAAATTACATCCACTATACCGACACCACATTATTCCCGGCATGAAATCCGCTTTTCAAGACAAAAAATGTCTAAAAATTAGACAGCGTTCCAAATGACATTCGCTTTTATCGCAAAAACAATAATCTTCGGCATGTAGGATCGTATACTGCGCTAACAGCTCAAATATTATACATGATAAGCGTCCCTCAAAATTTCGCGGTCGTAGGGATCGCACCGGGACTTCCACCACGCCCATGTCGGGCGAACAACAAAATAGCCGCAGGGTTCGTCACCCTGCGGCTAAATGACATTTACAGATTCATTATCGCGATCACACGTTTGGTTCCGCAAATATTATTCTGCTGCCATACTGTTTAATTCCTTTACCAAAAGTATGCATTCGGCAGGCGTTGTGCCGTTAAGACGAACCACTGAGTCATTCTGCACCTCATAAGTCTGGATATCAGGAATGACACGTATCAAAATCTGTTCAGATTCCATATTTGGACACGCCATACGAGTCATACCGCCATCATCAAATTTCAGAGAATCACCGGAAAGTGTGTAATATCCGAATATCGTATTGCAATTGGTGTGGAAGGAATAAGTGCTGTCAGTAAAGACCACATACTGTTCCTCATCCGGTGTAACTACTGCCGGTCTTACATAATCAGAATCATTTACGGCTATATTCTCCATACGCCATTGTCCTACTATAGAGAAATCTTTTGTGGGACTCTCTTCAATAAGTTCCTTTGATGTCTTTCCTGTGCATGATCCCAAGATCATACCGGCTGCCGCCAAAGCAGCAAATGTAATTCCCAATTTTTTCATTTCTATATGTTTCTTTAAATAAATCAATTCTTTAAATATCATAATGTAATAAATGGATAAAAGCGCAAACTATACTCCTCAAGGTAGCTTGTACGTCATATATAACGGACAAGCTACCCGATTGTTTTAAAATAACCATAACCACTCCATATAGATATATATCACAATCATTCCATTCATGATTTTTGTGAGTGAGGAGGAAACCGGTGTCCTGTCTTTGGACAAATACCTGAAATGAGAACTTAACTTTTCTTCTCAATGCATAATTAATAATGCATTATATTCAGTCATCGCAATTAGCATTGTAAAATTTTGAGATGGCAGGGTTGGAAAATTGAATTTTATTGTATTTTTGCATTGAGAAAAATTTTTGAACATGAAATTATTGATTATTGACGATAATGCGGCTGTCAGGACCACGCTTAAGCTGCTCCTGGCGAAAGAATTTGATGAAGTCGCCACTGTCGGCGACCCAAAACTTATCCCTGCAATTCTCAATGCGGGAAATGTGGACGCCGTGCTTCTTGACATGAATTTCGACAATACTCATCTTGATGGAAGCGAAGGTCTTTTCTGGCTCTCCCATATAAAAGAAAGGGAGAAAGCTCCTGCAGTTGTGCTTATCACCGCTTTCGGTGATGTCCCCCTTGCAGTGGAAGCCATGAAAAACGGAGCCGAAGATTTTGTGACCAAACCTTGGGACAATAAAGATCTGATAGACAAACTTCACCGTGCAATCAAGAAAAACAGGGAAACACTCCTTCAGCGTGAATCTATGGCAAACGCACGTAAAATAGAGGAAAAGGAGAAGCTCCAAAATGACATGACTCTTGATGAGCTTAAAATGTCGCATATCAGACATGTGATCGACATGTGCGGCGGCAACCTCTCAGCTGCAGCTGAAAAGTTGGGAGTCAACCGACAGACACTTTATAATATTCTAAAGAAGAAGTGAAACATCTCAAACTTAAAATATTCCTGACACTTTTGGCAATTGTAGTTGCTTCGGCATGCGCGGCAATAACATTCTCCGCACATCATGTAGCGCCGGGGATTTTAATTTCTCTGACCATTCCCATATTCATCTTTATAAACCAATCGTTTATAAGCAAACTGATCAATTCTATGTCATCATTTGTGAGAGGGTTGGAGATGAATGACACGAGCATGAGGTTTGAAGCCGACACAAATGATGCCGAACTGTTTGAAATGGCACAAAGTATGAACCGGATCACAGCCATGTATGTGAAAAACAAAAGAGAGCTGGAAACCCGGAAGCTTTATTACGACCGGATTCTCAGGGTCATGACCCACGAGATGAGAAACGCAATAGCTCCTATTGTAGCCTTATCTACAGATATGCATGACAATCCCGGCAACTATGGAGAACCTGAAAGAAAAGAGGCGGTGGAAATTATCAAAAGTCAGAGTGAGGGGATAAAACGATTTCTTGATTCTTATCATGCACTTACACATTTGCCTCCACCTGAACAAAAACCGGTAGACGCAGCATCCTTTTTCCACAAACTTCAGAAATCTATTTCGTGCATTGAGGAATCCATGTTTACCCGCAAGGGGATAGTGGATTATAATATTGGTGCGGAAACTGTCTTATTCATCGACGATAGTCTGCTGTCTCAGGTGATGGTCAACCTTATCAAGAATTCATTGGAAGCTGTAAAGGATAATCCTCAACCTTGTGTAAATATCACTGCGACAAGATCGTCAGGCAGGAGTCTTATTATGATAGCCGACAACGGAAAAGGGCTTCCTGACGAAATCGCAAAGAATCCATTCCAACCTTTTGTAACAACCAAGAAAAACGGTAGCGGGATAGGACTGTTCCTAAGCCGACAGATTATACGATTGCACGGCGGAGAGATCCGCTTACACAATCATCCGGGCAAAGGATTGTCAATCCATATCACATTGCCGGCTCAATAAAAACGGCGGCTTCCTCTTATCCCGGAAGTCGCCGCCTCTTATGTTATAATTTTTTATGTTATAATTTTTTTTAGAAAAGATCGTGGATTTTTTCACCATCACCCCAATGGTGGTCCTTCGGGAAGGGTTCGCCACCCCACGCCTTCTTGTTGGTCCATGCCGCCGGAGCGTCAGTCCAGAATGGATGTGTTGCCGGAAGTCCAAGAGGAAGGAATGAAAGTGAGGTCATGTAGAGAGAGCCGTTGTTGGTATACCAGTCAGCAATGTTTGGTTGCCTGCCGGAAAAACCTATCGTAAGAAAGCCACCCTCGTTGAAATTTTCCTTTCCGTCAAACATTCTTTTCATAACAGCTGTAAGAGCGGAACGCACCTGTCCGTTGGTAAGCCCGGAGGGGAGTTTTTCATACCATGCCATCAACGCAAGCGGCTGAAGGGTCGCCATACGGTAAGGTATCGACCGTCCGAACACAGGGAAGGTTCCTTCAGGTGAAATCATTCTTTCAAGTACAATCGCAAACTTTTGAGTTCTTTTTATCGCCCTGTTATAGTATTTGCTATAGTGAATGCGAGTGTATTTGCCGGCATCTTTCATTGCCTGAAGCGTCTCAAGCATCATGGGATGAAAGACATAGCTGCTGTAATAATCATATGCGAAAGAGGGACCGTCGGCATACCAGCCGTCGCCTACATACCATTCCTCTGTCTTTCTGATAGCAGAGTTGACGCGATATTCATCACATTCGGCACCCGCTTTGGCAAGAAAGCTCTCAATGGTGGAAGAGAAAAGCAGCCAGTTGGTATAAGGTGGATCCACACGGCGCAGCTGGGTAAATTCCTCTACATAACGTTTCTTGGTTGTCTCGTCAAGCGGCATCCAAAGCGCGTCATATCCTCGGAGAAAACTTTCCGCCACATACGCAGCGTCCACAAGAGCCTGACCGTGCCCTCTCCAGAGAAGATAATCCGGACTTGCGGGATCCACAGCGTTCTTATACGACGCGAGAGCCATCTCACGAAGCTCCTTTCTCTTAGCTCCTTCAGCGGTGGCGTCATCCGGAAGAGACAGCCAGGGCGCGATACCTGCCATAAGTCTGCCGAATGTCTCCATATAAGTCACGCCTTTGTTTCTGCCGTCCCAGTTGGGGCTCACCTCCACGAGCATATTCTTCTGAAGCTCACCCTTCGACATATTGCTAAGCACAGGATGAGCCATCTTGTACAGAAGGTCTACCCAATAGGCGCGGTCCTGCGAATGGTCAGACTCAAGCATCCTTACATATTCGCATGCAGCAAGAAGGAACGCCCCTACACCGAAATCAGCTGTGGAATTTGCATCCACCACCTGACCGGGAATAGCCTTCTCCCCAATCGGCTGCACGTAACCAACCCTGCCATCTTTCTGAAGCGCTGTCGTCTTAAGATAATTCCAACCCTTACGAGCCGAATCCATGTATTTTGAATCGGTGAGGTAGCCGTTGTTTATTCCCCAAAGGAGACCATAAGTAAAGAATGCTGTGCCCGAAGTCTCAGGCCCCGGAGCATGGTCCTTGTCAAGCATAGAACGGGTCCAATACCCTTCAGGCTGCTGGCATGCCACCACAGCGTCCGCCATGTCCTTATATCTTTTCTCGAAAAAATCTCTATGGTTATATTCAGCAGGAAGATCCTGAAGCACTTTTGCAAGTCCGGCAAGCACCCAGCCGTCACCTCTCGCCCAGAAATCTTTCTTCCCGTTCACACTCTCATGTTTGGGATAGGTGTACTTTGCATCGCGATAATACAGATTTTCATCTGCATCAAACATTATGCTGTCGGAGAAAGTGATGTATTCGTAAAGTTTGTCAAGATATTTCCTATTGTCTGTGATCTTATACATCTTGGTCATCACCGGCATGACCATGTAAAGACCGTCAGCCCACCACCAGTAATCGTTGTTGGGAGTCGACATCTGATATTCCATCACTTCCCTTGCCCTGCGGATTCTCTTGTCGTCGGGGAGGATATTGTAAAGGTCGGCATATGTCTGGAAACATATCTGCCAGTCGCCGAAAAGCACATGCTCGTCGGTCTCGCCATAATCATATTTCCATTTACTGCGGTCTGCACTTTTTGCGCCTTTCCACTCATTGTGTTCTGCCCAGCGCTGAGTATAGTCCAGCCATTCCTGATTGCCGGTCAGGCGATACGCCTCCATATTGCCGGTGTGATAAGCTGCATGGTGCCAGAAAGGATTCACCTCAGCTTTGTTGTTCTTCTGCCAGTAATTGTTTACTTTGGAAATAATCCCCCTCACATCGGAAGCCTCCTTAAGCGCATCCGGTTGTTTGGGAGCCGCCTCGACGGCAATGCTCATCGACACAGCCGCGACAACGATCGGTAAAGATTTTAAAATACTTTTCATTATATCGAGATTCATGATTATTGGGTTTTGTTCCGTTAATCGAAGTCTATGCTTCTTTAAGAGGCATCTTCTTTGCAAATTTAATAATAAATGTAGCTTCCATAAGGGATTTTATCATTCAAAAAAGTATAATTTTATGTCAACATACATTGAAGTTGTTTAAAAATTTTTACGGATATTGATAGTCTTATAGCTTTTTATCCGAAATGTATAGCCGCAAAAAAAAATTCCCCTTCAAATGAAGAGGAATTTTTTTATTGATTTCGATATGAGTTTTTACTCATTCGCAACAGCTTCTTCCCAGTCTTCATACATGGGGACATTGGCATCATATCCGTCGTAACCGTAATTCTGACGGAGTTTTGCCCCGATGTTGGCTGTGATGACTGAATTGGGTACAGGCCAGAACAGATTGTGCTTGTCTACCTGATAGTTCAGCTCCACCTTTGAGAGGATCGGACCATGGTTGAAGATGCTGTAGCGCACACATCTCTGGAACCAATAGCTGCCACCCTGAAGGTCAGTGCCGCTCTGCTTGTCCCAATTGTCAAGAGAATACGTGTTGCCCCACTCATCCGGTTGACCGCTGCGGGCAAGACACCATGAGATACGGGTAAGTTCCGGCTGACGCCATTCCTCCATATAGAGTTCCCTCGCACGTTCGTCGCAGATGTCGCCGATAGTGACAGTGCTGAACATTTTCTTGGCGTTAGCACGCTGACGAACAACATTGACATCCTGAGCGGCGCCTGAAGCGTTACCCTGATAGAACTTAGCCTCAGCACGGAGAAGGTATGTCTCGGCGAGACGGAACAGGTACATATTGCCGTTGGAAGGCACTGATCCCATTGTGGCGCCGTTGAACTGGTTAGCCCACCAGTTTTCCTCAGCCGCCTGGTCAAGAATATACATCTTGTAAAGTGGAATAGGATACCAGCTGCGGATGGTGTCTCGGCAAAGGAGCGTACCCTTCTCTATCGTGACATTGCCATTAGCGTCAACATAGTCTTCCGTAGCATAAAGCTGCATGTTCTTGCCATAGAACGGTGAATTTTTCCTGTTATACCTTATGTCTTCCATCTCGACCCAGTTGCCGATGGCACGGTTGTGGCGAAGGTCCTGTGTGTCCACCTCTCCGTCATAGCTCCAGATTGTCTTGTTGTAATGGTGAGATGTACGGAAGCAGCCGATACCTCTGCCGAGAACCCTGAGCCAGTCAAGATCCGAGCTGTACTCACCGTCTCCGCGCGACCAGTTGTATGTGGGCGAGCCAATCCCAGAGGGATCCATGATGTCACCGTTGCTCCAGTGCACTCCGAGGGCACGCATGGTAAGATACTGGGTGAAATTCTCGTTGTGATAGTTCAGGATAGGAAGAATGGTCTCCGTATTTGCGGAAATGGCGATGTTCTGACCTCTGTGAAGATCCCACATCACGTTTCTCTCCACATTCCATGTCTCGGGGTTGCCTGAAGGAACAAATTCTCCGAAAGGCTGCTGCATGAGGGCGAGTCCATGATTATTGATAAGATCCGAAGCCATAGTCTCCGCCTTGGCGAACTCTCCTACTGTGAGATAGCACTTCACGAGAAGCTGCATGCACGCCTCTTTGTTGACAGGTCCGTAATAAGGCATGTCTTTCTGGCTTGGCACGTGTTCCACCGCAAACTCGAGGTCATGCACGAGCATCTTGAAGATAGCTTCCTTCGATGTGGACTGATAATCCTGTTTCGCCTTGTCGATGATCTTGGTGATCAAAGGTATGTCGCCAAACAGAAGCACCATATGATAATACTTGTATGCCCTGTGGAAATATGCACGTCCCTTGTATTCGTTTTTCACATCCTCGGCAAGACCTTCCACCTGATCCACATATGAGAGGACTGTGTTGGCATATTTGATACCGTTGCAAGACTCCGAATAGAAACGGCTCATTGCATTCGAGTCGCCACCGCCTGCCATACCGGAAGTAGGAGTGATCTTGTTGGCGAAGTCATCCATTATGCCGCCGCCCGCGTCAGTCTTGGCATAGAGACCTATATCGGACATAAAATATACCGATGCGATAGGAAGCACGTTGCCGTTGCCGTCCATCAGCATTGTCTTATAATGGAGGTCGCACTGTGCGAGAGCCGATTTCAGACCTGCCTCCGTTGTATACGTTTTCGTAGGTTCGAAAAACGAGAGGGGATCCTGCTCAAGGAAATTGTCAGAGCAGCCGGAAAGCATCGATACCGCAGCCACGGCTGAGAATCCCTTCAATATGCTGTATTTTGAAATTTTCATGTTTTTTTCTTTAAGATCGTATGTTTAGGATCGTATGTTTAGAATGTGACATTCACGCCGAAATTGAATGTACGTCTCGCGAGACCGCCGGTCTCCGGATCTCCGTACTCCCATCCTGAAATGGTGCATACATTGTTGCAGCTTACTGTAAGGCGCACTTTCTCGAGCATAGCCTGACGGGTCCATTTCTGAGGCAGAGTATAACCTATGGAGATGTTGTCAAGACGGACAAAATTACGGTTATAAAGTTTGCTGATTCCACCTGCGAGACCTGTATTGGGGCCTACAGCCATGATACGGCAGTAATCGTTTGTAGGATTCTCCGGTGTCCAGTATTCTTTCGCGGGAAGGTTGCAGGCATTGATCACCTGAGATCCGCCGTTGTCCTGGTTAAGCCAATATGACGCGAGGCTCTTATGACCCATATATGAATACAGGGAGAACGAGATTGTCAGATCTTTCCAGAGAACGAAATCATTCTTGAGGTTCCAATAGATCGGAGGATTGGTTGTGCCGAGATAAGCTTTGTCCTTGTCATTGTAGACAGGGATACGTGTGGTTGTGCCATCGGCGTTTGTCACGATCCTGTCATCCTCGGTATAGTTGTTCTTGACCTTCGGGTCGCCGGGACGCTGTCCTACGAGAGCTGCCTGAGCGATATCCTCCGGAGTGTTCTGCCATACGCCGTCGCTCTCATAATACCAGATCTCACCTATAGGATGACCGATGTACCAACCGTTTGAGGTATCGTCATTCTCCTTGCCGTTTTCGTCATAATCATAATAGATATGGTTGATGCGGTTGCGGTTGTAAGAGAAGCCAGCCGAAGTGGTCCATGTGAAATTCTGTTTTTCGATATTGACAGAGGTAAGCGAGATCTCGATACCGCTGTTCTGAACCTCTCCAAGGTTTGAGTAAATGCTGCCGAAACCGGTGAATGACGGCAGACGCTGGTTCATGATCATGTCTTTGGTTTTCTTGAAATACCAGTCAACCGCACCGGTCAGGCGATTGTCGATAACTCCGAAATCAAGACCGATATTATATGCCTCCGTCTTCTCCCAACGCAGGTTAGGAGCCGCGAGACGGTTCATGTAAAGGCTCTTCACTACAGTAGACGTACCGTCGTTGTAGTATACCATCGAACCACCCATAGAGAGATTCGCCATTGTCAGATAAGGATCGGTGCTGCCGTTGCTGCCGAAGTCACGGTTACCGTTGGTACCCCAAGAGAGACGCAGCTTGGCATTGTTCAGCCAGTCGCGTGTGGACTCCATAAACTTCTCATCAGAGAAATTCCAGCCGAGACCGACTGCCCCGAAGTTACCCCATACATTGTTGCGACCGAAGCCGGAGAAACCGTCACGACGGAAAGACGCTGTGATCATATAACGGTTGTCATAGCTATAGAAAGCACGGCCGAGATATGAAGCGCCGCTGTAGTGGCTGTCGTATGTGGAGAATCCGCTCTGTTCCTTGTTGGCGCCGTCAGTCCAGTGGAAACCGAGTGCGTCTGTAGGAGAAATGTTGCGTGCCTCAATTCTGTCTTTATATGTCTTATGATCCTCGGCTTCCTGAACGAGAGTCACCTGAACATGATGTACGTCTCCATATTCCTTATCCCAGGTAAGCGTGTTGTTGAGGTTCCATTCAAAAGCCTTATAATTTTCGCGGTTCACACCTCTTGTATTTGCAGCCGCATTCGGCAGGGCAGAATCCATGAAGTAATAGTCATGAAACCACTGATATCTCGGCGAGATGTTGAATGAATAAGTAAACCCATAAGGAAGATTCACTTTGGCAGTGAAAATTGTGTTAAGGTTGGTATAACCCTTGTCGAGATCATAATACTGACGGTCGAAGAAATAGTTGTAGCCGCCGTTGGTCTGTTTCCCGGTCATAGGATACTGCTGGTAGCTTCCGTCTTCCTTATACATAGAAGCATAAGGAGAGTTGCGGAGCATATTGTTGTCCCAATAGTTGCTGCCGAGAGATACCTGGATATCACCGTCGGTACGCTCCTGGAAATTGACGTTCGCACCAAGTTCAAGCCAGCTTGTGACCTTTGCGTTCAATTTCATGTTGGCGCGGAAAGCCTTGTAGTCATTACCCCTTACGGCACCTTCATTGCTGAGGTAGCCGGCGGAAAGATAATAATTGACATGGTCGGTCGCTCCGGAAAGACTTACATTGTAGTCCTGGTTGACACCTGTGCGGAACGTGGCGTCATTCCAGTCGTAGATATTGCCTGCGAGGAAATTGTCAAAGACAAGATCCGCATTGTTCATTTCAAGACGGCGGGCATAAAGCGAGAGCATGGATTCTCCGGATGCAGCACCGAAACCGCTCACACCGGTATTTGAAGCCCAGTTTTCAGCGGCAGAGCCCGAAAGTGAAGACGGATTGTTGAAATAACCCTGAGGATAAGCGAGATTTCCATTGCCGTCCTTCACGTTGTAATATCCGTAAAGACCGTTGTCGCCCATACCATATGTATAGTTCATCATGTAGTAGTCCTCACGGTAACGCATATACTCGGAAGCTGTCATGTAATCCCTGTATGCGCTTTTGTTTGTCACGCCGACATTTGCGCTGAGGGTTACTGTCGGCTTGCCGGTCTTACCCTTCTTCGTGGTGATGATGATTACACCTGAAGCTGCGCGGGCACCATAGATGGCTGTGGAAGAGGCATCCTTGAGAATGTCGATCTGACCGATGTCATCAGGATTGATCTCTGACAATTCTCCGTAGAACGGCATTCCGTCAACCACGATCATAGGGCTTACATTTGTGCCGAGGGAGTTTTCTCCACGGAGTTTGATCGATGCCCCGCTACCTTTTGCCGATGCATCATAACCGATCTGAAGACCGGGCGTACCCCTCAGAAGATCCTGCACTGTGCCGGGGTTTTGGTCGGCGATCTTGTCAGGGTTGATCTGAGTGACAGAACCTGTGAGATCTTTTTTCCTCATTGTGCCGTAGCCGATCACCACTACGTCATCAAGCACCTGGCTGTTTTCCGACATAGTGACGGTGATGTCATTCTGTCCTGTGATAGCCACTGTCTGCGGGTCATATCCCACATACGTGATCTCAAGGGTATTCCCTTTTGCCACATTGATCACGAAATTACCCTCGATGTCTGTCACGACACCTGCAGCGGGTTTCTCTTTAGTTCTCACGGTAGCGCCGATTAACGCTTCCCCTGTGGAATCAAGCACTTTTCCTCTCAGCGAGTAATCTTGTGCATGTAGGCTCATTGCTCCTGCAAGGAAGAACGCGAGCCAGATTAGAAATCGTTGTTTCATTTATATTAAGGTTAATTAAAAAATAAATGTCTGAGCGTAGAAACAATCTTTTTTACCTTAAGTTGTCAACCTGTAAGCCGGCAGCAATTGCTGCGACAACAACCTTTAACCATTACATTGATCTGATACCTGTATTTTTCGATTCGTGCCGCAAAATTAATATCTGTTCACATTTGACAGGGGCACTAATCTGTCAAGATGATGTAAAAATATTTCATAAAGGATTTTGATATAAAAATCTCCCGGATGACATAATTTTCAACCTCGGCTCCATAAGGAAAACCAATCATTGACAATGGCATTGGCAATGCCGGCTTCTTTTTCAGACGTATTTCTCCCGGATCCGTTGCTTTCCCGGCTGCCACCCGGCGCGTGCATAGCCCGGCAATCAAATTCTGATTCTGACAAAAAAATGACCGTTCTTGAAATATATGTATTATATTTTAGAAAATTATTGGCTAATTTTGCATCCGGCGGCATCATGATGATGGCGCATGGATTTTTTACCGGCACCATGAGAACGATTTTTATCTTTCTATTCATTTTCATCTTCTCTTTGTATTCGTCGGCGGCTGCAAATGAGAAGTTCTACAAATCCCATCTTGATCACCGCGACGGATTGGGAAGCAATTATATCAGAAACATCAGCCAGGACGCGCATGGCCACATATGGGTCGTGACAGGGTCCGGACTGAGCCGTTTTGACGGGAAAGGGTTCATCACTTATGATGCGGAGAACTCCGGACTCGGAAGCAATGAACTCAACTGCGTGGTGGCAGACCCGTCCAATCCGGACAAAGTATGGATCGGATCACGCCATGACGGTCTTTACATATATGACTACAACTCGGGAGAAATCTCTAAATTCGACGGAGAGCTGTATACTCCCGACGTCCCTTCCCTGTCGGCGTCGTCCGACAATAAAATTTGGGTCACCCATTACCACAAACCGCCGGAGAAGCTTGATCCTGCCACAGGAAAGACGGAGCGGCTTTTCAAGTCACGGCCAGATGATTTTCCGCTCCCCATATGGTGCCTTCAGGAAGATCCAAAAAGGCAATACCTTTATGTGGGACATGAGAACGGAGGATTCACTTCAGTAAACCTCAAGACTCTCAAATTTACAAATTACAGACATATCCCGGGTGATGAAAGCTCGATCTGCGGAAACACGGTCTATTCCATATTTATTGACCAGCATGACATGGTGTGGATAGGCACGGAAAACGGAGTCTCGGTATTTGATCCCGAAACCCGTGAATTTATGTCGTTCATTCACGACTCGTCACCCGCGTCTATTCTGCCGGGAGCGGTAAGAAGCATACGCCTGATGAAAAACGGAGAGATCTGGATAGCCACCTCAAGAGGAGGCATAAGCATTGTGGAAGAGGGGCGGCACAGAAACAAGAATATCAGTTTCCGCAACCTGACGCCGGGCATGTCGGGAAATATCAACGAGAAACTGTATTCTTCATCTCCTTATATAATCTTTGAGGATTCTTTCGGCAACAAATGGATCGGATATCAAAGCGACGGCATCGATGTGGTGGGATACGACATCCCTATCATCCGCCAGGTATCGATGTTCGGACAATATGACCTCGATACTCCACATCCCGCCGTATGGAGCATGACTAAAGACAACGACGGAAACGTGTGGATCGCGGGCGAACGGGAGATCGCAAAATTAGGCTCCGTACTCTCTTCCCGTTATCTCATTCCGGGAAAATCTTATGACCACAACACCCCGGTAAGGACACTATATGCAGATGACAAAGACCGGTTATGGATGGGGACTCATAATTCCGGTGCCTACGTGCTTGACACCAAATCCGGTTCTTTAAAAAAGGTAAACTCTATCGACAGGGAAGTGAGATGTTTTATAGAGGGAACGGCGGGAGACATTCTCGCGGGAACCCATAACGGTGTCTACAGGATCAACGGACAGCTCGAAGCATGTGCGGAAAATAGTATCAACGACGCCCTGCAGGACAGATACGTCACCTGTATGCTCAATGACAGTCACGGCAATCTGCTCATAGGCACTTTCGGACAAGGGCTGACAATATTAGACGGATCTTGCAAAAATATAGCCACCCTTAACACCGGGAAAGGTCTCCCTTCCAACACTATCAATTCCATCTTTGAAGACTCACGGGGACATATCTGGATCGCGACCAGAGGAGGTGTGGCAAGGATATCTTCCGACATGTACACCGATGTCAAAAGATTCGATCTTGCTGCCGGAGGATCTTCCATAAACATAAAATCTATCGAAGAAGACGCAAGCGGAAAGATCTGGATGAGTTCCGAGAACGGCATATCTTGTCTTGACCCTGAATCAGGGTCGGTAAATACATACACCAGATGCCACCGCTCCTCTCTCAACTCATTTCTTGAGGGAAGTTCTTGCACAAGCGACGACGGCACGGTTTTCTTCGGTTCGCTCAACGGACTCGCATTCTTCAATCCATCCAATATTTCCGGCTTTGAGTTCAGCAAAGGGGATATTTCGGTAAATTCGTTGTTGGCACATGACGCCGACAGCAATGAAAACGGACTTGAAATAGCGATCCCCGTAAATTCTGATATGGTGACCCTGCCGCACAACCTCAACACGTTCACGTTAAAGTTTCATCATCATGACTTTTCAAAGGCGATCAACACGGAAGTGCGTTACAACATGAAGGGAGTCAACGACGTCTGGTCGGAAGCCGGCGACGACAACGAAGCCGTCTACAGGAATCTTGAACCCGGCTCCTATCAGTTCCGCATAAGCACACGCACATTCGGAGGAGAATGGTCTGAACCGGAAACATTGCTTACCATAAGGATAGACCCTCCGGGCTATCTTACCTGGTGGGCAAAGCTCTTGTATGCCGTGGCTACAGCCGCCATAATCCTTTCCGTGATCTATTTCTATAAGTATAAGCTCAACCTCGAAAAAGACCTTACGATTGAAAAGGAAAACAGCAAAAACAATCTCCTTCTCAATGAAGAGCGCCTTGTGTTTTACACAAATGTGACTCATGAGCTACGCACTCCCCTTTCGCTGATTATAGGACCCATAGAAGACCTGATCAACGATCCCGAACTGCGCGACAAACACAGGGCGAAGCTTCAGGTCATAAGAGGCAGCTCCATGCGGCTCCTCAATCTGATAAACAGCATTCTCGAATTCCGTAAAACCGAGACCCGCCACCGGCGTCTTGAGGTTGTGACGGGAAATCTTGCCAACTTCGTAAGGGAGATCGGCTTGCGGTTCAAGGAGCTGAACGGAAACAAAAACGTGTCTGTGCTGATAGATGTCTCTGAAATGGAGGACACCGAGATGTATTATGATCCCGAAATGATCACCACCATTCTCAACAACCTGATGGGAAACGCCCTGAAATATACCCGCAAGGGAAGCATCACACTTTCCCTGAAGCCGGAAAAGATCGACGGGGTGGACTATGTGGATCTCTCGGTGGCTGACACCGGGGAAGGTATAGCCAAAGAGGAACTTCCACATATCTTCAAAAGATATTATCAGGCAAGCCACAACAAAAAAATCGCGGGTACCGGAATCGGACTCGCCCTTACAAAAAGCCTTGTGGAACTGCATGAGGCCACTATAAGCGTGGATTCGGAGAAAGGAAAAGGGAGCGTGTTCACCGTAAGGTTTGTTCGCGACAACAGCTACCCTTCCGCTTTCCACAAAGAAGTGGCGGAAGAAAACACGACCGAGCATGATGTGGCGGAGAATGAGACGGCCGCCGAAGGGGAGCGCCTTAAAATACTTGTCGTGGAGGATGACGAAGACGTAAGGGACTATATCGCCAGCTCTTTCACAGATCAATATGACGTGGAATGTGCCAACGACGGAAAGGAAGGTCTTGCCAAAGTACACTCGTTCTTTCCGGATATTGTCATTTCCGACATTATGATGCCGGAAATGGATGGCATTGAATTGTGCAACGCGATTAAATCCGACATGACTACAAGCCATATCCCCGTGATATTGCTGACGGCGAAAGACTCCATGCTCGACAAGGAGGAGGGATATAATTCCGGAGCGGACTCCTACATGACGAAACCGTTCAGCGCGAGACTCCTCATGGCAAGGATAAACAACATTCTTGACACCCGACACAGACTCTCGCTCAAACTTCTCTCCCAACCGTCTGATAAAGAGGAAATTACCCCCCCGAATTCTCAAAATTCAATTGATAATCAACATGTTGACTCTCCCGAAACGACACTCTCTCCTCTCGACAGGGAGTTTATATCCAAACTTCGCAGGCTTATAGAAGACAACATAGAACTGGAAGAGATGGATATGCCGTTCCTTACCGACAAAATGTGTATGAGTCATTCCACACTCTACCGTAAAGTGAAAAGCGTGACCGGTCTCACCCCGAATGAGTTCATACGCAAGATCAAGCTGACCAAAGCGGTGGAACTGATGTCGGGAGGAGAAATTCCGTTGTGCGACATCCCATTCCGCACGGGATTCAACAGCATGGCTTATTTCAGGAGAGTCTTTAAAAAAGAATTTGGAGTTTCTCCATCGGAATATATACAACAGAAATAATAATATATCAAACCGTTTCCGGAGATTTCACACAGCGGATCATCCGCTGCACCTGATCTCCTCCGCGAAAAGCCTTATCCGCCTAATAATCAAATCTCATATGATATGTTGAAAAAATTGACATTGACGTTATTCACCATCATCGCCGCATGTGGAGTGATGTCGGGTGAACTCCCTCCTGACAAAGGGGGTGTATGGAATGATACCGAAGGGAATCATATCAACTGCCATGGCGGCGGGATTCTCAAAGCCCCTGACGGTGTCTACTACTGGTATGGCGAGAACAGAATGTTCAAGGCTCCCCAGGAAGGGGTGGCTTGCTATTCATCCACCGACCTGAGAAATTGGGAGAACAGGGGAATTGTCATGCCTGTGAGCGACACGGAAAACGCTGTCGTGGAAAGAGGATCCACCATAGAACGACCCAAAGTGATCTATAATCCGAAAACCGGAAAATATGTGATGTGGTTCCATCATGAGCTGAAAGGGAAAGGTTATGCGGCGGCTCACGCCGCGGTGGCTATAGCCGATAATCCTCTCGGACCGTTCAAACCTGTCAGAAGCGCAAGGGTAAATCCCGGAAAAATGCCGTTGAACCTCAAAAAATCGCAGAAACCTGACGATTCCCGTCTCGAACAGGAATGGTGGACTCCGGAATGGCGCAGGGATATAGAGAACGGTCTGCTGACATTCAGAGACATGAAAGGGGGACAGATGTCGCGCGACATGACTCTCTTCATCGACGATGACGGGAAAGCATACCACATATATTCGTCGGAAGAGAATCTCACGCTACAGATAGCCGAGCTTGACAAAACTTTCACAAAACATACAGGGAAATATGTGCGCCTATTTCCCGGCGGCCACAACGAGGCTCCGACCATCTTCAAGAAAGATGGAAAATACTGGATGATAACTTCAGGATGCACGGGATGGGCACCCAATGAGGCACGGATGATGTGGGCGGACGATCTTTTCGGGGAATGGCACCTCCTCCCCACCCCGTTCAAAGGTCCCGGAGCCGACATTACGTTCGGTGGTCAGGGCTCTTTTATTCTTCAGAACGGCGATTCGCTCATTTTTATGGCTGACATGTGGAACCCTAAAAACCTTCCGGATTCACGCCACCTCTGGCTTCCGATATCTTTTGACGGCAACGGGACTCCGGTGATAAAATATGACGGGCTCACTGACGATGCCCGCGGGTCAAGGCTCGTGGAGGCAGGCAAAGGGTATAGCGGCACATCTGTAAATACGGCTGTGTTTCGTGCGAATTCCATTTTGTCGCACGAAGGATTTCAATATATATCCTATTATGACCCTGACGGATACGTGACATTGGGAAAGCGCAGGCTCGGATCAGACGACTGGACTCTCAACAAGACCGTATATAAAGGGAATGTCAAGGACGGACACAACGTGATAAGCATGGGGATAGACGGCGACGGCTATCTGCATGTGGCGTTTGACCATCACGGGCACCCGCTGCACTACGCGAAATCCACCGAACCGGGAGGTCTGGAACTCGGAGAAATGTCTCCGATGACAGGTATAGACGAACAGAAAGTGACCTATCCTGAGTTTTACTCTATGAAAAACGGAGATCTCCTATTTGTCTACCGTTCGGGAGCGTCGGGCAGAGGAAACATGGCTATCAACCGCTATGACGTTAAGGAGAAACGGTGGACAAGAGTGCAGGACTCCCTGATCGACGGCGAGGAGCAGCGCAGCCCTTACTGGCAGCTATATATCGACGCCAACGACGTGATACACGTCTCCTGGGTATGGCGGGAGACCTGGCTTGTGGAGACAAACCACGACCTCTGCTATGCAAGATCGTCCGACGGAGGGAAAACCTGGGAGAGATCCGACGGAACCGCTTATGAACTTCCCATCACCGCCTCCAACTGCGAGTATGCATGCCGGATCCCTCAAAATTCAGAACTTATCAACCAGACTTCCATGACTGCCGACAGCAGGTCGTTGCCATATATCGTTTCATACTGGAGATCGGAAGGTTCCGACGTTCCCCAATACAGGATCGTATGGCACGACGGCAGACGCTGGAACAATACCGCCATCTCCTACAGGATGACACCCTTCTCTCTCTCAGGCGGAGGAACAAAGATGATACCGGTTTCCCGCCCGAGAATTGTGGCGGAAGGGAACGATATTCACGTGGTATACCGTGACATGGAAAGAGGCGGAGGCGTGACGTTGGCGTCCTCATCTTCAGGACCTGCCGGGAAATGGATTACCCGCGATCTCACCACATTCAGTGTCAACGCCTGGGAACCGTCGCTTGATACCGGACTCTGGCAAAAAGAAAAGAAGCTGCACCTGTTCGTGCAGAACACGTTCCAGGGTGACGGAGAAGTGGCGCTTGAAAAAGCTCCCACCCCGGTATATGTGCTTGAAGTGAACCCATAAATCAACTGACCCGGATTATGTTTCAACATTGTCGGTCATAAAAGCGCGTTCTTTAAAATGTGATGACACAAAAAAGAGACGGATATTGCTATCCGTCTCTTTTTTTGTGTCATTGCACTTATGCACGGTTCATATTTTTGTTCTGACGGTCGCCTCTGCGAGCCATTTTGTTGTCTCCGCTTTTACCGTCTTTCCCTTTGCGATGCATTTTCTTGCCGTTGCCTTTTCCATCTGATTTTTTGTTAGCCTTGGAAAGATAACTGTTCTCAAGAAATTTGTCGTATTGCTCGGGAGTGAGGATAGCTTTCACATTCTCAAGATATTTCTTGCACGCTTCAAGATGCTTGGCACGGCGTTCTGCCTTCAGCTGCTTCTTCTGCTCGTCGGTGAGATTGCTCTTGGCGCTGTCCTTGGCTTCCTTGTTTTCTTTGCCGGAAGAACAGCACTTGCGGAGCTCTGCGAGCTTTGCCTGCTGTTCGGAGGTGAGACCCAGACCCTCGAAGGCTTTGTCTGCCCGGTTCCCTTTCTCCTTTTTCTCTCCGCAGGCACCTTTGGTGGAGCAAGCTGTCTGAGTTTTGCAAGCGGGGGCGCCGGTTTCGGTTTTGTTGTCGGTTGCGGCAAATGCCGAGATCGAGGTTGCCACGAGAATTGCGAGACTCAAAATTACTTTCTTCATATCTGTAAATGTTTTGTTGGTTATTCGTTTTCGTCGAAGTCGGTTAAACTTCATCTGTTTTGTTCTGTTTACGATTCTTTGACCGCAACAATCAGAATTAGTTTAACCGGAGTTTCGATTTTAAATTTCATTAACCAAGACGTTAACAGATATTTACGGATCAATGTTCAATTCCGGAGCGATTTACACCTTAATTATATATTGGTCAAAAATTACTTTTTCCGAGCCGGATCACATGTGAGTCCCACCCCGAGCTTCTTGAATATCTTGTGATCAACTTCTCCGAGCATGACGGTGGAATGCATCTCACATCCTCTTAGCTCAGGAAGCTTCTCAAGCGCTTTGCGGCAGTCCTCATTGCGCGAGCTCAACACCGAAAGTGCCACAAGCACCTCATCCGAATGCAGACGGGGATTGTTGCTGCGCAGATAGTTCAGCTTGGTATGCTGGATCGGCTCTATAAGATCCTGCGGTATCAGTTTTACACTGTGGTCAATCCCGGCAAGATGCTTGACAGCATTCAATATGAGTGCCGAACTGGGTCCGAGCAGCTCGCTTGTCTCTGCCGTGATGATAGTCCCGTCAGAAAGTTCGATAGCCGAACAAGGCAGCCCGCTTGCCTGGGCGCGGTCGCGGGCGGCTTTTACCGGTCGGCGATAAGATATGTCGATCTTCGCCTGCTTGAAAAGAAGCGCTATTTTATTAACCTCGTCATCATTTCCGTCGCCTTGCGCAAGACGGTTGAGAGCTGTGAAATACCTGCGGATTATCTCATTTTTAGAGGCGTTGCAGCACACCTCATCGTCGTTGATGCAGAATCCTACCATATTCACCCCCATGTCGGTGGGCGATTTATACGGATTCTCGCCATAGATTCCTTCAAAAAGAGCGTTGAGCACCGGGAAGATCTCGATGTCGCGGTTGTAGTTGATCGCGGTCTTGCCATACGCCTCAAGATGGAAGGGGTCGATCATGTTGACGTCATTGAGGTCGGCGGTGGCGGCTTCGTAGGCTATGTTCACAGGGTGCTTAAGAGGCAAGCTCCACACGGGGAAAGTCTCGAACTTGGCGTAACCTGCCTCCACTCCCCTCTTGTTCTCATTATAGAGCTGGCTGAGACATACAGCCATCTTGCCGCTGCCGGGACCCGGAGCAGTCACGATCACAAGCGGACGGGTGGTTTCGATATAATCATTATTGCCGAAACCTTCGTCTGAAGTTATAAGACCTACGTTGTTGGGATACCCTTCGATGGTATAATGGTAATACACCTTTATGTCCATCCTTTCAAGACGCTGCCGGAAGGCATCAGCGCTTATCTGACCGTTATAATGGGTCACCACTACCGAGCTTACCATGAATCCGCGGTTCTGGAACTCAGTGCGCAGACGCAGCACATCCATGTCATAGGTGATCCCCAGATCATTCCTTACCTTGTTTTTCTCTATGTCAAGAGCACTGATCACGATGACTATCTCCGCCTGGTCTTTCAGTTGCTGAAGCATCCTGAGCTTGCTGTCCGGCTGAAACCCGGGCAAAACGCGACTTGCATGATGGTCATCAAACAGCTTACCCCCCAATTCGAGGTAAAGCTTATTGCCGAACTTGGAAATTCTCTCCTTGATGTGTTCGGACTGTATCCTGAGATACTTGTCGTTGTCAAATCCGTATACCATAACGGATTGCAAAGTTAACATTTTTTTTGCATTCCAGCAAATTTGATACAAGAATCCACCAATTTTGCATATATTTAGGAAGCCTATTTAGGAAGTGGTTACGTTGGTATGGTCAAGCAGCTTGCCGACTGTATAGAAGTCTGTCCCGGCAGCGAACTGAAGAGTGCAGAAAGTGTCTCGGAAGCGATGATAGCTGATACGCTTGGGGATACCGTCTATCGTCCATTTCTCGTAGTGCGGCTTCGTCTTAAGCGAGGCATTGTAGGAAAATCCAAAGCCTTTTCATCGCGCGCCTGACAGTCCAGCAGTCCAATGGACCGGTGACCGTCAAGGAAACAGAACTAGATCCGAAACCGTGTCCGGTAAATGCCATAGACATCTTTGCCACAGACAGGGATATCGGTCGAAAAATACAAAATAGTGTCCGCCACTGGGCAGATAATGGATTACAAGTCGTATTTTCTGTTTAAGAAACTTGCTCCATGCCGCAAGTTCAAAGGTTTCGTCTTCCTCGGGCGCGATATCAATCCGCGTCATCCTGCTTTTGTCAAGATTGGAGAAGTCAATCTTGCCGTCTTTGGTCTTGGGGCGTCCCCTTTTGCCGGTGCGCGGACATTCATATATGTAATACAGTACAGCGTTGGAGCCAGACGACTTATCAAGGAGAAACCGATTTCTTCCAGTCTCGCGACAAACGGCAATACGGGGAAAGCAGTATCGGCAACGAGCAATGAAGTGATTTTCGGTAAATATGTTCTATATTTTTTCAATACCGACACATACCACCGACTAAAAGTCATATTCCTTTCTTCAATTGAAAGTCTGAACGGTACGGAGCATCATCGCGTCTTTGATGTCAGCATCGACTACGGGGATACTGAGTATCTAAAGTCCATGTTTGACAGCAGAGGCGCATCCCGACCAGAAGCGAACGATATGATCTGTCTTTTTGCCCGCTTTGGAGACATAACTTGATCTATGGCGATAGCCAGACGTTTCATGCCATATTGAAAACGGTCGGCTGCGAGGTTCATATTGAAGCTCAGTCAGTCGAAATCCTTACGGAATGTCTACATATATAGTGCTGCTCTCCACGTCGTCCGTATCGTCCAAACTAAAGAAAGTTTATCTTTCGCGATATACACATGATTAAAATCAGTACCTCGATGATGTTTGTCTTGAAAGTTTTGTTTAACTTTGTAGCGCAACCGAAGAAAGATCTCCGGCAGATGCCCTCATATTGGTCAAGCAGTTCGAATATCAGCATAACTTTAGAGTCGTTGAATAACTATGAAGTTACTGAAAATCTGCGATTTGACCTATTTTTAATATTAAATTTCCATGATAAGTATCAGATTTTTAACGGATTAAGCAATTGATTCCTTGTAGCCGTTAACAAACTTAAAAAAATAACCAAAGTATTGATTATATGAATTTGATTATCTGAAATTATGAAAGCAAAAAGAGAAAATACAAAGAAATACACAGTATGCATGCTTTTGAATGGGTGTAAAATAGATGGTGTTTCTACTTTCGCTAATCAACTTACCAATGTCCTCAGAAACTATAAAAATATGTCATGCATAACTATTAATATAGATTCAAATCTTAAAAAAAAAATATGTAGCTTGGCAAAAGAAATAAAAGACTCGTCTAGTATTACAATATTATCCAACATCTGGCCGGCATATTTTATGCTTGAAATGATCAAATCAGTTTTACCAAACAGCCGAATCGTACACATTGTTCATGATCTTCCGTGGATGACATTTTTTAATGGAGATTGCGAAGCCTTCATAAAAGAATCCGAGACGGGATTTTCCTCTTTTGAAAAACCTTTTAAAAATTTGTTGTATTATTCCACAATTGATACCTTAAAAGCATTTGAATTATGTGACGATGTTGTATGTCTATGTGAGGATACAATTGATATTGTGCATGAAGTTTATGGCATACCTTTGAATAAACTGCATCTCATTCGTAATGGATCAATAGATTTTTATAAAATTGATACCCCTTATTCAACTAAGAATCCGGATGTTACGAAGATGTTTGATAGATCATTTTATAACTTAATTTTTATTGGACGTCCGACTTTTTCAAAAGGGTGGGACAGAGTTATTGAGTTAGGTAATCACATTAAAGATTATGAGAAAGCTATGCGTGTCATATGCGTTGGAAGCAATGAGTTTGAAAACTTTATACCTGAGCACTTGACCGAATTTATTATAAATGGGGGTATTCTTTCTCATAAAAAAATACATGATGCTCTTAGACACAGTGATGCCGTGTTTATTCCTTCAAGACACGAACAATGTAGTTATGTAGGGATAGAATCAATGATGCATTCAAAAGAAATATTCATTTATGGGGGGCACGGGTTAAACAACATGTTTAATGAAAACAATTCTCATATTATATCAAGGGTTTGTCAAATCTCTCCTAATCTCAATATGACTGGAATAAATGCACGTCATTTTTATGAGTTTTTTTACAAGATAGAACAAATGGAGAAATCTTATTTGGATCTTATACGCAGATAGCATTTACCATCAAAAATAAGTTGTATATATTTTTTTTAATTCGGTAATCATATTTACCAATTTAACATATATTCACATTATCAATATAATATAAGTTATCAAATATAGTTAGATAGATATACTTATTGACAAATTTTATGAGAATTGAATAAGATTTATTTAGTTTTAATAAAATTATTTTCTAAAATCAAAAAAATATGAAATTAAAAAAAATTCAATTGATCGAGGCTCCTTCAGACGGAAATCAAGATATATTCCGCCAGGAATTGGAAGAGGCTCTGGGAGGATGGAACTGCGGTTCTTTTGACAACGATATTTGTAACACTTATAGGAGTGGCATATGTGGTGGCAATGTTGACTACTGCGGAATATATAAATGTTCAACCAAATCTTTCTGAATGAATTTTTTTGGCAGAACATATTATTTCATGCGTCAGAAAGCTGACGCATGAAATAATATATTGTCGGTATTTCTACATAAATATATCTAAATTTTTCTTGACAACCCTACAGGGGGATGAGATTATAAATTGCGAGCAAATTATTTTGTCGTATATTAATTTTGTGTCAGATTGTGTCTCGTTCTTCAATGAGTGAAGAAAATAAATAGTTATGGAACTTGTGTTCTGGAGGAATCTGATGTTTAATGAGTATGAGACAGATAAAATTATGCTTCAAAATTCTTGTGAAAATATAATGATGCAAAAAGATTGTTTATTTTTTTGTACAAATACTCAATACCACGTGACTTCCTGACAATATTTCTATGATTATCTATAATAGATAATCATAGAACCACAAAATAGTATTACTCTTATGTATGAAACTGTCTCGATATAATCATTTCTTTAGAAGAGAAAACAAATCGTTTTTATATAATGCACTTTCCAACAGTTTTGCATTGATAGAAAATGATCTTTATGATATGCTTAACGAAGCCGCAAATTGCGGATCTGATGTTAAGGAACTTGACGAAGAGACCTATGGCATATTGAAAAAAATGATGGCTGTTGACATGGATGACGATACAGAGATCAAAAAAATAAAGTATTATGTTATGTCTAGTAGGTTTAACCCATATTTACTTTCATTGACAATAAACCCTACTTTAGCATGCAATTTTTCATGTTCATATTGCTTTGAGAAACAACATACTCCCGTTTTTATGGATGATAAAACAGAGAATGGAGTTGTAGAATATATACGTAATTTTCCACTTGTCAAACATTTGTTTGTCACATGGTTTGGTGGCGAACCTCTTCTCGCTTTTAACAGGATTCATACTCTGACTGAGAAAATATTGAATCTTGATATAAAATACAATTCCGGAATGATCACGAACGGATACCTCCTTTCTGAAGACAAAATCCGTAGGCTCGATGCTCTTAAAATATCATCTTTACAAATAACTTTGGACGGCAGCCCAAAGACACATAATAAACGTAGATGTCTACATGGAGGAAAACCTACTTTCCATAAAATTATAGACAACATTCTGTTAACTAAGACATTGAATCCAAATATAAGAATAGCAATACGAGTAAATATTGACAGAAGTAATGAAAGTGAATTCCTCTGGCTTTACAATTACATTGGCAAAATGAACCTGCCAAATGTGAACGTTTATCCGGGTTTTGTGACAGATATTTCAGAACAGGATTGCAACGGGTGCCTGTATAAAACATCTGACATGGTGAATTTCTTGATAAGGTTATATGAAGAACATGGAGTTATAATTCCGATGTTTTATCCAGACAGTAATATATCATCATGTTCAGTTAGAAATCCAGCATCGGCTGTAATTGGTCCTAGTGGAGAACTATATAAATGTTGGAATGATGTTGGAGATTCTTCTAAGGTTTATGGTTCCGTATTTGGCGAACGCATCAACGAGAGATTGCTATTTCAATATCTTACTGATGCAGATCATCTTACAGATCCAACATGCGACACCTGTAAATTCCTTCCCATTTGTTCAGGTGGATGCCCGTATATTAGGCTCAAGGAACAAGATACTGGACGGAAGACAAATAATCCTTGTGTACTTTTCAAGAGTAGGCCGGACGATTTTTTATGGATACACTATAAATATAGAGAGAAGATGCGTACGTCTGATAAAAATTCACAAGGAAGCTAATAAAACTCTATTGGCGACGAATTAATTTTATAATATTTATCCATTCTATCGCTTATCATACGTTGAGAAATTGGATATTTGTTACTATAAAACAGATTCCACGCTCACTGGTAAATAAACTAACCTCCTATATATAATAAACATAAACGATTTAAAATATATGACCTACATCATGACCGCATCTGCAAGATCCAAAAATGCCGGAATCAGGAAACAGATATCCGGCTCTGACAAAATTCTATCCTTTTTCAAAAGCATATTGTTCATATTGCTGTTTTACAGTGTTCCGGCACTTGCTGATGAAACGGTAGAGGTAAGAGGAGGAGTATTCGGACTTCCAATGCAAGATCCTCTCATAGGGGCGACTGTAAAGCTGTTCAACGCCTCCGACAGCACACTCGTGCTTACCACTACGGCGGAATCATCTCTCAACAACAATGGAGAAATATCATATTTTCCAACTTTTGTCATGGAGATCTCTAAAAATGTAGAGAAATATATACTTTCTATAGATTATCCCGGATACGATACCTTATTTATGGATCTGGATAAGGAAAAATTAAGTAAAGGTAAATTCTTTGTAGATTTAGGTAAAATTTGCCTTTCGCCGGAACCGGAATCCAAGAATCTAAGTGAAGTGGTGGTAAATGCGACAAAGATCAAGTTTTACAACAAAGGAGACACCATTGTCTACAATGCCGACGCGTTTAACCTACCGGAAGGGAGTATGCTCGACGTGTTGATACGCCAGCTTCCGGATGTGAAACTCACTCAGGATGGAGAGATATTCGTTGCCGGAAAGAAAGTACAAAGCCTTCTGCTTGACGGCAAGGATTTTTTTGACGGCAACAATCAAATCATGCTCGATAACCTTGGGGCATATACTGTAAAAGACATCAAGGTATATGAGAAATACGGTTTTGAGAGCGAAGTGGCAGGGCGTAAGCTTGATGACATGATGTTGGTGATGGATGTAAAACTTAAAAAGGAATTTATGGTAGGTCTCATGGGCAACCTTGAGGGGGGCTATGGCACACACGACCGTTATATTGCAAGAATTTTTGCCGGCACCTTCACTCCGCTAAGTCGATTTGCGCTGTATGCCAACTTCAACAACGTCAATTCAAGCCAGTCACCTCAGCAGGACACAGACTGGAGACCGGAAACAATGCCTACCGGGACAAAACGGGTGGAGCAAGGAGGCGTAAAATATGGTCTCGATTCCAAAGACACAAAATGGTATTTCTACGCCGGCGCGGATGCATCCAATATAAGAGACAACGACGGTACTGACACTTACAGAACCAATTTCCTCGCAGGTAATGATACCTATGACAACTCCTTCTCTAAATCCCGCAGCCGCGTTTTCAAAATTGAAAACAGATATATAATGAAATTCAAAAATCTCAAAGGATATGGTCTGCAGATAGTGCCTGATTGGTCTTACGAACGATGGAACAGGAATTATGAAGACGCGGCGGCTACATTCAGCGAGAAAGTGGAAGATGTCAACCCTGATATTATCGGGGATATCTACAACGGAAACCACGACAAAATATTGAAATATCTTATCAACCGGAATATCGAGATGTCCAAGCTTAAAGGATACAGGCTCGCGGCAAATGTAAACACTGTAAATACGCTCGCGATTCCCGGAACATCAGATCAACTTACTGTCACTGTAGATGGGAATTACAGTAAGCGTAAGGATGACAGGTTTGAACGGTTCAATGTTAATTTCGGAGATAATCCGATGCCGTCGGAATCGGCTGACCGATATTATAAGAACCATCCCGATTTCAATTCCCGGTTGAGTGCAAAAGCAAGATACCTACATTATTTCAACAGATCTACATATTATTCAATATCATATAATTTTGAACATAAATTTATAAGAAATACTTCGGATCTTTACCGTCTCGACATGGCGGACAACGTGGATGAACTCATCTTCGGCACTCTTCCTTCTTATTCCGAATATGCGGGTACTATAGATCCCGCCAACAGCTATGTCAGCAAGCGGACAGAGAATTATCATCTGATTACGCCGAGAATCGAGAAGTATGACGGAAAATGGGATCTCGTATGTGAGGTACCGGTCAGATTTGCCCGCCGAAGGATAAATTATATGCGCGGAAATTATGATACAAATTCCTTGCATAACGACGTATATCTTGACGGGATATACCTTGCCGCGAGCCATGAAACCAAAAACAGCAATATAGGATTTCATGGCACCGTGAGAGGATTTCTACCGGATCTTCTTAACATGGTGGATATAACCGATGATACTGATCCGCTGAATATACGGAAAGGCAATCCGGATCTTAAAAAATCCATGGAATTGTCAGCAGCTTTAAGGAGTTGGTTCTCATTCGGAGCCAACAGGTCACTTTCCATAAATTTTGAATACCGGGAGATGTTTGACGCGATCGGTATGGGGTATGTCTATGATACAAAGACAGGAGTCAGGACCTCAAGTTATTACAATGTTGACGGCAACCGGTCATTCAATCTGTCAACTGAAGCAAACATACCGTTGACCAGAATGCTAAGCCTGCGCAACACTTTGAACGGAAGCAGGATAATGAGCGTGGATCTGATAGGCACTGATAGCCCCATACTCTCGCGCAGCAAAGTAAACTCATGGGATCTTCATGAGAATCTTTATCTGTCAGCCAATATCGGGTCACAGACCGTCTATGCAAGATTTGACGGCGGCTATAGGAATTATTCCTCCCCTATGCCGGGATTCACTTCACAAGACACATGGACTTTCCAGACCGGAGTAGGAACGTTATTAAATCTGCCGTTCAATTTTCAGCTGTCAACGGATTTCTCAATCTACAACCGTCGAGGTTTTACTGATAACGCTCTCAACACAGACAATTATGTCTGGAACGCCAGACTTACGTATAAGGCATTCAAAGGTAAAATTCTTTTTATGGCAGATGGATATGATATTCTCAGAAATCTCAGCAACGTGTCGTATACTATCAATGCGCAGGCACGCACCGAGATGGTCAGAACTGTTCTGCCGAGTTATTTCATGTTCCATATACAATGGAAATTTAATAAAAGCCCGGGAAATAGGAAATGATGCGCGATAACGCCATATTGTTCATAAGCCACAAGATATCAGAGAAGATTATTGATCGGTTTTATCGTATAATGCGTGCTGCTCATGGATTTGCCGACATATTTTTTCTGACTGATATTAACAACGATGATACCTTAAGAACTGTTCCAAAAGATATTACAATAATAGTATTTGATTGGAACAGTTTAAAAGGTATCGGCTATACTCCAATCTTTAATGACAAAATTGTACCGGGAAGTAATCACTTTATTTTGCTTTGGTTTTACTTGAACAACCCCGGATATAAATTTTATTGGAATATCGAATACGATGTAGAGTATGCCGGTAATTGGATAAATCTACTTAATATCGTTTCTTCCTCAGATGCAGATTTTCAGACTTGTTGCATTCGTCGTAGCAAGTATCATCAGGATTGGTATTGGCTTTGGGCGTATTATTCACCTTCTTTGAAAATACATCCTTGTGAACGTATAATATCATTCAATCCATTTTATCGCATATCTGCACGAGCATTATCATTTTTGGATTTATTCCTCAAACAAGGATCTTATGGTCACCATGAAGTCTTGATACCGACATCATTGTATTATAGCGGTTTTAAATTGGAAGACTTAGGCGGAGAAGGCGAGTTTGTTCGTAAAGAATGTATCAACAAAGTATATACGATAAATCATTACGAACCTGTCAAAGGATCAATGAGGTACAGACCGGTATTTTTGTCAGATGAAATCAAACGATACAAAGATTTGTTATGTCATCCTGTGAAATAATTAAGGAATATGAAGAGAATAAAACTTGTGCGACAACACGATTCTATGCAATGTGGAGCAGCATGTCTTTGCATGGTGGCAGATTATTATGGAATAAGAATATCATTGGATGAGGCGGATTCATTATGCCATGCAAGCAACCGTGGAGTTTCCATGTGGGCTATTTCACAAGGCGTAGAAAAAATTGGACTTGTCTCAAAAGCGATGAAGATGACAATAAAATCACTTAAAGAAACCACATGCCCTACGATATTATTTTGGAATCAAAATCATTTTGTAGTTTATTATGGAAAAACTTTGTTTAATAAATATAAGATAGCTGATCCTGGGAAAGGAAAGTATACGGTTTCTGAATCTGAACTAAAATCAAAATGGATTGCCTCTAATGACATATTTGCCGATAGAGGGTTAGGTATAATTATTGCCTTAAACACGCAAGACAACGAGATCTATATCTCTGAGAAAAAAAGAACTAATACTTTTTCTCATATAAAAGGATTCTTCTCAAAATACAAACTTCATCTCTTATTGATCAGCATCGCCCTACTAATAGGAAGTGTCTTGCAGATGGTGGTACCTTTTTTAACAAAAGTAATTGTTGACAAGGGAATCGGGGAGCGGAACATACAATTAATATGGCTTATACTTTTTGGAGAAGTAATGATGGTAATCGGTTCGAATGTATCTGATTTTATACGCAGATGGTTGATGTTGCATATATCGGTCAGGGTTAATCTTGACCTAATAAATTCATATCTCGCAAAACTGACAAAACTTCCTATGTCTTTTTTTGAAACAAAACTACTTGGAGATCTCATGCAACGGACTAATGATCATATGAGAATTCAGTCTTTTCTTACCGATGATACGCTTAGTATAATATTCACGACTTTTAATTTTATTGCTTTCGGTGTAGCACTCTTTGTATTAAGTCCTGACATATTTACCATTTATCTTATATGCACCATAGTCTATACTTTTTGGATAGTTATATTTCTAAACAAAAGAAGGATTCTTGATTTCGAGTATTTTGAGAAAAAATGTACTAATCATAACATAACATTTGAGTTTATGACATCTCTGCCAGAAATCAAACTGCAAGGATGTATGCTGCGCCGTCGTAGCCAATGGAACGAGGCTCAAAAAAATTTATTTTCAACACAGTTGAAATCCCTAAAACTGAGCCAAATTCAAGATGCGGGAAAGGTGCTCATAAATGAAATAAAGAATGTCTTTGTCACTGTTTTATCTGCCACAGCTGTAATAAACGGCAAAATATCATTTGGAGATATGCTTGCAATTCAATATATCATAGGACAGCTTAATGCTCCAGTCTCGTTAATTGTCGGGTTTATCAACTCTCTTCAAGATGTAAGAATATCTCTTGACAGAATCAATGAAATCCATTTTAAAAAAGATGAAGACGAGGGGCGTGTCATCAATTTACATGGAGATTTATCTAAAGCTAAAGGTATACAAATAGAGAATCTTTCTTTTAAATATGATATATATTCGCAAAATAAAATAATCAACAATTTATCTTTAGACATACCTGCCGGTAAAACCACAGCTATCGTGGGATTGTCTGGTAGTGGGAAAACAACTTTAATGAAACTAATTCTTGGCTTCTATGACACATTTGAAGGATGCATTTCAATTAATGGAATATCTTTGAAATCTCTCAATATGGTATCGTGGAGAAGTCGTTGTGGTGTTGTAATGCAAAATGGTATTATTTTTTCTGAATCAATAGCTCGAAACATAGCCGCAGACGACACTCAAATAGACAATATTAGGTTGATAGAAGCCGCAAGAATGGCCAATATTCTTGATTTCATCGAAAAGCAACCTTTGAAATTCAATACGGTAATAGGCAGGAATGGCAAAGGTATTAGCGAAGGGCAAAAACAGAGAATCCTCATAGCTAGAGCAATCTACAGAAATCCAGAATTTGTTTTTTTTGATGAAGCAACAAATTCTCTTGACGCTATCAATGAAAGCAAGATCTCTTCTTCTCTAACCAATTTTTTTAAGAACAAGACGGTCTTAGTTATAGCTCACAGATTAAGTACTATTAAAAATGCAGACCAGATTGTGGTATTAGACAAGGGGAGAATTGTTGAGATTGGTAATCATACACAACTCAATAAGAAAAAAGGTAAATATCATGAACTTGTAAAAAACCAACTTAATATCATTGATTGATATGCCAATATATAAAACAAATACAGAGAATGAAATAAACCTAATGGAGCCGATCTCCCGAAGATTCACACTTGTATGTGGGATTGTCTTGTTAGTAGTCTTAGTCTCTACAGTGATAATTCTTCTGAAACTACCTTCACCGGATGATCGGTTTGAGTGTTTTATGTCTTATTTCATTTATATAATGAAGTTACCATGAATATAAATATTACAATAGATCCATATATACCTGTGTCTCAAAGGGGAATAGCATTCCAACGCATTGCATCGTTTGTCTATAGTTCAATGTATGCATGTCTCTATGAAGATGAACATGTTCTTGACAGTGTACAACAAGAATTAGCTCTTCTGGTTAAAGTCTCGCCATTTATGGAACGTTCTTTTTCCGAAGGTAGATTATGGCTTATATGGGCACTGAATTATCTTCTAAATAATGATATTTTGGAAGATTCTCCTAAAATAAAAGATGAATGTCTACGTCTTTATTCTAGACCTGATGTAATTTGGGATCCGTGTCCCACTTATGTCCCGCGCAACGAACGGCATATTGATGCGGAGGGAGTTGTATTGGCTACATGGTTATCGGATGAAGACAATCTTGGAAGATATAAAATTCAAGAATGGGCTATATCCCACATCAATTATCTACACCGATTATTCGAATCGGGAAATAAATTTTATCCCAGCTGCAGTATATCTGAATCATTTGTGCATTCTGCTTTGTTTTTCTTACAGAAAATGGATCAATATAATGTATATCCTTTTAAAGTTAAGCCAATCATAAGAATGCTTTCTGATAATATTGAAATAATGGAAGATAGTGTAAATCGCAATATAGGGATAATTGTAAGAGACAAGATTTCTTCTGCCAATATAGATAATACCCTATCTGAAAGCGAAAAACTGGCATCTGCTTTCTTTTTATTTTTATACGGGATACTATGTGACAGTTCTTTAGATGATGTATTGCCTTCTCCAAAACTTATTGAAGATCAATGCTTGTCAATAGAAACATTTATATGGAAAGCTCATTCAAAAATTTCACGATGAAAGACATTACTTTTATAATTCCTGTGAGGATTGATTCCTATCATCGGTTATGTAATCTATTATCGGTTGTAAGATATTATCTATCAACCATTCCTGACACCAAATTCATTATAGTGGAAGGAGACTCCATATCTAGGATTAAAGGTATACCAGATAACAATCGATGCAAATGTATTTTCATAAAAGACCGTAATCCTATATTTCATCGCACTCGATATGTGAATGAAATGTTTAGGATAATTGATACGAAATTTGCAGCAGTGTGGGATGCTGATGCCATAGGAGAGGTTTCAAATATTGAACAAGCTGTAGATCTACTCAAAAATAATGGTGCAGTTATGTCATATCCATATAATGGCATTTTTTGGTCTATAGGTCAGTGGCATTCTGAAATATTTTGTGATACATTGGATCTTAATGTGCTTACACGCTATCCTCAGCCTAAATCACTTATGTGCGGGTATCATTCTGTGGGAGGTGCCTTTATTGTAGATGTTGAACTATATAGAAAATATGGATGGGAAAATGAATATTTCTGCGGATGGGGTCCTGAAGATGCCGAGAGATTTGCGAGACTGGAAATTTTGGGACATCCCCCTTTGAGAGTGGATTCTGAATTATATCATTTATATCATCCGAGAGGTATCAACAGCGGATCAGTCGACCATGAACTTTCCTATCTAACAAAGAAGGAATATGCGAAAGTATGTTCAATGACTCCAAAAGAACTTGAAATGTATATTTCAGAATGGGAATGGATTAAATAATAGCTTATATATTGTGATTGGCTCTGCACATAAGATAATACTTTGGCATCATATATCCAGCAACTAAAATATTTAATATGACACATGCAGTTATCGTTCTTGCACATCAAGATATGCAACAACTTATGAGATTAATTGACACTCTTGATCAAAATTATCATTTCTATGTACACCTTGATAAAAGAATAAATAAAAAGGTGTGTGACAGATTATTCAGTGTTCAAAGCAATCGAGTCTATTTTTTCCGTTGGCGGCATGTGAGATGGGGAGGCTTACAAATTATAACTACACAATTGCGTCTTGTAAGAATCGCCTTACAGAACGGTAATTATGATTATATCCATTTGGCAAGCGGACAAGATTTACCTATAAAAAATTCCGAATATATAAATCATTTTTTCGAGATGAACAATGGTTCTCAATTTATGGAGTATCATCTTATTCCTGTTAAAAAATGGGAAAACGGCACATATGATAGGTTCCAATATTATAGACTTAATGATTGGTTTGATTATAATAGCAAGTATGGAAAAAAGATAATTGATTTTTTCACAAATATTCAGATAAAAATAGGATTTAAGCGTAAAATTCCAAATCAATTTCCTTGTCTATACGGAGGTTCAAATTGGATGTCCCTATCTAAAGAATGTTGGAGATATATTATAAGTCAAAATAGCAGATCCCGAAAATTTCTTAGGAGTCTTCGATTTACATTCGGTTCAGATGAAGTATATTTTCATACCGTAGTTATGAATTCTCATTTTTCTTCCTCTGTAGTAAACAACAATTTGAGATTAATAAAATGGAAAAATGGTGCTGTTCTCACTCTGACACATCATAACATTTATGAAATATTAATATCGGATGCAATCTTCGCACGCAAATTCAATTCCTATAATTCTAAAAAGCTTCTTGAATTGTTATCTAATTATAATACAATATCCTTCAATATTAAATTGGCAAGACAAATTCTGAAGCTAAGTCTATCTGAAAATGTCAGGACTATATGTGATGTAACTTGTGGAGCTGGATTATATGTGAGATATCTACAAGATGCCGGGATAAGATGCTACGGAGTTGATGTGTATCAGGATGTTAAAAATTTATCTTTGCCTATTTTTAATAACAGGTATTATTGTTGCTATGCTAATTTATTTTCTCCAGCTGTGTTTGATAATTCAATCGATATGATAATAGCGTTTTATCCACCTACAAAAGATAATGATAGTATGAAAATTTGGTTGGCAAATATCGGAAGAAATTCATCAAGATATATATTAATAAGGTATCGTCCAGAATTTAAAAATTTATTGTTATATATCAAAATTCTTAGAAAATCAGGATTCAAGGTTATTAAATCTGTTTCTACAGAATTTAATAATATCTCAGAGGATAAAAATTTTGGTGGCTTTTTATTTCTTGAAAAGATGATTTAGTTATTGATACATTATTGAGGTTTGATGACATATGCGAGAATTCAAATAC
>CAMWID010000016.1 GCA_947174235.1 uncultured Porphyromonadaceae bacterium | reverse complement strand
ATAGAATAGAAGTTTCCTAAACTTTAGATAGGGGTTCGATTCCCCTCGGAGGTACCGGAAAATCCAGACCTGCCACGCGCGGTTCACAACCCGATGCGCGGCAGGTTGATAACATTCTCTAAAAGTGGGAAAATTTTCGCAATATAAAGTTCAGCTCGCCTCACTCAGTGACGGCAAATATGAACAGGATTTTGAATGTGGCACGGAATTTTTCAAAAACATGGAAAATCCCGATGTCATATCGTCTGACGTGCATGTGCACCTCGACCTTGTAAAAAAGAACGACGCCTACGACCTTTCCTTCACATGCAAGGGGATGCTGCAGGTGCCGTGCGACCGTTGTCTTGACCCCATAGACCTTGATGTGGACACCACATACCATATCACAGTGAAATACGGTGAAGACTACAACGACGAGACAGATGACCTCCTCATTATCCCTCAAAGCGACACATACATAAATGTGGCGTACATGCTCCACGACACCCTCGTGCTCACAATCCCACTCAGACATGTACACCCCCTAGGGAAATGCAACCGCGCGATGGCTGCAGCCCTCCACAAACATCGCTCCAACGCCGGCGACGACATCGACGAAGCCCTTGACGAGGTAGACGACGAGATCGCGGGCGAAGTCAACAACGAAGACTGACAAATACCCCTCGCCTCATACAACAGATATTAACAAAATAATTAAAACTATAGAACAATGGCACATCCTAAACGCAGACAATCGCATACCCGCACCGCGAAACGTCGTACCCACGACAAAGCCCTTATCCCGACACTCGCCATCTGCCCCAACTGCGGCGCATGGCACGTTTACCACACTGTTTGTGGCGAATGCGGATACTATCGCGGCAAACTGGTTATCGAGAAAGCAGAAGTCTGAGAGACAAGCGGTCTTTCCCGCCTGTCTTTCCGAAGCTAAACCATCAGGGCTGACTCCACCGCCACAAAAACGGTGGAGTCGCCTACATTTAATCTATAGTTATTTCTAAGCAGCCATTATGCTAAACGCAAAAATCAGCGGTATCGCTTCATACGTACCTGACGGCATCCTCGACAACGAGATGCTTTCCAAGATGGTCGACACCAACGACGAGTGGATCACCACCCGCGTCGGCATCAAGGAACGCAGGATCCTCAATGACGACTCGAAAGGTTCAAGTTTCCTCGGAATCAAGGCGGTGGAGAAACTTCTTGAATCCACATCCACAAAACCGGAAGAAATAGACCTCCTGATATGCGCCACATCCAATCCTGACTACCGTTTCCCCTCTACCGGATCTGTGATCGCGCACGAGACCGGCCTGACAAATGCCTACTCCTACGACATACAGGCGGCATGCGCCGGTTTTATCGTGACCTTGCAGGCTGCCAGAGCCTATATCCAGAGCGGACTTTACAAGAAAGTGATCGTGGTCTGCGCCGAGAAAATGTCAAGCATGACCGACTATCAGGACCGCGCGACATGCCCTCTCTTCGGCGACGCCGCGGCAGCCGTGCTCGTAGAGCCGACTGAAGAAAACGTGGGCGTGATCGACGGTGAATTCCATATCGACGGAACAGGACTCCCTCACCTCCTCATGAAGGCGGGCGGATCTGTGAAACCCGCGTCGGTCGAGACAGTGGAAGCTCGTGAGCATTACATATATCAGGAAGGGAGAAACGTATATAAGAACGCCGTGCAGGACATGTTGTCTTCCACTCTTTCCGTAATGAAACGCAACAACCTCACAGTAGAAGATGTAGACTGGCTCGTGCCACACCAGGCAAACCTCCGCATCATCGAGGCTGTGGCGGGAAGGACAAAGATAGACGAAAACAAAGTCCTCGTCAACATACAGCACTACGGCAACACTTCCGCAGCGTCTATCCCTCTGTGTCTTGACGAATATAAACACAAACTGAAAAAAGGCGACAAGGTGATGATGACCGCATTCGGAGCTGGATTCACCTGGGGCGCGATGTATCTTATCTGGGCGTTCGATTCATGATCCACACCCAGAAAGAAAACCATATACTTAACGGGTCAATGGATTTTGTTCCATCGACCCGTTTTTTTAAAGGCTCGCGGCTATTGTCAGCTGCTCCTTAAAGCTTCCGCAATCTATCCCCTGAGCTGAACACCATCGGCGACTGTGGCGTTTATCCTATGGGGGTATGTCGCAAAAACGTTTTCAAGACGTATGTCTTAACGGATTCCGCGACTGCTTCCGTCAATATAACCCAAAACTTTTCAGACATGGAAGAAGAAACTAAAGATATAGCCCAAAACCATAAGGCAGGGTTTGTAAATATCGTAGGCAACCCCAACGTGGGGAAGTCAACCCTGATGAACGATCTGGTGGGAGAACGTATCTCTATCATAACCTCTAAGGCTCAGACCACCCGCCACAGAATCATGGGAATTGTCAACACTCCCGAATACCAGATAGTCTATTCCGACACCCCGGGCGTGCTGAAACCGAAGTACAAACTTCAGGAATCGATGCTCGAGTTTTCCGAAGGGGCACTTACAGACGCCGACATACTTCTATACGTGACCGACGTGGTGGAAGATCCCGAAAAAAACAAGGATTACCTCGACCGTGTGGCTAAAGAGAGCGTCCCGGTGCTGCTTGTCATCAACAAGATAGACCTTCTCAAAGGTGACGGAGAGCTCGCCAAACTCGTCGACGACTGGCACACCCGTCTTCCGAACGCAGAGATTTTCCCGACCAGCGCCAAAGAGCATTTCAACATAGACAACCTTAAGAACCGGATCGTGGAACTCCTCCCCGTTTCCCCTCCATTCTTCGGCAAGGACGCACTGACCGATAAGCCGGCACGTTTCTTCGTCACCGAGATAATCCGCGAGAAGCTGCTTCTGAATTACGACAAGGAAATTCCTTACAGCACGGAAGTTCTTGTGGAAAAATTCGAAGAGAAAGAGAACTCGATCCATATAATGTCGGTAATTTATGTGGAAAGAGACTCCCAGAAAGGTATTCTTATTGGAAAAGGGGGTGAGAAAATTAAAAAAGTCGGCATAGAGGCACGTCACGACATCGAGAAATTCTTCGGAAAAAAGGTTTTTCTCGAGATATTCGTAAAAGTCGAGAAAGACTGGCGTAACCGCGAGAACAAACTCCGCGCATTCGGATATATTGAATGACCTTTAAATAACCGGTTTAAACAACTTCATACAGGCGGGAAACTTATTCCCGCCACAAGCGCGTTTTCACGCTGAAACTATCATAAAAATGAGCAGATTAGTAGCAATAGTAGGGCGGCCGAACGTAGGTAAATCCACCTTGTTCAACCGTTTGACGCAGACCCGCAGCGCCATCGTAGACGACACGGCGGGCACCACACGCGACCGTCAATATGGAATGGTCGACTGGTGTGGACAGGAATTTTCTATCGTCGACACAGGCGGATGGGTGGTCAACTCCGAAGATATATTCGAGGGGGAGATCAACAAGCAGGTCCAGATCGCTATCGAGGAAGCTGACGTCATCCTTTTTGTGGTCGACGCCTCAAACGGCGTCACCGATCTTGACGATCAGGTGGCGGCGATACTCCGGCGTTCCAAAAAGCCTGTGATCCTTGTGGCAAACAAAGAAGACAAGGGCGACGCCAGATTCAACATCCCTGAATTTTATTCCCTCGGACTCGGCGATCCCGTCGAGGTGTCGTCTGCCAACGGGAGCGGCACAGGTGAGCTTCTCGACAAAATAATAGAAGACATGCCGGAACCCTCTTCCGACGACAAGCCTGAAGACAATGTGGCGAAATTCGCGATCGTAGGACGTCCGAACGCCGGGAAATCTTCTCTCATCAACGCTTTCATAGGCGAGGAACGTCATATCGTCACCGACATCGCCGGAACCACCCGTGATTCCATCTACCACAGGTATAATAAATTCGGATTCGATTTTTATCTCGTGGACACTGCCGGAATACGCAAAAAGCAGAAGGTGAATGAAGATATCGAATATTACAGCGTGATCCGTTCTATCCGCGCCATAGAGGCGAGCGATGTCTGCATCCTTATGATCGACGCCACGAGGGGTATCGAAAGCCAGGACGCCAACATCTTCGGCCTCATACAGCGCAACAAGAAAGGACTCGTGGTATGTGTCAACAAGTGGGATCTTGTCTCTGACAAATCCATCACCGCACAAAAGAATTTCGAGAACGCTATCCGCCAACGTTTCGCGCCATTTACTGATTTTCCCATCCTTTTCACATCCGCCATTACCAAACAGAGAATATACAAGGTGCTGGAAACTGCAATCGAGGTCTATAACAACCGCCGCAGGATAATCCCTACCTCGCAGCTGAACACCTATATGCTTGAGCAGATCGCGGTGACACCGCCCCCCAGCAACAAGGGTAAGTTTGTAAAGATCAAGTATGTGACGATGCTTAAGGAATCGGTGATCCCGACCTTCGTCTTTTTCTGCAACCTTCCGCAATGGGTGAAGGAACCCTACCGACGTTTCCTCGAAAACAAGATCAGGGAGAAATGGGATTTCCACGGCACCCCGATCTCCATTTTCATGAGAGACAAATGATAGTCGGTACCGACATAAAAAACAGCGACAGTAAATTGATACTGTCGCTGTTTTTTATGTCGGTACCGGCGATGCTTTCCCTAACTTTCCGGACCGGGGCGGAAGGATCACGCTTTCATCTTCCTCCAGATTCCGACCCTACGCATCATTCCTGACAAGACCGGAATATTCTCGAAGCTCGCCACTATACCTATATATATAAGGAGCAGAAGAGCACGCAGAACATACGCTACGCCTGTGCCAAAGAAATTCTCCATCAGCATTCCTCCGGCATACAGCACACCTGCAAGAACGACATACATGAAGATACGCCCGGTCTGATAGGGGAGTGGATAATATTTCTTTCCCGCGAAATAGCTCATCACCATCACGATGAAATAGCTTACAAGAGCCGCCCACGCCGAACCCATATATCCGTCCGGAATCCCTATGGCGGGCACAAACCATAGATTGAGTCCTGCCATGAGCACGAAACATATGATAGAGAAATACATGCCCCATTGAGTGCGGTCGGTAAGCTTGTACCACAGGGAAAGATTGAAGAAGACTCCGAAACAAAGCTCTGCCGCCATCATCAACGGCACGACCTTAAGTCCGCTCCAGTATCCCGGGGATATGAAATAACGCAATACGGGAAGATAATACATCACCCCGAGGAATATAAGCAAACCGAATATTATGAAATATTTCATGGCATCGCAATATGCCCGGCTCTTGTCTTCCCCCGCACCTCTTGCCTGGGCGAAAATAAAAGGCTCATAGGCATAGCGGAACGCCTGTGTGAACATCACCATCACTATGGCTATCTTCATATTGGCGCCGTATATACCCACCATCGACCGTGCCGCAGTCTCGTTGCCGGGAAAAAGATAGGGTATTATGAGCTGTCCCATGTTCTGGCTGAGCATGCCCGCCACACCTAATATCAGCAACGGCCAGCTATAGGAAAGCATACTCTTGAGAAGATCCCCGCGAAACACATACCTGACACCTGTCAGCTGTGGGACGAGACATAGAAGCACGAGCAATGTCGACAAAATGTTTGCTACAAATATCCATCCTATGCCAAACCCTTCTCCGCCGCAAGGTTCATAGAACCAGCTTACCGCAGCAGGACAGTGTCTCATCAGGGCAGGACATCCGAGAAGAAAAAAGAGATTAAGCCCTATGTTGAACGCAACATTCAACATTTTTATACCCGCGAACCGCCACGCCTTGTTCCTGTATCTCAGACAGGCGAAAGGTATATTGGTAAACGCGTCGAGAGCTACCGTCACCCCCATTATCCATACATATAGACTGTGGTTGGGCAATGTCAGCGCCGAGGATACCGGCTTGAGAAAGACCGTCAGCAAAAGTATAAACAGCAACGAAGTGAACCCCACCGATATCAGTGAGGTGGTATACACCGAATCCGGATCCTTGTCCTTGTTTGCAAACCGGAAGAACCCGGTCTCCATTCCATAGTTCAATACCACGAGAGCCACTGCCGTGACTCCGTAAAGATATGTGACCACTCCATATTCCTGAGATGGGAATAGATAAACATAGAGAGGTACGAGACACCAGTTGAGAAATCTTCCCACTATGCTGCTCAGTCCGTAGACAGCGGTGTCTTTAGCCAATGATTTTATTCCTGCCATAAATTTAGGGGCGGTTATTTAATATTCGTCAAACAGACTTTCCGGCATGTTGGGCCGGCGTCGGCAAAGATGCGTGTAAGCCAGGTCGGTCACCTCCCTTCCCCTTGGCGTACGTTTTAGAAAACCCTCTTTTATAAGGAATGGTTCATACACCTCCTCTATCGTACCGGCATCCTCGCCAAGCGCGGTGGCTATCGTGGACAGCCCCACGGGCCCCCCCTTGAATTTGTCAATGATGGTGAGAAGTATACGGTTGTCTATCTCGTCAAGTCCGTAACGGTCGATATTGAGAGCCTCAAGAGCATGACGCGCGATCTCTATATCTATGAACCCATTCCCTTTGACCATCGCGAAATCCCTGACGCGACGCAAAAGCGCATTGGCTATACGCGGGGTTCCTCGGCTCCTCAATGCTATCTCCATGGCTGCCTCATCCGCTATACCAACCCTTAGAAGACCCGCAGAACGACGGACTATCCCCTTTAAAATATAATGATCATAATATTCCAGATGACAGTTTATGCCGAAACGTGCCCTCAGTGGGGATGTGAGAAGTCCGCTACGTGTTGTGGCTCCTATCAGAGTAAAGGGAGCGAGCGTAAGCTGCACGCTTTTAGCTCCCGGTCCTTTGTCAAGGAGTATGTCTATCCTGTAATCCTCCATGGCTGAATAAAGATATTCCTCCACTATGGGATGCAGCCTGTGGATCTCGTCGATAAACAGAACATCGTTCTCCTCCAGGCTCATCAATATTCCGGCAAGATCACCGGGCTTGTCGAGCACAGGACCGGAAGTCACCTTGAATCCTACCCCCAGTTCGTTGGCTATTATATTTGAAAGGGTGGTTTTTCCAAGACCCGGAGGACCATGCAGCAGCGTATGGTCGAGAGATTCCCCTCTGAGCCGTGCCGCTTTCACAAACACCCTCAAATTTTCAATTATTTTTTCCTGACCGCTGAAATCGTCAAAAGCCAAAGGACGCAGAGCCTTCTCCACATCCTTCTCATTATCGCGAGCCTGTCTGTCGCGAATATCAAAATCTTCCGCTTCCATACTGCAAATATATATGAAAATCGCGACATTCCCATTCCCTGCAAACATAATTTTACATACATTCCTGATATTCTTAACTCAGTATCCCTACAGAAACAGACGGGCGGTTATCCGGTTGACCGGATAACCGCCCGTTAGACCAAGCAGTGACAAAATATGGGTAATCGCCCCTAAAGATTGATGTTTAATTGAATCGGAGGAATCAGGGTCCATGGGGAAAGCGGCTGCCAGTTGACTGATATCAGACTGCGGTCGCCATATCTGCCGGCATACGGATAGAGATACTGTGTATAATATTTCTTGCCCCGGCGATATTTCACCACATAAGTGTCATGATCCACCTGCCATACAGCCACGTCACGACATCCCCTTGTGGCATGACTCACCATCGGTCCGAGTCCCGGAGGGGGAGGAGCCGGAACATAATGATGAGGACGGTGAGGCGGTCTGTGCACGGGAGCCGGTGCGGGACGATGCCCGGGTGACGGACGATGCCCGGGTGCGGGACGTACAGCATTGTGTCCCGGAGCCGGCAATGAGTGTCCTCCCCGCCCCGGACGAAAATCTTTGTCTTTCTTATTATGCTTGTCTTTCTTATTTCCGGGACGGCGATTATGGTGTTTGTTACCTTTGTCATGATTCTTCCCTTTATCCCGCTGTTCCTTTCGATCACCGCCTCGGTCATTGCTGACTGAAGCAAAGACTTCACCTGTTCCTACAGAGATAAAGAGGGAGAGAAGAATGCATGTCATTATCTTTCTCATAGCGTTTATGTTTTTATGAAGATGTTTACATTTTTTATAAAAAACAAGATAATTTCTTAAATCAAGTCATTCATAAAAAACATAGACAACTTCTTTGTTATATAATCTGAAGTTTCTGTATCAATAAGACAATCCGCCACGCCAAGGTTTAATAAAAAAGATAAAACTGCTAATGAATACGATTTTTTAACCTATTTCACCCCCAGACCAATGGTCTTATGCATCGATAATGCACAGAAAACATCATTCTGAGTAATATTGCACAAAACGTTTCGTTTAAGTGCAATTATTGTTCATTTTTAAATTAATTAAGCTAATTTCGCATGTCTCCGGCAATATTACCGGAATATCATCACCGGCATCTTCCCTGATCAATCAAAATCAGGCAACGGAATGTTATATTAAAAATTTGTATCTATGGCAAAACCAAAACTTGTTATATCTTCAGGCGCCGGTATAAGCGCTGAAAGCGGAATTTCCACATTCCGCGATGCCGGAGGCCTTTGGGAAAACTATCCCGTCATGGACGTGGCGTCGGCAGACGGTTTCAGGAGAAACCCCGATCTTGTACACAGTTTCTACAATGCACGCAGAAAGGATCTTGTCTCAAAATTACCCAATGCCGCCCATAAGGCACTCGTAGATCTTGAAAAAGACTTTGACGTGTATGTCATCACACAGAATGTAGACGACCTTCATGAAAGGGCAGGAAGTTCAAATGTGCTGCATCTCCATGGCGAACTGATGAAGATTCGCTCGGTCAGCGATCCTGATTATGTGGAATCTCTCGACATGGAACATCTCGAGACCACTCCAGCCACCCGTGGAAAACGCGGAGACCTTATGCGTCCGCACATAGTATTCTTTCAAGAACCGGTACCTAACATCGAAAAAGCCATGGAGTGGGTATACGACGCCGACGTGTTCGTTGTGATCGGCACTTCTCTCGCCGTATATCCTGCGGCAGGACTTATACAATGTGTGCGTCCGGGGACACCTATATATTACATCGACCCTAATCCGGCTCCTGCGGCGGCTGGAATGCCCGGAGTCACCGTAATCAAGGCGACTGCCACAGAAGGTATGCGGCAGTTGGTGAAAATGCTCTCTTCTGACGGTCAGAACTAAATTTTTTTCCACTTTTATACGTTATTTATGTTGTATAACATATTTTATGTTGTTCAACATATAAAAGTACCCCCTTTTACAAAAGTTTTTTACTACTTTTGTGAATCTAACCTTTGGAAAGCTGTCGGAATCGCTCCTTTCCTATAGAAGTTGTCCAACCTTTTTCTTTCCCGGAAATCTGTCGAAATCCTTGGGAAGAAAACCGGACAAGGTATGAAACCTTAAGAAACAACTTCCGCAAAAAGTCTAAACAACTTTATAAATTAAAAACACCTACAGAGATGGCAAAAGTCAAAGGCGCAATCACAGTCAACGTCGAACGCTGCAAAGGTTGCAACCTGTGTGTGACAGCCTGTCCCACCGACACCCTATCTTTACAGCCTAATGAAGTAAACGACCGGGGATACCATTATGCTTTCATGGCAGCACCCGACAGATGCACAGGATGCTGCTCATGCGCATGGGTCTGTCCTGACGCATGTATCGAAGTATATAGAGTAAAAGTATAAGGGCGCCTGTCTTTGCTCCCTATAATCAAGAACATTTATTTTATCCATATAATGAAAGAAGAGGTAAGACTAATGAAGGGAAACGAAGCCGTGGCACACGCCGCTATCCTTTACGGATGCGACGGTTATTTCGGCTATCCCATCACTCCCCAGTCGGAGGTGCTCGAAACTCTGGAGGCACTTATGCCTTGGGAGACCACCGGCATGGTGGTGCTCCAGGCAGAATCGGAAGTTGCCGCCATCAACATGGTCTATGGCGGCGCCGCCTCCGGAAAAGCAGTGATGACATCGTCATCGTCGCCGGGAATCAGCCTCAAACAGGAGGGAATTTCATATATAGCCGGATCTGAGCTTCCCGCCCTTATCCTGAACGTGATGAGGGGTGGTCCCGGACTCGGCACCATACAGCCGTCGCAGGCTGATTATTTTCAAGCCACAAAGGGTGGAGGACACGGTGACTACCGTCTTATAGTGCTCTCGCCGTCTTCAGTGCAGGAAATGGTGGATTTCGTAGGACTCGGTTTCGACCTCTCTTTCAAATACCGTACCCCCGCCATGATCCTCGCAGACGGAATCGTCGGACAGATGATGGAAAAGGTGGTGCTCCCTCCGCAGCGGCCACGACGCACTGACGAGGAGATCCGCCGCCAATGCCCCTGGGCAACCACAGGAAGAAACGGAGAAAGAAAAAGAAACGTCGTGACATCTCTTGAACTCGAGTCTTCGCGGATGGAAATCATCAACCACCGCCTCCAGGCAAGATACAGGGAGATAGAACGCAACGAGACCAGATGGGAGGAGATCGGAGTGGAAGACGCCGACTATCTTATCGTGGCTTTCGGCTCTATCGCCAGGATATGCGCCAAAGCGATGGAAATGGCAGAAGAGAAAGGGATAAAGGCGGGTATAATACGCCCCATAACACTATGGCCTTTCCCGAAAGAGGCGGTGGAGAAAGCCGCCAGGGGAAAGAAAGGGATACTTTGCGTGGAACTGAACGCCGGACAAATGATAGAAGATGTCAGGCTCGCTGTGCACGACAGTCTCCCCGTAGAACACTACGGACGTCTCGGAGGAATAATACCGAGCCCGCAGGAGATCGTGGACGCCCTTGAAGAAAAATTAATCAACAACATCCCCTAATTCACTGAAGTAACAATGGAAATCGAGGATATAATAAAAGAAGAGAACAAGGTATATTCCAAGCCCAGGCTTCTCGATGACGTCCACATGCATTATTGCCCGGGATGCAGCCATGGCGTGGTCCATAAACTTCTGGCGGAGGTGATCGATGAAATGGGTCTCGCGGAGCGCACCGTCGGGGTATCTCCGGTGGGTTGCGCGGTATTCGCATATAATTATATCGACGTTGACTGGGTGGAAGCCGCCCACGGACGCGCGCCCGCCGTGGCAACAGCCCTCAGCAGACTATGGCCATCAAATGTGGTCTTCACATATCAGGGTGACGGCGACATGGCGGCGATAGGCACCGCCGAGTCGATACATGCAGCCAACAGAGGGGAAAACATCGTGATGATATTCGTCAACAACGCGATTTACGGAATGACCGGCGGACAGATGGCTCCAACCACCCTGATAGGACAGAAGACAGCCACAACCCCTTACGGAAGAAGAGTGGATCTCAACGGACATCCCCTTGAAATCACCGATATTCTGGCACGCCTCGACGGCACTTGCTACGTCACAAGACAATCGGTGCATACCCCGGCTTCCGTCCGCAAGACCAAAGGCTGCATAAAAAAAGCTTTTGAGAACGCTCTCGCAAAAAAGGGTACCTCTGTAGTGGAAATAGTCTCCACATGCAACTCCGGATGGAAAATGAGTCCTGTGGAATCAAATGAATGGATGGAGCGCAATATGTTTGAGAAATATCCTCTCGGAGATCTCAAAAACATCTGACAATATAAACGGGCGCACACCATTTTGTATGTCCTATTCATACGAAACACTCTAAATTTAATGAAATGAAAGAAGAGATTATAATTGCCGGATTCGGTGGACAGGGAGTCCTTTCAATGGGCAAGATCCTCGCCTATTCAGGACTGATGGACGACAAGGAGGTGACATGGATGCCATCCTACGGACCGGAACAAAGAGGGGGTACCGCCAATGTGACAGTGATACTGTCGGACGAACGCATCTCTTCTCCGGTGCTCGACACATACGACATCGTGGTAGCTCTCAACCAGCAGAGCCTCGACAAGTTTTCTCCTCGTGTGAAGAAAGGGGGTATCCTGATCTATGACACAAGTGGAATACACAAGCTCCCGGAACGAAATGACATCACAATCTATCCTGTCAACGCCATGGAGGCCACAATGGAAATAGGACATCCCAAGGCTTACAACATGGTAGTGATGGGCGCCCTCCTTGAAGCCATGCCATATAAACTGCCGATGGAAAATGTGGTGAAAGGATTGGAGAAATCTCTTCCGGAGCGTCATCACGCCCTTATTCCGGTCAACCGTCAGGCTATTGAAAAAGGAAGGACCCTGCTTGGTTCCTGATCACTTATTTTTAAAATCACACACTTTTAAAATCACACACCCGGAAAGACGATGCCAGAGCGGCACCGTCTTTTTCTTTATCCATTTTTGGAGCAGTCTTTATTGCCGGACCGGATGTGAATAATACAAAATAAAGACCCTCTCGTGAACATCTGTAAATTCCCGATGGTTATTATATCAGACACGCCACAGAGATTGAAACAGTGGCGCCCTGCCCGTAAAACGGACATTGCCGTGAACTCCCTGGAGCATTCATGACATATGCCGCGACGGCAGTATAAATATTATTTGTGCTAATTAAATCAAAATTATGACGGCCCGTTCAAGGTCGGGCATCTATCAAAAAAAGGAAATCACCTTTTCGTAACCTTGATGTTGCGGGAGTGGCAGACGTGGTGTCGGTCGCTCCCGCTTTTTTAGTACGGTATTGCAAATCCCCGACCGTCTCTTAGCTTACCGAGATGCTCTTAAAAACAGCAAAAAAATCCTTAAGATATATTCCGCATACGCTTTCCAAGCCTGACGGCAGAGGCTATATCTGTAGATAACCTGTAGAAAAGTCGTAGAAAACCTGATGAAATGCCGTTGAAATACCGTTGAAAAGTGATTTATAACAAATCTTCAAAACTATTGCTTTTTATAAAAATAACCTGATATATACATTTTTATAATATCATTCATTTCATCGCATGGGGTTATCTATATTTATTGTCACTTCTGTCTACAGCAAAATCATGGGTTTTCTACAGTTTTCTTCAGTCAATAAGATAGAAATTTATTAACTTTGCAGTTATCTACAGGGTGTAAATAAAGTCAGCATAAATCTGATTTACAATCCTGCCCCCTGTAGACAATATGTCAATAACTGTATAAAGAATTTCAATAACCCGGATTTCCAAATTTTTGAGCCAAAACTTATTGGTGGTTATTGACAGCCTTTATTGTTGTTGATTATTTATTTTTTATGATTTAAATTTTTATTAAATAAACAATAAAGATGAACCCGACTCCAGAACTTTCCTCCACCCGGCGACTGAGGGAGGAGATCTCACGTCTTAAGAAAGAGAAAAACGCCCTCATCATGGCGCACTATTATCAGCGCGACGAGATTCAGGAGATTGCCGATTTCATAGGTGACTCCCTCGCTCTCGCCCGTCAGGCGGCAAAGACCGATGCGGATGTCATAGTGATGTGCGGAGTGAATTTCATGGGAGAGACAGCAAAAATTTTATGTCCCGGAAAGACTGTCCTGATTCCCGACACTGCGGCGGGATGTTCGCTTGCCGACAGCTGCGATCCTGTGGAGTTTGAAAATTTCGTGAAGGCTCATCCCGACCATACGGTGATCAGTTATGTCAATACTTCGGCTGCCGTGAAGGCTCTCACAGATATAGTCGTGACCTCGGGCAACGCACGTAAGATTGTGGAGCAGCTTCCGGAAGACGAGAAAATAATCTTCGGTCCCGACCATAATTTAGGAGAATACATCAACAGTGTCACGGGGCGCAGTATGCTTCTATGGAACGGGGCGTGCCACGTGCATGACCGCTTCTCTCTCGAAAAGATTGCGGAGATGAAGAAAGAACATCCCCGTGCCAAAGTTCTTGTGCATCCTGAATGCCGCCGCCCCTTGCAGCTTATAGCCGACAAGGTGGGTTCCACGGCTGCGCTTCTCGATTTCGCGACCAAGGATGACGCTCCCGAATATATAGTGGTCACCGAAAGCGGAATCCTTTTCGAGATGCGGAATAAATGTCCGGGAAAAGTATTTCTCGCGGCTCCTGCTGAAGATGCGGAATGCCAGTGCAACGAATGCGATTTCATGAAGCTTAACACTCTTCAAAAAGTGTATGAGGCTTTGCGCGACGGTAAGCCGGAGGTGCATGTGGACCCGGAGATCGCGGAGAAAGCCCTGAGGCCTATAGAGCGTATGCTCGAGATGTCGGAGGGTTGATCGAATGGCATTAGGGTAATGATGTTTTCAATGGCTTAGAGCCTATCGGAATGGACAGGACAAAGAAAAACATATTCGAGCTTACCAACTGCAGCCTGCGTCAGTATAAGGAAAGGGAAAAGCTCCCTCTTTCTGTAATGACAGACAATGTGCGGTCGATGTATAACATCGGCGCCATATTCCGCACGGCAGACGCTTTCCTTATAAAGGAGGTGATATTGGCCGGTATCTCCGGATGTCCGCCTCACCCGGAAATCACCAAGACAGCATTAGGTGCGGAAGAGAGTGTGGACTGGCGTCATGTGGATGATGCTTTTGAAGAGGTCAGGAGAATGCATGAGGAGGGATGGAAGATATGTGTGCTCGAACAGGCTCACGACAGTATCCCCCTTCAGGAGTTTGTGCCGGAGAAGGATTGCCGGTATCTTCTGGTGGCGGGCAACGAGGTGAAAGGAGTGGACCAGCGTATTGTGGATATTGCCGATGTGGTGCTTGAGATACCGCAAGCCGGGGTGAAACACTCTCTCAATGTTTCCGTAAGCGCCGGGATAGCTATGTGGCAGTTCGTAAGCCGCTTCCTGTAACGCCGGGGTTGATCAACGGTCGCTGGTAAGCGGACACTATGGATGCTTCATCTGTAGATAATCCCCGCGATCGCTTCCACGATTCTTCTCCCTCCTATGTATGAGGCAAGGATTCCTATTTTGTTTTTTAATCTTACAGAGGGGTTGCGCAGGGATTCTCCGCGCAGCTCCTTTATTTTATTCCAGCAGTTGTCGGCTGTTTTTTTTGATTCGGCAGACGACACACCACCCTTTGGCATGGAAGGATTGGCGGCAATAAGTCCGAGTATATTGAAATTGGCGCTAAGCTGACGAGACCGTGCGGCGGGAAGAAGTTCGGGACAACGGGATTCCACATGCCGCACGATACGCTCTGTCACCTCAAGCACATCGCATCTTTTCATCGAGAATGTATGGATATAGCTTGAGGCATGCTGCCGATAGAAATATAATGGCAACCGTATTTCCGCAACTCCCGATGCTTCAAGCAGGAGAGGGGTGATGATGTCGAGGTCCTCATATCCTGTTCCTTCCCGGAAACGCAGATTGCTGAACAGGGATGCTGAAAAAAGTTTGCCGCAGGCGGAATTGTCTATACCTTTCTGGTAAAGTATCATTGTGAGGGCTTCCACAGGAGTATGAGATCGAACAGGTATGTTTCCCGGTCGGGATATTTTCGTGCGTCCGCACATTTCTTCGTAAGAGTGGATAGTGGTATGGAACTTGATTGTGGTTCCGCATGCCACGTCGTATTTCTCGTAATTGATGCACTTGAAAAGGATATCAAGTGCATACGGAGGGATAATGTCGTCCGCGTCAAGAAAAAAAATATATTCTCCCCGAGCCTTGTCAATACCCGCGTTCCTTGCTGATGAAAGACCTCCGTTTTTTTTATGTATCACCTCTATCCCGGGAACACGTGCCGCAATATTTTCGCATATTTCTCCCGATCGGTCGGTTGACCCGTCATCCACAAGTATAAGTTCACGGTCCTTATATGTCTGGGAACACACGCTTGCGACTGCTTCTTCGAGATATTTTTCCGCATTATATACAGGTATGATTACAGAGATCATTTTTCAGGTTGTGGACGGTGGTGGTTAACAACAAGCGTCAACCCTGTTGACAGGGAAGACGCTTGCTTGAGATGTATGACGGTTATGTTTTAGCCGGGTTCAGACAGTGAGGATCTCCTTCTCTTTAGCGGCGAAGATCTCGTCGATCTTCTTCATATATTTGTCATGCAGTTTCTGCACCTCGTTCTCGGCATCCTTCTCAGCGTCTTCGCTAAGACCCTGCTTGATCTCCTTCTTCAATCCCTCTATTGCTTCGCGGCGTGCGTTGCGGATGGATACCTTGGCGGTTTCCGCCTCTGCCTTGCTCTGCTTCACGAGCTGTTTGCGGCGGTCTTCGGTGAGGGGTGGGATTGACAGACGTATCACCTCTCCGTTGTTTTCGGGAGTGATTCCGAGTTCAGAGTTGATGATAGCTTTCTCAATCTCTTTGAACATTGATTTCTCCCATGGGGTGATGGCGATAGTGCGTGCGTCGGGCACTGAAATATTTGCAACGTTTGAGACGGGAGCCTGCGAGCCATAATAGTCAACGCGGATGCCGTCGAGCAGACGGGCGGAAGCTTTGCCTGCGCGGATGTGCGAAAGAGTGTCGTCGAGATATTCCACAGCGAGCTGCATATTGTCTTTCGCGTTGTCGAGATATTCCTTAACTTCCATATGAATTATATGTTTTGATTATTTTTTATCATTAAGACATGTGAAAAGGGATCGCCGGGCGACTCCTTTGTAGAATCTCTTTCTCAATAGAAAGATGTGCGTACGGTCATGTTCAGTCTACAAGAGTGCCGACGTTTTCACCTTTGAGCATTTTTGCAAGATTCCCCTCGATGTCCATGTTGAATACATATATGGGCATATGGTTTTCCTTGCAGAGGGCTGTGGCGGTGATATCCATCACTTTAAGATTGCGGGCAATCACTTCCTCATATGTGATATGGTCGAATTTTGTGGCGTCAGGGTCTTTTTCCGGATCGGCGGTATATACACCGTCCACCCGTGTGCCCTTGAGCATCACGTCAGCCTCGATCTCGATGGCGCGGAGGGCGGAGCCTGTGTCTGTGGTGAAATAGGGGGATCCTGTGCCGCAGCTCATGATAGCCACGGTTCCTTCTTTCATGGCTTTTATTGCCTCCCATTTTGAATAAGGATAACCTATCGGGAACATGGGGATGGCGGTGAGCACTTTGGCTGGCTGACCTATGGCCTCGAGCGCGGAGCTGAGCGCGAGAGAATTGATCACTGTCGCGAGCATACCCATCTGGTCGCCCTTCACACGGTCAAACCCTTTGGATGCTCCGGAGAGTCCCCGGAAGATATTGCCACCTCCTATTACGACACCCACCTGCACGCCGTTGTTGACGGCATGCTGTATCTGCTGGGCATAAGAATTGAGGCGTTCGGTATCTATGCCGTGCCCCTGTTTTCCCATGAGCGATTCGCCCGAAAGTTTTAGAAGAATGCGGTTATATTTCATCTTTATTGTTTTATACGGTTTTAAGATATGTTTCAGGACAGTCTTCTGTCGTACCTCAGACTTTTGACGTGTCTTGGAGACAGATATTGACTACCAATTTCCAAAGTTAATAAAAACTTTGAAAAGTGCGGACAACATACACTCTAAATTTATACTTTTTTATCCGGCTGAAATGTTTTGTAAGTCTAATATGGGGGCGAGACAGGTGTCAGAGGAGAAAAATTAAGAAAAAATTGAGAATGGGAACAAAAAAAATTCAAATATTATTGCAGGAAAAATAAAAAGTTACTAACTTTGCAGTCGCTTGAAGGAAGAGATGTAAAGTCAAAACCTTTTCAAGCCAAACATTTTGGAGAGGTGGGTGAGTGGCTGAAACCACCAGTTTGCTAAACTGACGTAGGAGCAATCCTACCACGGGTTCGAATCCCGTCCTCTCCGCAATAAAGCCTGCTTAGCAGGCTTTTGTTGTATATACACCCAATTTTACACCCAAAATGGTCAAAGTTGGGTGTTTTTATATATTCTTAACGCTCCACACGCTTTCAGGAGGTACGCCACTGCTGCTCAACGGTGTGGGTACACCCGAATCTCTTAATGGCAATCAACTCTGTAATCGCATCCAGATAGGAGCCACCCAACTCTACACCCCATCCGATTTTTTTCTTTTGCCCAGCCATTCCCATATAATAGGTTTAACCGGGCATATATATAGCCCGAACCAAACCAAACTCGATGCTTAGGAAAAGAGGAATTTGGTTATCTTTCAGTAACTTTGCAGATGGATATGTAATTTTCTCAAAAAAATTATCTTTTAGGGTTGAGTTTTGCGGATGTTGTGTGTCTTTATAGTGTATGACGAACAGAAACGACATAGAGCAGCTTTTCAAAGCACATTACGCGCAGATGTACCGGTTGGCGGTGGCACTTCTGCACGACGATGATCTCGCGCGCGACATCGTCCATGATGTGTTTGTTTCGCTTCTCGATGTGACCCGTGACACTCTTATTTCAGAAGGCTATCTTCTCAGAGCTGTCAGGAACCGCTGCCTGAACCATATCCGTGACTGCGAGATTCACCAAAGGATTGCCAACCGTTATTTTCTCGAAAACGATGAATACGAAAGCGAGGAGTGGCCCGATGAGGAAACCATTGCGCGAATATACAGTCTAATCAGGTCTGAAATATCGCCGCAGGCAAGACGCGTCATGGAATTACGGTTCTCTGAGGGATTGCCGTTTTCACGTATTGCAGCGTCAATGGGCATAAGTGAGACAGCCGTTTACCGTCATCTGAGTCATGCACTGACAATCATCCGCAAAAAACTCAACGAAAATGGATAAATACGAACTTGTGCTTGATATTGTCGAGCATCCCGAAAAATATACATCCGAACAGTTGGCAGAAATAATGTCGGATCAGGAAACCAGAGAGATTTACAATCTGCTCTGTAAAGCCGATTCTGCTATAGAAGCTGGCAAAGAGATAGATGTTGATGCCGAATGGGAAGACTTCTCGGAGAAACATGCAGTCCGCCCCCGCCGTTCATTGTTTTGGGTTGGCAATCGTGCCGCATCAATCGCTGCTATTGTCGGCACGTCAATCGTGGCAGTTGCTGCCGGGATAGCCGTCACTGTAGCAGTAATCGACCATAAACCGGAACCGGTTGCAGAAAACGTGGTTGTTGCCCCGTCTGCTGTTACCGTTTCAACCGACACGATAACAACTGAAAATGACACTGTAATGGTTAACCTGACACCGATAGTGTTTGAGAACGAGTCTCTTGAAAAGATAATGAAAGAGGTGGCTGTCGTTTACGGCGTAGAGGTCAAATTTAGTAACGCTGATGCCGCTTCACTCCATCTATATTACAAGTTTGATCCATCTTTACCGCTCAATGAGGTTGTGGAGCAACTCAACACATTCGAGCAAATCAACATCAAGCAAAACGGCAACACATTAACCATTGACTGAAAATGAGAACTATCCTGACAATAATATTGGCTGTGATGACTTATATTTCAGCCAGTGCCTACAAATACTCCTACTCGTTTAATAACACACCTATATCAGAGGCAATTGTAAAAATCAACAAAGAGCATACCGACATCAACATCTCCTTCATATACAAGGAACTCGACAACTACAAGACTTCTGCGAGAATACATACTGATGATGCGTATGAAGCCCTACGCCAGACTATCGCGCTTAATCCAATATCAATCATCAAAAAAGACCGTAATTATTATATTGAGGCGTTGCAGCATGGCAAATTTTGCTATACGGGCAGAGCAATAGGCAACGACAACGAGCCGGTGGTCGCGGCAACCGTCATGCTTCTTGCGCCAAAAGACTCTACGGTAATTACCTATGGGATCACTGATGACGCCGGGCATTTCTCAATACCTTGCGATAGACAGGGCGTAATCGCTAAACTTACTTGTCTCGGTTATAAACCTACATATAAGATGTGTGAATCATTTTCTGTAGGCATTGTCCGCATGAATGAATTACCCATTCGTTTGCAAGCTGTGGAAGTCGAAGCTGATAATGCTTATTTATTATCTGACAGAAGTATTTATAGACCGACTCAACGACAGAAAAACTCATCCCAGACCGCAACCGACCTCCTTGTTAGGATGGCAATTCCCCAACTTAATACAAGGTTAGGTTCATCAAGTGTGACGACAGCTTCAGGGCAGCCGGTGGCGATATATATAGATTATGTTCCAGCTTCGGAGAACGACCTTAAGATGATGAGGATGACGGATGTCAAAAGTGTGGAATATCTTGAATATCCGTCGGATACAAGATTTCAGGGTAATAGATATGTCATTAACTTCAGAATGACACAATATGAATACGGTGGATATGTGAAGGTTTTAGGAACTGAAAACTTAATTGCGAATTCAGGATTTCTGCAAGCTAATGCCAGACTTGTTAAAAAACGTATGACATACGACATAATGGGTTATGGTTATTACATGGCTAATAATCATTTCGGAGAAGATCAGGTCGAAACATTCAGGTTACCTCATGAGAATGGGGATATGAAAATTTTTCAGCGTGAATCTCTGACAGAATCATCCAAATACCGTAGAAACAATTATCAGACAAGTTTCAGAGCCTTGTACTCCGGAGATAAGATAACAGCCAATAGTCAAATAGCCGTGGGTATTGATGAGACTCCGTATAATGACAATACGGGAGTGGTGAAATATACCGATAATATTTTGGCTCCGTCGAGCTATAGTTCCAATGCTGACTCAAAAGCAAAATACCTAAGCTATAATGGATTTTATTATTTCGGTCTTGCAAATAACAATTCTCTGACTGCATCTCTAAATTATTCATACTCACATACCAATCAGAATTCATTATATTCTGAGACAGACATGGACATGATATATAACGGTGCGAAAGATAACACTCATAAGGGAAATATCAGTTTGAATTATAGCCAATCTTTCTGTGATAAACATTCTTTTATGGCACTTATCAGAGGATTGTATGAACACAACCGTACCAACTATTCAGGTTCTGTAACTGACATTGACAACTCATCCACAAAATTTGGACAAATCGGAGCCTCATATAGCTTTACCGATAAGAAAATCTCTGCTTCTTTAGGTTTCGGATGGAATTGGCTTGCAACCAGACTTGATAACAATAAGGCAATATCCAATTATCCTTATATTGATGCCTCATTAAATTTTGTGCCAAATAAAAAGAACGCTTTTGGCGCTGTGTTACATTATTCTGTATGGCCACCATCGTCAAACTATAAGAGTGAAAATATAATTCAAGTGTCTCCATTCCTTTGGCATACCGGAAATCCGTTGCTGAAATCCCACAGGAGTTATGACATCGGCATCAACTATACTTTCATTCCGTCTAATAGGTTCAACATGACGGTATTTGCAAATTCATGGCTTGTAGGTAACCGCGCTGCATTTGTATATGATGCAACATCTGAAGGAATAATAAGAACAATTCAGCAACCTATTGGCAAATTCAGTCATTATAACTATGGTATCAATGCCTCCTCAAATTTCCTCGATGGGAAGTTACATCTCTATGGACAAATAGCTCAGATTTACGTTCATAATGGATTGCCATACAATATAAATCATTCCTATATCAGCTACTATGTACAGGCACTATATTATTTGAGCAATTTCAATTTTGCGATATCATATAATTCTGAAAATGCAACTGACAATTACAATTCTATGTCAGGAATATGGACAAAGAACAAAGATACGTTCGTCTTGCAGGCAGGATGGAGCAATTCGACATGGAATATTCGTCTGACAGCACAGAATCTTCAAAGATGGAACTGGAGATCATCCTACGATACTATGCGGAGTGACCATTATTCGGTCAATAGATGGGTTAGTAATGCTTCCAGCCATGCGTTTGTTCAGCTTTCAGTTGCTTATACATTTGGTTTTGGTAAACAAGTGAAACAAGTTAATGACATATCCAGACAGGCTGGTGCGTCTTCAGGCATCCTGAAATAACAAGATTACTAAATCGAGCAAAGACAGGCAACCTCGGCAGTGATGTCGGCGTTGCCTGTCTTGCTGATGAGAGGATTATTTCTCCGTCGGGTTGAAATAGAGGAAGGTTTCTTATTTTTCTTTCTCATGTTTCGGGCAAATTCTTCCTCCTGTGGGTCATATACCCAATTTGAGTGGTATCCGAGTGGTAAAATTCAGTAAATTTTGGTCAGAATAAAATTTTCAATGGGATTTTTTTATTCTGTATATCAATTATTTGCGTGGATTAAATGTCAAAAAAATATGAGTGGTAGTAAGATTTTTGAGTGGTAAACAGGTGGTAGCGTACTACCAGTCATAAAGCCTCATGAAGGTTTATGGGCAATTTCGTAGTGTCAGAAATAAAAAAGCCCTGCCTAAGCAGAGCCTTAATGATGTATTCAATATCACAATTTGTGATATTAAAGCTTATCAAGTATTACGGATGGAGAAGTTTCCATTTTAGAAAAAGCAAATAATTTTAAGCCAAGGTCTTTTATTGATGCACCGATATGATACAGCGTGTCATCAACCACCATAAACCTATCGTGAATGTCATGTGCTGTCCTGACATCAATAGGAGCATACTGATCATTATGACGCTCTATATCAAGTTGAAGCTGGCGGTTTATTCTTTTTGTGTAAATAGTCGCAAACACACCACTATGACGCTTGTCAAGCAAAGTCAATACCGTCTCGTCAATGTAGTTATCAATCAACACAACCCGTTTCTTGGCACGTTTAATAAGGTCACATACAAAAACGTAAGCGTCGAATATTTGTCCGTCAAACAATATGCCTTCTTTCGGAGGCAATGAGGTTCGTAGAAAGAAATCAACTTTGCCTGAAAGTTCCTTTATCTGATTGTCATGTTCCGACAACCTATGGTCGATGCGGCTCTCCATGTGCAGTAGCCGCTGGTTTACGCTATAACCACGTAACAGGTACTCCTTCAATATCTTATTAGCCCACTGCCTAAACTGTGTACCTCTTACGGATTTGACCCGATATCCAACTGAAATAATCACATCAAGACTATACAGTTTAATCGGTTTGTCTGAATTTGCAATGTGCAAAAAATGCACATTGCTTTTCTCTTCAAGTTCTTTCTCCTTGAAAATATTGTTGATATGTCGCGTGATTACAGTACGGTCTCGCAGAAACAGATCTGACATCTGTTGTTGCGTAAGCCATACCGTTTCATCTTCCAATCGGACTTCAAGTTTGACGGAAGCATCCGGTTGGTATAATATTATTTCGTTGTTTGTATCCATTAAAAGCTTTTGAGACAGCAAAGTTAATAAAAATATTCGGCAAATCAGCGATTTACAGCGTAATTCGTTGATTTGCCGATGTCATTTTGCCTATCAAGTTTTGGATGCTTTGGCAAGCTCGTCGAAACTTTTGATAAATTCTTCGAGTCGCTCTCGGAAATCCACGGTTCGCGGATTTGCACTGTCTACGGTCTCTTTGTATTTCGAGTTGTACGCTTTGTAGCTTAACCCAAGATGTTTGCAGATGCTTTTACGCCAGTTGAGTTGGAGGTCTGACTAGACAAGGTTGCCAACTACACTGATGAAGTAATATACGCGATTCTTCTCAACCGATTGTTGACATTTCACGCAGAATCGATAAAACGCACTATTACAAATACATGACCCTTTATGATTGTTCATGAACACATAAATTTTCTTCCCGTTCTCTCCGCAATAAAGCCTGATTTTCAGGCTTTTTTTGTGTAAGACCGCTTCCATTGTAATAGATATCAAGTAACTTCTGTTCTTAAGACGTGCTCTTATATGATTTATCGGTATGTTTACCAATATCAATGATTCATGGTGGAGGTTTGAATAGAAATATTTAAATTTACGGCAAAATTATGAAATATGGGGACATCTTTAAAAATTGACACTGTTGCCGCATTCTGCGATTTCTTCGGCGTGAACACGCTTCATCCGTTGGTTTCCGTGGCACGGTTTGAAGACTATGGCACATATCCTGAGGCTATGATGGAATGTGGATTGTATTGCATAATGTATAAGGAGATACATTGCGGTGAACTGAAATATGGAAGAAGCAGCTATGATTATCAGTCAGGCACGTTGCTTTTCACCTCACCCGGTCAGAAGATAGGTGTCGCGAGCCGCAATGAAGGTGACCGGATATACAAAGGATGGATACTTATGTTTCATCCTGATCTGTTGTATGGCACTCCGCTCGCGTCGCTGATGAGGAATTTCACGTTTTTCTCTTATGACGTGAATGAGGCGCTGCATATGTCTGCCCGTGAAAGGAAAATCATACTTAATTGTATGGATGAGATAAGGGGTGAGCTTGACAACAACATGGACCGTCATACACGTAAGATCGTGGTGTCGTATATAGAGACCATGCTCAATCATTGCACCCGTTTTTACGAGCGCCAGTTTATTACAAGGGAGATCAGCAACCGTGGAATAATGGGTAAGCTTGACAGAGTGCTGAATGAGTATTTCGATTCAAACAGGCAAGATGAAGAGGGAATCCCTACAGTGCAGTATTGCGCCGCAGAAGTATGTCTGTCGCCAAACTATTTCGGAGATCTGGTGAAGAAAGAAACGGGGCATACCGCTTCCGAATATATTCAGAACTTTATTATAGACCGGGCGAAGATACTTCTTGCGCATGGTGAGAAAAATGTAAGCGAGATAGCCTATGAACTTGGATTCCGCTATCCGCATCATCTTACGCGAGTGTTCAAGAAAGTGACAGGAAGGACTCCCAACGAATATAAGATGTCGTATAACTGAAGAAAAGAGGAAAACGGGGAGATATCATTAAAAGATGTCTCCCCGTTTTATAAAAATCATTATAATTAAAAATAGATATACTCTATTTATAATTAAGTATTTATAAGTATTATTTTTTCCAAACTTCCGTTGACAATATTATTACGTCTGACAGAGGGCGGTCTGAACTGTCGGTCTCTTTCAATGTGATTTTTTCAACTACATCTTGTCCTTCGACCAGTTCTCCGAATACAGTCACTGATCCGTCGAGATGTGGAGTTCCGCCGACAGTCTTGTACACTTCACGTCTTTCGGGGGAGATAGTGATTTTTCCGCCATCCGCATACATTCTTTCGGCACGTTCCCTCGCCTTGGCGTTAAGTATGTCACCGTTTTCTATTTTTGAAAGCGATGGGTCTTCCAGCATAAGTTCATAACGGGAGAGATGATACAGATAATTGCGATGCCATTCATTCAATCTGTCTTCCGTCTTGTCAAGCTCGCTGTCGGTAAAAGTTCTTCCCTGCACCACACAAAACTGCGTTCCCGCCGACATGCGCGTCGGGTTGACGTCATCACCGAGTTTGGCATCTATGAGCGCGCCCTTTTTGCAATAATGCTGAGGCTTTATTTCAGAATATACGCAGAAACCGCCGTCACCGTCGCCATAAGTTTCTCCCGGTTTACGTTCGCGGCTTTCCGGATCTCCCCCCTGGATAAGAAAATCCTTTATGACCCGGTGGAACAGCACGCCATCATAAGTCTTATCGTTGCAAAGACGAATGAAATTGTCGCGGTGAAGCGGGGTGTCGTCGTAAAGCCACAAGGTAAAGTCGCCTTCGTTGGTTTTTACGGTCACGAAAGTTTTCTCACCGCTGTTTTCCTGTTCGGCGGCTGATGACGGCGAAATGACCGCCGCACACATTGTCATAAAGATGTAAGACAGTATACGTTTCATAATTCAGATTTTAAGTTTGATTGCAAATGTAATAAATTTTTTAGAAAAGCAAGAACATATAAGAAAATGAGAAATGAAGTTAAACGGCGTTAGATAAATTTTTGGTAATTTTGCATTGAGCTTAAAAGAAAAATAAAAAGAAATGGATTTATCATTAAAAAGAACAGGTGTGAAAGAGAAGGTTGTCTCTTTCATATGGCAGCACATATTGCTTGTGGTCTCCATATTTATAATGACATTCGGAGTTGCGCTGTGTGTAAGATCCAACATAGGGAGCAGCGTCATATCCACAATACCGTTTGTAATGACGCTCGCGGGAGAGGCGGGAAAGTCTCCCGGATATACCATCGGTGAATACACATATATAATGAATTTCCTTCTCGTGGGACTCCAGATCCTTATTTTGCGTCGTAGATTTCATTTAATACAGCTTTGCCAGCTTATAATAGGATTTGTATTCGGTTTTTTTCTTGACGTAAACATGTGGCTTACCTCCGCTCTGACATGTGATGCGTTGTATTCTCAGGTCGGTGTCCAGCTGGCGGGATGCTGTGTTCTTGCAGTCGGCATATCGTTTGAAATCCGTTGCGGATCGGTCACTATGCCGGGAGAAGGTATCACGGTTGCCGTGACCAAAGCCACAGGGATGCCTTTCCCGAAAGCGAAAATAATAGTGGATACCTCACTTGTGGCGATAGCTGTAATTTTAGGTTATATATTCTTCGGAGGCTGGCAATGGCATGTGGTGGGCATAGGCACTTTGATAGCGATGGTGTTTGTCGGTGCGGCTGTGAAATTTATAGATCCGCATATGGAATGGTTCTCCCGTCTTTTGTATATCCGTCCCGGATTCAGGCGTTATATATATGGACTCGCGCGTTATATATACTCTCATTTCAAATAAGCTCGAGGTAATCTAACATACATTTGTATTTTTAAATAAAACTTAATAATAAAAATTTGGATAAAGTTGGAATTAATACTAATTTTGTAACGATTTCAAAAATGTTAATTGTGATGGAGAAATTGGAAACATACAGCGACCTTCGGATCACGGAGATGATTCACGAACGTGGATTACGCCCCTCGGTACAACGTATAGCCGTTATGTCGTTTGTGGCAAACCTCCGGAAGCATCCGACGGCGGATGAGATTTTCGGCGCGTTGTCTGAAAAGTTTCCCTCATTATCGCGCACGACAATCTATAATTCTCTCCATGCGCTGGTGGATGCGGGGCTTATAAGGGAGCTTGAGATCGAAAGCGGCAACCGTCGTTATGATCTTGCCCCGCAGCCTCCTCACAGCCATTTCGTATGCAAGGAATGTGGAAAGATTGTAGACATGAAGATGCCGCCACAGCTTCCGGATTCCGCCACGCCGGGCTACCGGATAGACAGCGTCGATGTCTATTTCAAGGGATTGTGTCCGGAATGCGCTGATAAAAAAGCGATAATTGATAACTCAAAATAATAACTGATAACTTAATAAGAAAATGAAAGAATTAAAAGGAACAAAGACAGAGCGTAACCTTCAGGAGGCATTTGCCGGAGAATCTCAGGCAAGAAACAAATACAGCTATTTTGCTTCAAAAGCCCGCAAGGATGGTTATGAGCAGATTGCCGCCATTTTTGAAGAGACTGCCAACAATGAAAAGGAACATGCCAAACTGTGGTACAAGCTTCTCAACGGAGGTGAGGTTTCCGACACTATGACAAATCTCCGTGAGGCTGCCGAAGGAGAAAACTATGAGTGGACTTCCATGTACGACCGTATGGCACAGGAGGCTGAAGAGGAAGGGTTCACCCAGATCGCGCACAAATTCCGTATGGTGGCTGCCATAGAGCGTCATCATGAGGAGCGTTATCGCCGCCTTCTCGCAAATATTGAAGAGGGTATCGTGTTCTCTCGTGAAGGCGACACTATCTGGATCTGCCGTAATTGCGGTCATGTAGTGATAGGGAAGAAGGCTCCCGAGTTGTGCCCGGTATGCGCCCATCCCAAAAGCTTCTTCGAGATTGAGGCTAAAAACTATTGATATTGACAATACACTAAAGAAGCCGGCACTCCGAAAGAGTGCCGGCTTCTTTAGTGTATTGTCAATATTCTATCTTAAGATTTTTAGTATCGGATTTTTGAAGATGTGAGATCCATTTGTCAAAATCTGCTATATCTTCCCTGTCCCATGCGAAACCCCATGAATAGGAGAGAGTATCGGAGGGTTGCAGTCCGATGACTCCGAGCACATGTCTGTCAAGATCGGAACGGCGTTCAAAATCGCGGTCGCTTATAATTCCCAGGAGCGCTCTTCCATTGTCCGCGCCCTGTGTGGGATCAGAATATGCGATTATGTTGTCGCTGAAGTAAGGGGCGCTTTCATCGCGGAGAGGAAATCCGATGACTGTCTCTACCGGCTGCGACAGTCCGTCATACCATACGGAAGTCTTGTTGAGATAGCTTCCGGCATCAAGGGATATTATGCGGTGCTCTGTCACGGAGGTATCATTGCCGATCACAGCGGGTGCGAAGTCAAGACGTGCCGAAAAGCGTAGCGGACCGTTGTCGAGTACTTCGACAGTCTTGTAACACCATGGATATACCACCGTGTCGTTTCTAAGTATTGCAGCGACTCCGGCTCCTAATGTCGGTCCTACGGCGTAGCAGTCCATTCCCAGTCCGTGGTCTATATGATAGGATATGGAGTTGATAAACTCTTCGGCGAGCTTCGGGTCAATCTTACGCAGAGAATCAGCCTTCTGCCAGGTGGCGGGATCTGTCTCCGGACCATATAATTTCTCCAATATGAGACTGTCGGTCTTATGTTTGAAGAAGATGTCATATCCGAATCCCCGTTCCCCTTTTGCCTGTGTGGCGGGACCGTAGGCGCGGTAGCCGTTAAGCTCGTTTTCCCAGGCAAGATCGTCCGCGCGTTCGGGATACACTCTTCCGGCTGCCAAAGATGTGTAGGTATGCAGGGTATCGGAAGGGTTTACGAAATATTCAGCGGAGCTTCCCGCGTTCACGGAAGTATGAAAAATAAGTTTACCGTCATGTGTGATCTGTGACGGTATCTCGTTGCCATCCTTGTCGGTGATATAGCAATATGGCGATCCTGTTCTTGTCAATATGGAGTCGGCATCCAGTTCCACAATAGTTTTTGTGGCATCTGTGTCCGACTCATTGCTGACTGTCACTTTCACTTTTCCGTCCTGTCCGCAGGCTCCGGCGAAAAGTCCTAACGAAAGGTACAAGGCAAATTTCAGTTTCATGAATAGTTTAAGTTTAGGTTTATGGATTATATGGGCGACCCTTTTCCCTCCGGATATGTCAGCCGTTTAAGATACAGGAAATGGTCTGTTTAATTAACGTATAAGTGCTGGCTTTCTTATCTTAAGGCAACTATAAAAAACGATTATTGTTTTTTATATAGATGTTCCCGGTCGCAGGGATGTGATATTGGTAATAAAACAGGGGATAACTATACGGTGAGGGTGTAGACAAAGTGTTAATTTTGCAATTGAAAAAATTATGATCTTGAATAATTATAATAATTATTATAAAAATATGGAAATTAATCTTAGGGAAATACATTCGCCTGCCGATATAAAGGGGTTGGATGTGGAACAGTTGTACTTGTTGAGCGAGGAGCTTAGAGGAGCTTTGATGCGTAAACTCGGGGCACATGGAGGTCATGTGGGTCCCAATCTCGGAGTTGTGGAGGCGACTGTGGCGTTGCATTATGTTTTCGACGCTCCTTCCGACAAGATAGTGTATGATGTTTCCCACCAGAGTTACGTCCACAAGATGCTTACAGGAAGGATAGATGCTTTCCTTGACAAGGATAAATATGACGACGTGACCGGTTACACCTGTCCGCGTGAAAGTGAATATGACCTCTTTGAAGTGGGACATACATCAACATCCATCTCTCTTGCCACAGGTCTTGCCAAGGCAAGGGATATAGAAGGGGGGAAGTGGAACGTTGTGGCTTTCATCGGCGATGCCTCTCTTGGAGGGGGAATGGCGCTTGAGGCGTTGAACTACGCCCCTGAACTTCATTCCAACATAATAATAATTCTCAATGACAACCAGATGTCGATAGCGGAAAACCATGGCGCGCTTTACTCTCATCTTATGGAATTGAGAAACAGCAACGGCAAGTCTTCCGATAATATATTCAAGGCATTGGGGTATGAATATGTGTATGTGGAGGAGGGGAACGACATATGTTCACTTGTCAAGGCGTTCAGATCCGTGAAAGACAGCGGACGTGCCGTGCTCGTTCATATCAACACAATGAAAGGGATGGGTCTTCCGTGTGCCGAGACAAACAAGGAGGAGTTTCACTATACCGCGCCGTTCGATCTTAAGACAGGGGCGCCCCTCTCACCTTGGAATGCGGAAAGCTATGAAGATATATTCGCGTTGCGGATGATAGATAAGATGCATGCCGACAAGAAAGTGGTGACTCTCACTGCCGGCACTCCCGCCGCCATAGGTTTCGGCGAGGAAAGGCGCGGTCTTGCGGGAAGTAATTTTATTGATGTGGGTATAGCCGAGCAGGATTGTGTGGCTATGGCTGCCGGTCTGGCGAAAGGTGGGGCGCGTCCTGTCACCGGAGTTGTGGCGACATTCCTTCAGCGGGCATACGACCAGCTGTCGCACGACGTGGCGATAAACAATCTTCCTGCCGCGTTCGTGGTGTTTTACGGAAGTATGTTCGGAATGAATGATATGACGCATCTCGGATTTTTCGACATAGCGATGGTTTCTTCTATTCCCAATATAAAATTGCTCGCGCCCGCCACAGCCGAGGAATTTGTGGCGATGCTTGACAATGCCACAGACAGTCCTGACGGACCTGTGGTGATACGTATCCCGGGAGGAGCCGTGCGTCATCAGGATCGTCCTGTGGATACAGATTTTTCAAAATATGAGATCGTTGAGAGTGGATCGGAAGTGGCGATCATAGCTGAGGGACCCTTCCTTCATACCGCTATTGATGCCGCCGGACTGATGCGGGATAAGGGAGTGACTCCTACAGTCATAAACCCGCGTATATTGTCGGATGTCGATAAGGAATGTCTGGATTCCCTTCGCGGCTACCGACGTGTGATAACTATAGAAGACGGCATAGTTGACGGTGGTTTCGGACAGAAGGTTGCCGGGTATCTTGGCGATTCTGAAGTGAAAGTCACGTGTCTTGGTCTTAAAAAGGAATTTCTTGACCGGTTCAGTGTGGCTGAGGTTCTTGAAGAGAACGGTCTTACTCCGGAGAGTATAGCGTCCATGGTGTGAAAAGACCGGATGTTCTTACGATAATTGTGAGGGTGTCGCAAAAACTCATCAGGTTTTGCGATACCCTCACAATTATTATAGAAAGAGGTAGGGATATCCCTTTGGCATGTTGGATTTCAGACGATGGAATTGCTCAAATTATTTGTGTGTTGACAATAATTTTGTGCGTTGATAAGTTACATGTTCTTTAGTCTGAGCAACGCCTCAAGATAGTAATAGTCGGCATATATTATGGATGCGTCGATCTCGGATCCTGCCGGCATGTGCCCCACGGAATGGTCAAGGAAAGAAAGCCGCCGTGAGCCGGAACGATACCCGTCTCCGCTAAGCGAGGCAAGCATCTTCACGGCAGCCTCCTTGTAGGTGGTCTGTCTTTCTCCGTCGCAATATCCCTGGAGTTCCAGGAGTGCTGAGGCAACTACTCCTGCGGCTGAAGCGTCGCGGGGCGCGTCGGGAATGGCGGGGTCGTCGAAATCCCAGTATGGCACATAGTCTTCAGGAAGTCTGTCGAGGTACACGTCTGTCACCTTGCATGCGAAATCAAGGAACTTCGGATCGCGGGTCTCGCGATATACCATTGTATATCCGTAAATAGCCCATGCCTGTCCTCGTGCCCACATTGATGAGTCGGCGAAACCCTGATGGGTCATACCTTTGAGGAACGCTCCTGTCTCAGGATCGTATACCGCCACATGGTAGCAGGTATAGTCCGGACGGAATTGATGTCTCATTGTGGTCTCGGCATGATTTACGGCTATGTCATATAGATATGGTTTATTTCCGTTTTTTGCTGCCCAGAAAAGCATTTCAAGATTTATCATGTTGTCCATGATAGTATTGTGTCCGCCGAGCATCTCCACGTTGCGTGGCCATGAAAGCAGGGTGCCGACATTGGGGTTGTAAAGTGTGGCGAGAGTGTCGGCGGTGGCTATTATGACATCCTTATATTGTGGATCCCCGGTAAGGCGGTAACCGTTGCCGTAGCTGCAGAACATCAGGAAGCCGAGGTCATGGTCAAATGCCGGTGTTTTTGAAAGATATTCAAGCTGCGCGGTGTATCTGGCTGCCGCGTCTTTATATTTTTCGTTGCCCGTGGCTTCGTATTCATACCAGAGCACACCGGGCCAGAACCCCGAACACCATTCATCGCGGGTGGCTTTGCGAAGATGCCATATCGAATCGTCAGACGCTATGTTTCTCGGCATCATGGAATAGTCGGTGGTGTCGGTGATGAGCTGGCTGAGGGTGCGGTCGGTCTGACGTCCGCAATAATCGATAGCCTCATCCACATCGAATGTCTCCGCAGAGGTGGAGACACACGATGCGAATACTAAAGAACTTGCCAAAAATCCTAAAAAACGCATATTTTTTACCTTAACTGTCATTTTACTTCTGTTTCACTGGTTATTATGTCGATCCATCCTTTTTCTGTGGTGGAAGAGGGTGTGACGCTGTAGAATCCGGCTTTTGCACCGATCCATTTCCCGGCACGTGCTTTGAATGTTCCGGCGCTGACATATTTTTTGCCGTCTTCGCTATAGAGAAATTCACATATGCCGTCCTTGCTTACCTTGACGCGCAGCCACAGGTCGCGTTCCAGGTTGGGATAAAGTCCCGCCGGATAGGTTCTTGAGGGTGAAAGGGTGGCTATGGTCTTGTTTTCCTCTTTGCCGTTCTGTTCGGCATCACGGCAAGTGGTGAAAACCACATCGAAATTCTCTCCTTTCTTTACAAGTCCGAGGCGTGCGTAATCCCATCCCATCACGATTATTCCTGACGACACGTCTTCGGAAGTGGATTTTGCCGAGATTTTTACTTTTGAGGTCAATGTGAATTGTTCGGCAGGAAATTTCTGAAGCCATAGATTGGGCACCTCCCAGAAATTTATAAAGTTTTCCGTCAGTCTGTGTCCGTATATCCGCATTAGTCCGTCGGCTATGGGAAATCCGAAAAAGTCATTATAATTTCCATGCCATTGATACAGAAGCGGAGCGGATGCCGAATCATCGGGAACCGGTTTGTCGGACACGGCAGGTTTTTTCCATTTTCTTACAGGGTCGCCGCAACCGTCGCCGTCTTTATCCTCTCCGATCACAGGCCATCCGTCACGCCAGGTCATCGGATTGAGATTGATTATTCTGCCATAGGGACCCTTGTCCTGAAAATGCAGGAACCAGTCTTCACCGGAGCCGGTGCTGACCCAGGCTCCCTGATGCGGGCCGTTGATATCGGAATTCCCCTGTGCCATTACAATCTTGCTTTCGTATGGTCCGTAAATATTTTTTGAGCGCATCACGAGTTGCCATCCTTTTTCCACGCCACCTGCCGGAGCGAACAGATAATAGTAGCCTTCGCGCTTATACATTTTCGGTCCCTCCACAGTATGGTTGACACCGTCATTGCCGTCATATACGATGCGGGGCTGTGAGATTACGGATGTGCCGTCGGGCTTCATCTCGCTTATGGTGATCACGCTGTTGAATCCTGCGCGGGATCCTGCCCATCCGTTGGCGAGATAAGCCTTGCCGTCTTCATCCCAGAAAGGGGTAGGGTCGATTATCCCTTTCCCCCCCTTTACAAGTACGGGTTCGCTCCATTTACCTTCCGGATCGTCTGTCTTTATCATGAAGACACCGAAATCAGGATCTCCCCAATAAATATAATATTCATTATTATGGAGACGTATGCAGGGAGCCCACACACCTTTGCCGTGACGAGGTGCGGCATCGTAAAAATCGTATGGGGGAACAGCGGGAAGAGCATAATTTATTATGCTCCAGTTGACAAGATCGTTTGACTTCAGTATCGGAAGACCCGGTGCGCATTGGAAGCTGGAAGCTGTCATATAGAAAGTCTTTCCGTCTGGCGACGCCACCGCGTCCGGATCGGAATAATCTGCGTGGATTACAGGGTTAAGATAAGTGGATCCGGTCAGGTTGTGATCGGGTGACACTCGTTGCATCTCTTTCGCTGACATTCCTGAAGAAAGGAGTGAAAGTGCCAGCGTGGAGAAAGCGGATGCTATATGACGGTTCATTTTTTTCATTTTATGATGTTGGGTTCTTCTTTTACGGAAAGAAAATATGCAAGGATGGATATGTGGCGCTCCCGCCTGACATCCTTATTTCATATATATTATACGTATGGTCATTATTTTTTACTCAACAGGAGTCAAAAAAATTGCAATGCCGCCTCGAGGAGGGATGTCAAAACGGAGTATATCTTTGCTGCTCACCTTTTTTGAAGTCATCGCAACGTGTGTGCGCGTCTTGATTTTTTCTCCTCCGTCGCTATATATGGTGGCATTGTATTTTCTCCCTTCCGGCAGAAATTCCAGGGAGATCTCTTTCCTTTTCTCCCCCTCGTTGTTGGAAAGAGACCCCACCCACCAGTTGTCGCCTTTTCTGCGGGCTATGGTTATACCTTTGCCGGGATAACCGTCGATCACTTTTGTATCGTCAAATGTGGTCTGCAGGTCTTCAAACCATTTGATCTCCGGTTCACCTTCGTAAAGGTCGGGATTGTCATACCAGAATATGGTCTGCAGAGGACTGTAGAACACCAATGACGCTGCCAATTGATGTGCATGGGTGTTTTTCAGACGTTTGTCGTAATAACAGATTGTGTAATCCGCCGCACCGTTGAGCATCCTTGTGAACGGGAGAGTCACATTATGGGTCGCGTCGGGAAACTCTTCGTTGCCGCATATCCCTTCCTGGGTCAGAAGGTTGGGATAGGTGCGGGAGAATCCGGACGGACGGAATTCGTCGTGGATATTCATCATCAGATGATTGTCGGCGGCTTTGCGCACCATGTCGTGCAGCCATGTCGCCCAGCGGTGTGAGGCATATTGCACGAATCCCGATTTCACTCCCGCCACACCCCATTCCCGCAGCAGCGGGAAGAGTTCGTCCATCTGTTTCATGAGGGCGTGCTGGTTGACATAAAGCCAGACACCGACACCTTTTTCTTTGCCATAATCTATCACTTTCTGCATATCGACCTTGTCAACCACTTTTGTGGCGTCGCCGTCATGGCTTGTGCATGGCATATACCATTGCCAGTCGTAAAGCATATACGGGATATTATGTGCGGCGCAGAAATCGATTGTTTTTATACCGGCTTCGGTGGATATCGCGGAGCGCATTATCTTACCCGGTCTCACCCATGAGAAATCTCCTTCCCGTTCCGGATTCAGATTGTTGACTATGTCGTTGTTCTCGATAAGTTTGCCGGGTGAGTCGGAAAGCATTATCACCTTCCAGGGGGTGGCATAATATGTCACAATATCTACCGGGGAATACATCACGGAGCGGAGCGTGTTGGGCTTCCCTTCACGTGCCTGCAGCTTTGTCAGACACCAGTCGTCTACATCAGCGTCAAGCAGAGCGACCCATTTTCCTGATGGCAGTTCAAGAGTCAGTGCCCTTTCCACCGGGCGGGTTATGCTGTCTACGGGAGAATATTCAAAAGTGGATTGCGCCCATTGTTCGCTCCAAGCCATGGATCCCTCTGGAAATGTATAGTCAGTCAGATCCTCTACCACTTTATGGAAAATCGCTGCAGGATGTTCCGGGAAGAAGTAGCGGAATGCTATACCCTCATCGTATGCGCGGACTTCCACGTCAAGACGGTAGTCACTTTTATCTTTCCTTGACATATGGAGAGTAGCGGAATTATAGTTGTCTTTCACAATGGAACGTTCTCCGTAGAGGGGATTCCATTGACGGGATACGGCAGGGTGGCGCGTTATGGAATCTATCGACAGGAGATCCATCCAGCATTCAGGTTGCTCAAGGTCTCGTTTCCCGAGAGCCATTTCCCACACGCGGTTGTCAAGGTCAAGCCCTGCACGTGAGGGAAGTATCACCTTTTCCTCTCCCATGTTTACGGAATAAGTAAGCTCGTTACCCGGTTTGGAAAAAGTAACGGTGTTTATACCGTCGGGAGATGACAGTTTTAAAATAGCCGGAGTCTGTTCATTTGCCCCGCATGGCGATGCCGCCGTCAGTCCGGCGAGTGCAAACAAAATTTTAGATAAGCTGAAAATGGGTTTCATAAGATAGATCTGGTTTGTTTCCATCTTATCATACGCACATACATTAAAATATACTCATAAAAAAGTCATTAAAGATCTTCTCAAAGTTTATTTCATGAAATATTAATCTTGTTACTTGCGATAAAAAGGAATATTCAGATCCTTTGTTTTTTCGGATGCGAAAAGAGTTGTGACAAAAAATCTTTTGATGAGATTGGATTTGGTGTGTGTCTGCAGAGATAAGAGCGGTATAATCAGGGATTATGTCATCAATTGTCGTTGTTTGATTAATATACATAAGAGACCGTGCCATTATGAATAGCATTGCAAAAGTTTTTTTATCAAACTTTTGTTGTCAATTCATAATGACACGGTCTCTTATGTCAAGGATTCCTGGCAGGCCAGACAGTCAATCCGTAAGCATTGTTGGATGCTATCTCACATCCGCAACGTTCCTTGCCATCGTTGGTGCCCCTGTGGTCAAAAAACAGAATATACCCTTGAGGATTACCTTTATTTGATGCAAGCGAGGAAGAGGTTATGTATGAGACCATAGAAAATGCCGGAATGGAAATTTTATCATAGTCTTGAGGTCTTGGTTGTTCTCCTGGTTTAAAATTCATGTTTCTCATCCCTGTCGAATAAAATGTGAGAAAAACTGTGCCGCCACCTTCTACAGGAGCTTCTATTTCCCAACGGCTATCGTCTTTCCATACAGGTTGTCTTCCATCATATGCAGAATTGAAAGTAGGTCCGGGTGACGTCTGTACAATTCCGTTGAATGCTATGACGGAAGGTATGTGATAACCGGGAGGACATGGATCATAAATAGTTTTCCGTACATTATCGCCATTTAGGTCTTCTTCCGGAGGATTTGTTGGATTGTATGATTTTTTTGAGTTGAAATTCCATATGTTATACATGCTTCCACCACTGTCCATATAGTCTGCTGCGCCGATGTTATGCCAGTGTTGACGATAGTTTATTCCTGAAGGTGGTTCATCACCCATTATGAAATGATACGGGATCTGTATGGATCTGCCGACAGATACTCCTGTTGTTTCTTTACTCCTTCCGAAAGCATATTCAGAGGGATTATCAAAGATATCTTTATTCAGCATCGTGACTTCATCTTTTCTTGTTTCCGGAGAAGGATTGTAATAGGGGTAGTTCTGTATTCCATACCTTCCTCCGGGCATGGCATCCTTGCGTCCCCATTGGTAGTATGTGTTGTCTCCAGCCATTGATGCCGCCATATATTGCTGATGGATCTCCGAAAGGTCGTTGCCGTCGACAGTCTTGTTGCATTCAATTTCCTTGCCGGAAGAATCTTTCATGCTGAATACAACCTTTAAATGAATCTTTCGGGCAGGATCTCCTTTGCATACGTCACAACGTCCTAAAACTGACGGAGCCATTTTGAAAACCTTATCGTGCTTGTTGACGATATTTATTGTCTGTGACCAGTCCTGATCTGTCACCCAGATATGCCAGCTCCAGACTATTATGTCTTTATTGTTTCTTAAGGCAATGACAGCGTTTCCCTGGGATATGGTGTTTCTGCCTACGTGGAAGGAGATGCAGTCTTCCGTGGCATCATATTTTACTCCGTCTATAAGTCCCGGGGAATCCTGCCACAATAGGAATGCGTCTTTCAGACTCTCTCCATTGGGAGCTATCTGATTTTTAATTCTGGATTGGGTGATTTGCTTGTCATTGTGATCCACAAACCATTTCATTCCGGATTCTTCCGTATCAGGTGTCGTATTTAATAAATTCTCGTTATTTAGCGTATTGCCATATACGGTCGGGAATTTATAATATCCCGGTCTGTTGATCATATAGCAGTTGGCAGACTCGTTTGTGGCGAGATTTTCCGGTGAGTTTTCAGAACCTTGTTCCGAACTTCGGTCAAACAGTCTGTGCCGTTCCATAAAAGAGGACTGAGCCGGAAAATAAAGTGTTCCGGAAGCCGTGGCGGCAGGATTTTCATCAGTTCCCGAGGCATCGGCACGTGTGGAGGTTAGGTCAGGGGTCCATATATCCCGGGTCTCTCCGCCTATCCCTTCGGAGGTTTTAGCCCATGTTGTCCCGTCGGTGGAATATTCAAGGTGGAACGGCACTTTCTTGTCAATGCTTTCAGTCCCTTCCTGAGATACACGGATATAGGCCGCCAGCTCGATATCATTTACGATTCCCGTAATAGAAACGCTGTCGGAAAGGGCATAATCGTCAGTCCCTTTTTTCACGATCTTTACCATGGGGGTCAAAACGATGCCGGTAGTGGAAAGTGAATATGTATAAAGTTTTCCGGATTGCCATTCTCCTGAAAGAGAGGCTGACAGTTTGCGGTCAGTACCTGTAAGTTTGTCTGTAAATTCTATTGAGATCTTGGCGTTTTCTCCAAGTTTCTGAGGGATAAGAAACAATGTCAGGTTGTCGTTCACGCCTGCAATATCATTCCCTTCTTCGGTATAATAATCATAATTGTCCTCATCCTTTGGCGAGAATGTGTTTTCCTGAGGCTCGAGGGTATACGAACAGTTGGCTTCACCGGCTACTGTCCATACTCCTGATCCTGTCGTGGATGAACCTTTCCCATATATCCCGGAGATAGTCACGCTCTTGAGGGTGCCGCCGAGCATAGCGTTTCCGGTTTTGATTTGAATAGCCGATAATGCGTGAGTGAAATTCAAATCGATTGTCTCTTTGCCCGAACCTTTGACATCAGTCACGGCTGTCATGAGGTCTATCTGTTCACTGACTTTTTCTTTTACTGCAAAAGTAATGGATGGCGTCCCCTTTTCCGTTGCCGGGGAAATCGTGATCCCGTTTTCGGCGGTCGCATACGGAGCGTAGGCGAAAAAGCGCAATCTTCCGGATCCGGGCCATTCAAGTTTGTCAGCCGCTTCCCACAACGAACCTTTTTCGGATACTTCCGAGTTATGGATGAAATTTACAGGCATCTCGCTGAGGTCGGAGTCTTCATTGCCTGTATGGCAGATTCCTGATAATCCGAACGATTTATATGTATTTTTGAATTTTTCAGCAGTCTCGATTTTTGTTCCCCGGGTAAGAGGAGAAGTCACTGTTGAATCGTTGATGATGTTTGTCTCCGCAACGAGATATAAAGGTTGGTCTGTGGTGTCTCCTTCAAGTCTTGTTATCTGTATTTCAGTTTCTGCCGAACGTGTGATATAGTCCCCTTTGTGCCAGGAAGATGCCACGTTTACTCCAAATACGGGATGATCGGATATTCCGCCCGACATATCGTATAGCGCGTCATCGTTGCAACCCGGTGTTATGGTCATGACCGAAGCAGCAGCGATGATGACGGGGATGAAATGTAAACCTTTATATGGTCGTTTCATTTTGTTTTGTGTTTAAGCCTTTTCCGGATAGGCGTTTTATATTACGTGCCGGAAATTTGATAAGACAAGGGGAGGAATACGGGATGTCCTCTCCTTGTCTTTATTATCTATATGTGCAGGGATTGTCAGTCTGTGGTCGTTGATTCCGTGGCTTTTGATTCGGTTCCGTTGGTCCAGGTGTCGCCTGTCTCCCATTTGCTGACCTTGACATTAAACTTGATCGGTTCATCCAGCACGGCGTCTCCCACATTTTTACCATCCGGACGGGTGGTTATAATATTCTCTCTATTCATGGAAGACGGTATCAGAGAATTGATTACATCTTCTGAAAGTTTAGGAGGATATACTCCCGCTCCGGATGCCGCTCCACAGATATCAAGGGCATATTCATATTTCTTACCCATTTCCCAATCCACCGGCACAGCCACACAGGAGAAGCCATATTCTTCTGAGTTGAATTTGTCAGTTACCGGAAATTGCTGGTGATAATGGTTGCCATCGCCGGGGACATAGACATCTTCGATGTCGCTTCCTTCATGTTGGTCACCGGAATGTTTGAGTTCGACACGGCATAGAAGAAGGATATATGTACCGGATCCGGATTCTGTCTCATCCCAAGCGGACTTTTTCTGCGGTATTATCATGAGGTTGCCGCCGTTTCCTAAGACAGACTTGGAACTGCCGGAGATTTCGGTCTGCGTAGCATGGAAAGTTCCATATTTGCCGTTACCGGTAAGGTCACCCCATGAGGGTGTACAGCTACCGGTTCCGTTTTCCCATTTATAACCTGCCGACAGATTGCCTGTGGTGCTGACATTCATTATCCATGCGCCTTTGATTTTTACAATGCGGTTGTCAGAGGCTTGCTTATCTTTCCTTTCGGCGGTTATGTTTATTTGGGAAAGAGCGTGGTCAAAAGTAAGATTGATCACGGAATTATTGTTGGTATGATGCGCGAACGCCACAAGGAGTTCTTTCTGAGATTGTCCGTCAGCCAATACGGTGTTGTCGGAAGATTCTTTGAAATCTATGGTCTCTGGCTTGAATCCGGTAATTCTGGGTCCGTTGCTTTCAAAGCTGATACTTCCGTTGCTTAACTTTCCATCTTCGGAAGAATCTGTATATGCCCAGAACATTACGTCAGCCACACCTTCCGGCCAATATACATTTCTGTCAAGTGCCCAGATCCCGTATGTATTGTCATCTGACAGGGAACTTTTTTTTGCGATCTCTCCAATAGGATTCTTTTCATCTGACTGGTCGGCTATAAGCCAGGAATTGTATAGCGTTCCCTGAGGATGCACACCTTTAGCAAGAACCGAGAAGTTGCCTAAATTTGAGATAGTGGTCTCGGTGGCGCGGGTTCTTCCTACCTGCGGATTGAATGTGATGGCGTTGCCGCTGGGATCGGGATTGAATTCCACAACCTCTTCATTTGCGCATGACGTGGCGAGTAAAGCTGCCGACATCATAAATGATAAACTTTTGGATTTCATAAGCTTTTATATAATATTTGTTTGGATTTGCTACATCTGGATCTCTTCTTTGACAGTATCACCCCAGTCGTTTACTCCGGGCGACATTCCTCCTCCGTCTTGTAGTGACGGGAGCTTTATCCCGCTTAGGGATATGTAGATATTCTGTGGGTCAGGTGCGTTGCGTATCTGATCGGAGATGTCAAAGTCGTAATAATATTTATAAGAGGTGTATACACGTAGCTTGTTTACCCGATTCTCGCGGTTGTTCACACCGAACAAGGTCACGTCACCCTTCAGGCAGTCTGTTCCGCAATGTCTTAGGGCGAAAGGCACCATCACGTCAGTTCCTCCCGGCATACCGGAGTGATGGATCCATTTCTCCGCAGCCCCGGTTATCACGGCGCTTATTTTTACATCGGGAACAAGGTTTTCAACACCTGTGATGGTTACGTGACATTCCGTTGTCACCTTTTCCGGAACAAGAGTGACAGTCACCGGGTATGCCGATGTCGGTGGGATGATGACGGGCGATGCGGCAGAGTGGGCATAGAGTGTGCTCGCCGCCGACCTGACAGGTTGGGTTTCACAGCCGTCGGGACAGGGGGCTGTCTCCGCACGGTTGATAGGTGATAAAATATCGTCATCATACGTGCGCAGGGAGTAGTTTAAAAAGGTATTCCCTTCCTCGATATTGTTTTCGGTATCTCCGTTGTGGCAAACCACATTGTATTCTCCGGGCGCCAGTTTCACCACAGAGTTGAAATCCGATTCCCCTTTTGTGGCGGCTCCTCCCCTGAGAAGCTCGAATCTTCTTCCCTGGGAGCCGTCTGTAGGAAAAAACCATACCACCATTGTCGACGGATCAGCGTCAGGGGCGAGCGACCAGTCGAAGATGATGCTTACCGGGGAAACATGGGAATGATCGTAGCATAATTCCCTCTGTTTGCAGGATTGTTGCGACATCAGGATGAAAATGACTGCCATGCATCTGGCAAGTAGGTTAATTTTACTTTTCATCTCTCACCTCCTTTCCTTTTATCTTCGGAATTGAATGTAGACGGACCGAGAAGATACACAAGCGATATTCCGAGGCGTGTAGGTCCGAACCAGGAATGGGTGTGGGTTGATTTCCAGACGTCATGGTCATCTATGGGGATATGTTTTTTAAAACGCCCCCACATATATCCGGCTCCGATTGAGAAGTCAATGTTGAATTTGCGGCTTACCGGGAGGGAATAGGCGTAGGATATGCCGGCGGCGTAGTTGAATTTATCGGATAATATCCCTGTGTGATTGCCGCCGAACTGGAAATCATAACATACCAATGATGCGTAGATTCCCAAATGATGTCCTGAAAATGGATCGTGCCTGTTTATCTTTCTCCCTATTCGGTAGGAGATGTCGATATCTCCTCCATAGACACGGTAATAAAAATGATCTCTTTTTTTGCTCCACCATGCGCACATCCAGTCTGCTCCTATGACCACATGGTCGGAGAGAGGTGTTTTCAAAGCAATGTTTGGCACACATGCGAGGTCATAAAGTAGATTTGTGGCGACCGCTATATGTGGAAATTGTTTTGGAGAAGACGGGACAGTTATGGTTTCAGAGATGTTATGCCGGTCTTCTTCATGGTCAGATTTTATGTCTTGAGGTATAACATATTGTCTTTCCTCTTGACGTGATTCATCAGTATTTTCACCTATAGCGGGCGGAAGATCGGTTCTGTCATTCTTTCCGATAAAGTCGCGTATTGCTAAGTCTTTGAGGGGGGGGGTAGTTAGCGAAATGATATCGAGCTTGGAATTACGAAGAAGCCTATAATCAGTTTTAGAATCTATTGGAGGGATAATGATATCGACCGAGGGTACGGCTTTTGTATATTTCCTGATCAGGGAATCAAGTTTATGCGCTCTCGCGGCAGCGAGAGTATTGTTGAAAGCGGGTGTTCCTTCGGGGGATACGCTTCCGGTGATTTGGAGAATCAGGTTTTCGGATGTATCATTTAATAATGATATATATTTACGGATATTTTCGATCCTCTTTCGGTTGTCTGAAAAGTCAGGATCAAGTCTGGAAGAAGCGAAACGGAAAAAAACCGTGTCTGAAAATATAGTGTCGCATATCCGGCATTGAGCTTCTTGAAGTCTGTACATGTCGGTTGTGTCAGGCATCAGCTTCTGATTGCCCGCCACGGCATATGAGATTTGTGAAAGCATGATCAACAATATTATCATGCATCTGTGGAATAACTGTAAGCCGATAGTTGTATGTATGCAACGTATCATATCGGATTCTTATGTAGGTTCAGTTGTCATATCCGGATATATGGAAAGCCGGACAGTGGAGATTTTTGTGATAGAAAAAGCAAGCCGAACTCCGGAATTTTTCCGGACATATTCGGATTTTTCTTCCCGGGAGAGGAGATTTGTAAGGTAATCTTCTCATCCGGAGAAAGTTTAGTGGCGCAAAATTATAATATTATTAAGAAAACTCCAAATTTAATTTGGTTTTTTTATGGCATTTAACATTTCAGGCGAAGAAGAGGCGAAGAAGACGTTTTCTGAACAGTAAATTAAACTGTCATATCTTGTTCTGTACTCATTAAGATCCCGTTCCCAGATATTTGTTTACTCCGGGATCTAAGCGTTCCTTAAAATTTCGCGGTCTTAACCGGCTTGCAGTGCCAAAGAATCGGCGGGTAGTCCGAACCCGTAACAGTCGATTTTGTCGGCGCGATTGAAAAATTTTTTTGATCCCCATGCAGTATTTCGGGTATTTCTGTGTCTATATATTGTGAACCATAATCTGCATATCGATAACCACGAACTCATAGAAGGATGCAAAGCGGGCGATAAAGAGGCGCTAAACCTCTTTTACATCCGTTTTGCACCACGCATGTTGAATGTGATCCGCTGCTATATCTACAATCATAAAGATGCTGAAGACATTCTTCACGACGGTTTTATTGTAGCGTTGACGCGCCTTGGATCTCTCCGCGATCCCGAGCGTATTGAATATTGGCTTGCCACTATAATGAAGAACCTTTCCCTTCAGTTTCTGCACACACAGGATGTGGCTCAGATGCTTCATGATCTTCCGGAAATAGAAGACACTCCGGAATTAGAGAGCGTCATCGATCTGGATGTGCTTGAGTCTTTGATAAAGAAATTGCCCGAAGGGTATCAGAAAGTTTTCCGGCTTGCCGTGCTTGAAAATAAATCGCATAAGGAGATAGCAAAACTTCTCGGTATAGCACCCAACTCGTCATCTTCTCAACTTTTTCACGCGAAACTGATGATGCGTAGGCTGATAGTGGAATATAGAAAACAAGCGGGTGTTTTTTCTCTGTTGCTTATAGTAGCCACAGCCGGATGGATATTTTGGAGAAACCACAATTCCGGTCAAGATAAGTCATTGGAACTTCTTTCAGAGAAGGAGGAAAACAGGGAATACCGAACTTTGGATCCTGACACAATATCAGCAAATCAAAACAATGGCAATCCTCTTCTTGCCTCTACTACAATTTCTAACGGCAATATAAACGGTCTGCCGGCTACTGTTGCTATTTCAAATGTCAATGCTCCGGCAGTGACGACAAATAATAGTGTTGAAGATCAGGAATTCCCGACGGAATCAGTCCGTATAGCAACCGATTCCATATCAGATAATATTGACAGACCGGTTTCTTTAGATAGATTGATAGCGTCTGACAGAAAAGAATCGGTTGCAGGAGATACTCTTCTATATTCCGGAGAAGATGTGAAATACGCATATCTTGACGATGATGTCATAAGAAAATTCAGACGTAGTGAATGGTCGGTAGGAATAGGTTTGAATCCGGGATTATTAAGTTTCGATTATATCGGAGGTACAGGTGATGATTTTAATTACGCTAATCCGGGAGACAATATAAATCAGCCGGATCCCGACGATAAGCAGGAACAGACATATCTGCCGACGCGTTTTTCAACCGGTTATCAGAATTATAAGAATGTAGGTCATCATAACTATCTCCCTATATCTTTCTCGCTAAATGTAAATAAATCCTTCACCAAAAATTTGAGTGTGGAAAGTGGGTTGACCTACACGTATCTTCACTCCACATTCGAGACTTCGCGAGCCAGGAGCCATTGCTATTGGCATTATATAGGGATACCGTTGAAATTGAATTTTAAGACATACACCTTTGGCAGGTTCAGACTGTACGCTTCAATTGGAGGCGAGGTGGATATTCCCGTATATTCGGGAGCGGATGTCGATGCGGTTTCTTCTTCTCCCGATTTAATGTCAGGAAAGTTTGATTCATCTGTGGTATGGTCGCTGTCTGCAAGTTATGGTGTGTCGTTCCGGTTGTCACGTCGGGTAGAGATTTTCCTTGAGCCAACGTTGCAGTATCATTTCGATCATGATTTTGATGTGCCTAATTCATGGACAGACAACCCGTGGGGATTCTCCTTGCCGATAGGTTTCCGGTTTAATTTTTAGAAACCCCATGCAGTATTTCGGGTATTTCTTTATCCTAATAATAGAATATTGAATTTAGAATGACGAAAATGAAACTAAAAAAATTCACATTGTTTTCAAGGCTTTGTACAGCAGGACTCGCTGTGCTTGGTGTCGGCTGCTCCTCCGATGAACCCGGTAGTGATGAAGTAATATGTATGTATGGCGTGATTACCGGAAGATTTGAAATCAAAGGGAAGGTCACTACTGAGAATGGTAAAGAGGTGCCGAATGCAGAGGTAAGGGTCACAGTTCCTGAACAATATTCCGGTGTCTATCCTATTGCAATTTCAAAGACGGAAGAGTCTGGGAATTATACATTAGATGGCTTGGGCAGTTTCAAACAACTAAAAGTGGTGTGCATTCCTGAGGATTCAAACCTTGAAGCTGACTCTACTATTGTTGATATGAAATATATCAATGGCGATAAAGGTAATGGATGGTATCAAGGAGAAGCCGACGCTACTATCGATTTCAAATTGAAGAATAAAAATAAAGATCAATGAAACTGATTTCTAAATTATCTGCCATAGGATTGGCTCTGCTTGGCGTCGGATGCTCATCCGATGAACCCGGAAATAGTGATTTATGTATGTACGGTACTCCTATCGGGTCTTTCAAGATCAAAGGGAAAGTTACTTCTGAAGATGGGAAAGCTGTAGCCGGTGCTACAATAAGAGTGACCGATTCTAAAATACCATCCGGTGTATGGTCATATGGTGAGGTAGTCACAGGGGCTGACGGAGAGTATGAAGTAGAAAATACTACTACAAGTCCGGGAGATATGAAAGTGGTGTGCCTTCCCGCCACCGAGGAGAAGCTTGACGCGGATTCCATCGTGACAAAAATGGAATATAAGGGGGGAAACAAGGATAATATTTGGAATGTAGGGCATGCCGACGCTACAGTCGATTTCAAATTGAAAAAGAAAAGTGAAGAATGAAGAATATATCTTTAAAACAACGACTTGCCTTGGAACTCAACCGCAGGCTTAAGCTTGACCGCCGGAGGGAACATCCCCTCCGGCAAATTTTCTGGGAATGTACGTGGCGTTGCAATTTAGCTTGCCGACATTGTGGAAGCGATTGCAAAAGTTCATCCTTGCTTCCCGATATGCCTGCAGGAGATTTTTTGAAGGTGATAGATGCGGTTATCCCTCATGTTGACCCGCATATTGTCAACATTGTCATCACGGGCGGTGAACCTCTTGTGAGGGAAGATATAGAATATGTGGGGCGTCAGCTTTATGACCGTGAATTTCCCTGGGGGATAGTGACCAACGGATTGATATTGACCGAAAGCCGGTTTGAAAGTCTGCGTCGTGCCGGTCTTCATAACATTGCGATAAGTCTTGACGGACTGGAGGAAACTCACAATTGGATGAGGAATAATCCAAATTCATTCGAACGTGCCTATGAAGCCATAAAGATGGTGGCTAAGGCAGAAGACCTGAATTTTGATGTAGTTACTTGTGTCAACCGGAAGTCATTGCCTCATCTTAAAGAATTGAAAGAGTTGTTGATTGATGCAGGTGTAAGGAAGTGGCGTCTGTTCACCATTTTCCCGTCAGGACGTGCCGCGCTTTATCCTGAATTTGAATTGAGCGGGGAGGAGGTTGAAAGTTTGATGCGTTTTATTGTGGATACGCGCAAGGAAGGGAGGATACATCCATCGTTCTGCTGCGAGGGGTTTATGGCTGGATATGAAGGAGAGGTAAGGGATCATTTTTTCGATTGCCGGGCAGGGGTGAGTGTGGCTTCCGTGTTGCTTGACGGTGGGATAGGTGCCTGTCCGAGCATACGTGCCGATTATCGTCAGGGAAACATTTATGAAGACGACTTCTGGGACGTGTGGGAAAACCGTTATCAGCAATATCGCGACCGGACGTGGATGAGACGGGGTGTTTGTTCCGACTGTTCATTCTGGAGGTATTGTGAAGGCAACGGAATGCATCTGCGGGATTCGGAAGGCAACCTGATGCATTGCCATCTCCATCCCAAACACTGACCCCTCCCAAATTTTGAGACAATCAGTCCATTGATTGCCACAGGTTCAAACTATTGTATTGAAAGTAATTCACGGGGTGTTCCCTCCGAGCCAAACACGAGCAAATGACCTATGATCTTGCCGGAGTATGAAAGTACTGGGTTTGCTGTCCGAAAATTTTTGTTTTAAAAAATATATTTAATTGTAAATTAATAAATTGTAAAATTGACATATGAAACTTTTTATATTGAAATGAAAGTTTTATGTGCTAATTTTGCAATAAAAAATGGCACGAAGAAAAATTTCATCATTTTCAAAACGTGGCATCGCGCTGACGGTGCTCTCAAAGTTGTTGTATGCCGTTGCGGGCAGCACAATGAATATTGAAGAAATCAAGACCCTTCACCATAATCTATTGGCGGAAGTCTTGATTGCGCATGAATCGGCACGGGATACTGATAATAATGATCCCGTTCCGATTGAAAATATCCCCTGGAGTATGCTTCTGGATACCATAGCCTACGGGAACGCGTCGATGATCAAATATAAGGAATCAGGAAAATTCACCGTGCATGAGCTGCGCTATATGTGCGCCATGATGTGCGGCGTGACAGGAGAAGAGTATAAACTTATAAGCGGTTTTAAAAGTCAGTATAATCTCAGTTGGTCGATACGGCATAAATTAGGGATGCAGCCAAAGACAACAAATCTTGGAAAATTCCTTCAAAACCTGCCTGATGAGGTCGATTATGAAAGATGGAAGGGTGATGTCCCAAAATAAAAAATGATAAATTTTTAAAGCATTGAAAATTATTGTCTTGAAAAAGCCATAAGTGTGTGCACTTGTGGCTTTTTATGGTTCTTCAGTTTTCTATTCTGCTTTAAGAAACTGTTTAAATTTATTTGTCGAAGGAATTGAGAGGATTTGTCAGGCAGATTTTTGATATTTATAAAGGAGTCATGGGGTTCCATAATGACTGAATAAATATCATAAAGATGCTGGTAAAGACCTCAATGACAAGATAAAATAAATTTTAAACAGTTTCTAAAAATAAAGATTCCTAATGAAGGTGGTTAATTGCCTTTATTTTCTTTTGCCGATTCCATATTGACTTTCACAATTTTTATTAATTTTGCAAATTGAATTTTAAGTATGAGAAAAAACAATTATATTTGCATCGTCATCTGAGGTCTACAGGCTTGAGGGAACTCGTCTCAGACACACTCAGTGAAACACTACCCGTGTCAGATATTCTTTTTAACTTTGTTTTATGAAGAAACAGTTGACGATAGAATCTCTCATAAATGAGGCCGAAAAATTCTGTGCAAATAATACAGGTGTTTACAGACCTGAATTATATGGTGTTACAGATGGAAAAGCTGTTGGCACATTTGTTGAACATCTTTTTCAACAATATCTAGCGGATCGATATGATTTAACTGTTGGTAATTCTACAAGTGGACTGGATTTGCCATCTGTAAACACTGATATCAAAGTTACATCAATAAAGCAGCCCCAATCAAGTTGCCCTTTCAAAGACAGCAAACAGAAGATATTTGGATTGGGATATAATTTGCTGGTTTTTGTCTATAAGAAACATGATGATTCAAAAAGCAAAAAGGGTATGCTGGAATTTGTATCATGTAGTTTTATTGACAAAAGTCGAACTGCAGATTTCCAGACTACAACAGGAATTCACAAAATAATTTCAAATCAAGGTAACCAAGATGATGTTTTTGCCTTCTTGGTAGACCACAATATACCAAGTGACGAAGTTACTTTATACAAGATAGCAGGGGAGATTCTTAATAATCCCCCTCAAATCGGATATCTTACAATATCTAATGCTCTTCAATGGAGGCTTCAGTACAGTCGTATTGTTTCTTTGAATGATAACGTAATAGGTATAAGACAGATAATAAAGTTTGACAAGTGAATACGTTGTTAAAAAAGATACGTGGTGTTTGCTACACCGATGCAAATTTTATTATTAAACAACTAAGTGGTATAGTTGACTATTTCTCGTCCGAAAATGAGAAATCTGAATTTGTATATCTACATGAAGGCAAATCTAACTTGGTATGCGAAGATCGTGTTTCTTATGGTGACTGGCAGACGCCAATAGCGTTGGCTGAAAAGGTATGTGATATTCATCTGTCAAAATATGGCAGTCCAGATATAGTAATAGAGCCTACGTGTGGACTTGGTGCATTTGTGTTATCTGCACTAATCAAATTTCAAAATATAAAAGAGATTCATGCAATAGAGATTAATCGTCAATATACTATTGAATTAAAACTAAAATTACTACTCGATGCATTAAATACTCCATTACAAAGTCGTCCCGATATATATATATATAATGCTAATTTTTTTGAATTTAACTTTACTCCCATAATAGAGAAGTGCAAACAAATGTCATGGAATATGGCTGTCATAGGAAATCCACCTTGGGTAACCAACAGTCGACAAGGAAAAAACAATTCTCTTAATGTTCCATCCAAAAGTAATATTTATGGGCTAAAAGGCATTGATGCAATTACAGGTAAAAGCAATTTCGATATAAGCGAGTTTATTACATTACAATTATTACATTTATCACAATTAAATAGTGGCGGAATCTCCTTCCTCCTCAAAAACTCTGTAATTCGTAATATTTTAGTAAAGCAAAACTCTGAGGAATTTCATATAGGCAACATTGAACAACGATTAATAGATGCGTCTTCGGAGTTTAACGTTTCAGTAGATGCATCCTGCTTTTTTGCACAATTTGATTGCTCTCCATCTTTTACATGTAAGGTTTTAGATTTCTATACAAATTCATATATTCGAGAATACGGCTGGGTTAATAAATCTTTTGTTTCTGATACAAAATTATATAGAGATGTCTCTAAATATGATAGTGTCTCATCTTATGTGTGGCGCTCTGGCATTAAACACGACTGCGCATCAGTTTTAGAGTTAACATTTTCTGACGGCTCATATATAAATGGGTTAGGAGAAATAGTCAATATAGAGGATGATTTAATATATCCATTGTTAAAAAGTTCTGATATATATAATTATGGAGACAAAATTTGTAGAAAATTTATAATAGTACCACAACGAAAAACAGGCGACGATACGTCAGTATTAAAATATTCCCATCCTCTTGCATATGCCTATTTATCTAAACACGAATACGCATTTTCAAGTAGGAAAAGTAGTATCTATAAAGGTAAAGATAGATTTAGCATTTTTGGAATAGGAGATTATTCATTCAAGCCCTATAAAATAGTTGTTTCTTCATTATATAAAACCATTAAGTTTATTCTTGTGTCTCAGTTAGATGAGAAGCCCATTATGGTTGATGACACGTGTTATCAACTTGACTTTGACAACTTAGAGGAAGCAAATAATATCTTATCGGCTATTAACAGCAAGGAAATAAATTATTTATTGCAATCGTTGGTTTTCAAAGACGCAAAAAGAGTAGTTACTAAAAGTCTTTTAATGAGACTGGATTTAGTTCAATTAAGCATAGATAAGGGGCTTAAAATTAAAACACAACGTTTTGACAATGGTATGTGCCATCAATTATCCCTATTTTGAATTACTTTTTATCGGTTCGCCTGGGTTTGGTATCCAGTGACGCATTTCCCACAATCGGTCGAGGTCGGCTAAAATCGGTTCTAATACGGC
>CAMWID010000015.1 GCA_947174235.1 uncultured Porphyromonadaceae bacterium | reverse complement strand
TGTGACTCCTGCAGGATTCAAACCTGCAACCTTCTGATCCGTAGTCAGATGCTCTATTCAGTTGAGCTAAGGAGCCATTGTTTTTACTGCAATTCGTTTCCGTTTTGCGAGTGCAAAGTTACGACTAATTTCTGATAATGCAAAATTTTTTAAAGAAAAATTTTAAAAAATAATTTCAACTTCAGAATTGCCCGTGATTCCAGCGATCGGAGGAGTTGATTTACAAATGCTTATCGTTCCGTTTGAAATGCGGGGCCATTTTTCTTTCAATCTGATTGAGATGGTGGCTGCCACTGTCTCAAGCAACTTTCGGGCGTGCGACATTTCTTCCGCCACGATGTCGTAAATGTCGGCATAAGAAATTGTGGCTTCCAGTTCATCGTCTAAGATGGCGTTGTCAAAAGGTATAGACACCGCCACATTCACAATGAACTCGTTGCCCACTTTCTGTTCCTGAGGGAGCACTCCGTGAAAAGCGTAAAAACGAAGACCGGACAGTTTAATCCGGAAAGAGGTGTCAATCCCGTTCATGGATCACATTGTTTCCCCTTCGACATCAATATTTGGGCATACCGGTATTTTCGCTATTCTCCGGGCATGTCTTCCTCCTTCAAATTTAGCATCAAGATATGCGTCTACAATATCTTTGGCGTTTTCAACGGAAATGAACCTTCCCGGAAGGACAAGGAAATTTGCGTCATTGTGCTGGCGGGCAAGAGAGGCGAGTTCGGGAAGCCAGCACAGTGCGGCACGTATTTTCTGATGTTTGTTAAGAGTGATCTGTATTCCGTTGCCGGAGCCGCACATGGCGATACCGAAGGCGCACTCACCGTTTTCTACCGCTTTTGCCGCAGGATGGGCGAAGTCTGCGTAGTCGCAAGAATCAGCAGAGTGTGTGCCGAAATCTTCCACTTCGTACCCTTTTGATATCAGGTATTCTTTGATTATCTCTTTAAGTTCATAAGCCGCATGGTCGGCAGCCATCGCAATCTTTTCCATTATGTTTATGTCGGTTTATATGTTTGAAGTTTAAATTGTTTTTGACTAATTACATGTGAATATTTCTACAGCATTTGCGTAAATGTCACGTACTCTAATCAAAATGTCATTTCAGCAAGGCTTCGTCTTCCTGAAGCAGCGATTCCGAAGTCTGACATGATGAGTTGGCGTGATCCTTGCGTTTTTTCGCCTTTCCGGCTCCTCCAAATATTTTGCTTGTAAACGCGAATCGCACGAGAATATAATTTACGGGGATGCATATCGCCATTGCCGGGAGAAGGGCGAGGGTCTTTCCCACAATCTGCTGGAATATTGCGACCAGACCGGTCTGCAATCCCATGTTGAACAGATGGCTGAGGGTGAAACCGACACCTTTCTTAGCATCAGGACGAGTGTGAAACGTGAAGTAACTTGAAAGAAAAAAGTTGACAACGAAGCTTAACGCATAACTGATCATTGAAGACGGAACCGCCTTGACTCCGACAGCATGCACGAATATCACATAGAAAACATATTGCAATACCGTAGCCAATGCTCCGACCAATCCGAAGCGGACAATCTCGGCGAAGCGGCTGTTGCCGTTTATAAGCTTTTTTAAATTCATTCTTTGGTGTCAAGTTAATTGTTGGAACCGGTTGCATGGAAGATATTAATTCTCTTCCCTGTCAGCTGCCTCGATATCTTTGTTTATTTGTTCTATGTAGTCGAGGATGTCGTCGCGTCCGGTGTTTTTTTCAGACGAGGTGACGAATACCGGAGGAAGCTCTTCCCATTTTTTCAGAAGTTCCTTCTTATATTCCTCCACCTTGGCGGCTCCGGCATTAGTGCCGAGTTTGTCAGCTTTAGTGAAAACGATGGCGAAGGGAACCTCGTTCTCACCGAGCCAGTCCAGAAATTCCATATCGATTTTCTGCGGCTCATGGCGGATATCGATCAGCACGAAAAGAAGAACCATCTGCCGGCGGTGAAGGATGTAAGATTCTATCATCCTCCTGAAATCCTCACGCTGCTCTTTTCCTCTTGCGGCATATCCATATCCGGGAAGATCGACGATATAGAAAGCTCCGTTATTGATGCGGAAATGGTTTATCAGCAATGTCTTGCCCGGTTTTTGGGACGTCTTTGCCAATCCGCGGCTACGTGTGAGCATATTTATAAGCGAAGACTTGCCTACGTTTGACCTGCCTATAAAAGCATATTCCGGCACATTGGTGTCAGGACATTGCTCAACCTTTGAGCTGCTTATCTCATATCTGGCATTCTTTATATCCATGCTTGCAAAATTAATAAATATATTCAAGATCCGCAATCAAAACATCAAAACTGTGTCAGAACACGAGCGTGTGGATGTGTCGGAGTGCATTGTCAAGCCTGTCCGCGTCCACGACATAAGCCATGGTGGTGTCAGACGCGCCTTCGGAATATCCTTCAACACGGATTCCGTCGCGGGAAAGCGTATGGCGTATCCTTGCGCCGAGTCTTGAATTGTCACGCATGTTTTCCCCTACCACCGCTATGGTCGCAACGTTGTCTATACGCTCAGGACGGGAGACGGTGCCTTTTGAAAGCTCGGGCGCGAACTCCCGGCAGAGAAGATCATATGTCACGTCGGCGTCTCCCTTTGCCACGGCAAACGACATTCCCGGTCTTGCATCATTCCTTGACACATTGAAAACCTTGACTCCTTTTTTTGCGAGCGCGTTGAATGTGCGGGATACGGTGTTTTTAAGTTTTCCGGATATGTTTCCATCAATGTGGAAAAGAGACGTGTCGCGTATGGCGGAAATACCTTTCACCTTAAGATCTCCGTCGCACTGGGAATCGGTGATCAATGTGCCCGGAGCTGCAGGATTGAAAGTGTTGAGGATTCTTATGGGTATATTCTTGTGGAAAACCGGATAGATAGTTGGCGGATAGATCACCTTCGCGCCGTAGGAACACAATTCCATACTTTCGATAAACGTCATATGCGGCACGAGCACGGCGTCTGACACGATCCTCGGGTCAGCTGAAAGGAATCCGTCGACGTCAGTCCATATCTCAAGCACTTCCGCGTCAAGCGCGGCTGCCACCAGGGCTGCGGTGAAGTCGCTTCCGCCGCGTCCGAGATTGGTGATGTCGCCTGTGTTTATGTCTGTGGAAATAAATCCGGGCACTACCGCATATTTGAAAGGACGGGAAAATTCCTGTCTTATCAATTCTGTAGTGAGTTTTTGGTCGGCGATGTTTTTGTCATACCATTTTTCAGTTTTGATAAAGCCGAGAGAGTCGTGGCGGCTTCCCCCATCTATCATGGCGGCGACAATCACGGATGACATCCTTTCTCCGAAACTGACAATGATGTCAAGAGTCATCTGGGGGAGATGGCGGATGAGGTATACTCCGGAGTACATGCGTTCAAGATCCGACAAAAGTCCGGAGACCTTGTCTGTCACTTCCTGCCGGGCGATTTCGGGAACCACATTGTCGATTATCGCGAGGTGCCGGGAACGTATGGATTGCATGGAGTCCATATATGAGGGATCATTGGCGGCTGCGGCTCTGGCGGTGGCTATCAATTGGTCTGTGAGTCCGCCTAACGCCGACACTATGACAACTGCAGGACCGTTGATCGACTCCACGATGTCTTTGACATTTCTCAGACTCTCTACAGAGCCGACGGAGGTACCTCCGAATTTCAATACTTTCATTATAATAAAACTCGTGCTGGAATTGTTTTAGAGATATAGAAGTTTGTCGGGTAGCGGAAGGATCCGTGTCCCCATGTTAGATTATAAACGTTTCAGCTGATGAATCTGCACAACCTGTTATATAATAATTTTTCTACTGAGGTTCCCGAAAGGGGCTCCCTTCTTGTGTCCGATCCTATGATGGAAGATGCCTGTTTCCGCCGTTCGGTGGTGATGATTCTTGACAGGGATTCCTCAAAAGGCCATCTCGGACTTGTCCTCAATAAGCCGACGCGCCTTAAATTTGAAGACCTTATGCCCGGCTGGAAGCCGGGAGCGGAGATCCCTATATATTTCGGAGGCCCGGTAGATCTGGAGAGACTGTTTCTTCTGCATACTCTCGGAGACATGATTCCGGGAGCCACGCAGGTGTCGCCCGGAATATTTGTAGGAGGAGATGTCGAACAGATTCTTCAATATATGGAAGATGGAGGGGATGCGGAGGGGAGACTTCGTTTTTTTCTGGGCTACAGCGGATGGTCCTACGGACAGCTTGAAGGAGAGATCAGCCGTCATTCATGGGCTGTCGGGAGACCGGGAAACTCCCGGGAGTTGTTGACAGGATCAGAAAACGATTACTGGCGGCGTGAGGTGAAACGTCTTGGAGAGTCTTATCGTAGCTGGCTCGTGGTGCCTCAGGATCCTATGAGCAACTAAACCTCCGGATTATCATTTCAGTGCCTTGGTGTAGATCAGCATATTGGAATATTTGCCGTTGGGAGCACTGAGCCATTCCTCAAGTCTGCCGCTGAGCTTGTAGCCGAGATTCTCGAAGCATCTGACAGCGGTGGAATGGTTTTCTTCAATTTTTGCTCCGAGCTGATGGAGATGCAAAGTGTTCCGGGCATATTCCTCGATAAGGTGTAATGTCTCTTCGGCATATCCCTTTCTCCTGAAATCAGAACAGATATAAATGCCGATAAAAGCGCGGAGATGGCGTTGCGACAATTCATAAAGGTCAACTATCCCTACAGGCATATTGTTGCCCTCTTCCGTGATTATCAGCCTCAGCTGTCCGGCAGAAAAAGGATCAGCGTCGTAATTGAGAGCGTAATCACGCAATATGCGGCGCGACAGCGGGGCGATAGTGTCGCTGTAACGCCAGGCTTCGGCATCGTTTTCGACTTCAAACATGAAATCGGCATCTCCCGGCTCAAGAGCGCGTAAATGCAGTCTGTTGGAATGTAACATAAATTTTAGTGTTTTGGAAAAGTGGATGAAAAAAGCACGCGGTTCTGAATGGATTTGCCGAGAGTCAGTTCGTCGGTATATTCCAGCTCGTTTCCTATGCTGAGACCGCGTGCCAACATTGTGACCCTCACCGGGAGGTCTGCAAGCTTGCGGTAGATGTAAAAGTTTGTTGTGTCGCCCTCTATGGTGGGACTGAGGGCGAGGATAACTTCCTTGAGATTTTCATCGCCTACTCTTTTGACCAGGGAGTCGATCTCAAGGTCGGCGGGGCTAATGCCGTCAAGGGGAGATATCACTCCACCGAGCACGTGATATAATCCGGGATGCTGGTGTGTGGACTCTATCGTGATGACATCTTTTACATTCTCCACCACGCAGACGATGGAATTGTCCCGTCGGGGATCACTACATATAGGACATACCTCCTGTTCGCTTATATTGTGGCAACGTGAACAATATGAGATATTCTTGCGCATCCTGATGATGGCTTCTCCGAGCGCCACCGCTTCCGACTCGTCGCGCCTCAGCATATGAAGGGCGAGTCTGAGGGCGGTTTTCCTGCCTATGCCCGGAAGTTTGGAAAGCTCCTCGACGGCGTTTTCAAGTAAAGATGAGTTGAACGATTGAATCATGCTGCAAAATTACAAAATCATTTTCAAGTGACAATCCCGGTACGAAAAATTTAGGACAGACAGTTGTAAAAGATAGGGGAATTTATTAGTTTTGCACAAAAGACGGAAATATGATAGACTATATAAGCGGAACGGTAGCCGAACTGCAGCCGACGACAGCTGTGATTGACACATGTGGTGTGGGATATGACATAAATATCACTCTCATAGATTATGCCGAATTAAACGGAAGCGCCGGTAAGGAGAAAGTGAAATTATATGTGCATGAATCAATTCGGGAGGATGCCCATCTGTTGTATGGCTTTCTGACAAAAAGGAGCAGGGAGCTTTTCAGATTGCTGATAGGAGTGAGCGGCGTCGGTCCCAATACGGCACGCCTTATACTTTCGTCATTGACGGCAGACCAGCTTGAAGGTGCGATAGCGTCAGGACAAGATACGACCCTGAAAGCGGTCAAGGGAATAGGTGGAAAGACAGCCCAGCGTATAATAGTAGATCTGAAAGATAAAATAAAAGGCTCCGGCGCGGCGTTAATTGAAAGTGCTCCGGCTGCCGGAGAGGTTTATGAAGATTCTATGGCCGCTCTTGTAATGCTTGGCTTCACTGCCCAGCAGAGCCAGAAGGCATTGAAGAAAATATTTGCGACTGACCCAACCCTGAGCACTGAGAAAGCGATAAAGCTTGCACTCAAGATGCTCTGAAATGAGATGTAGGAAGAAACTTGTCTGGAAAATAAGTCTGATTTTGTCAGTGTCGCTGGTGACGCTGACAGTGTCGATGTTGTCGTCAGGTCAATACCGGACAAGCAAGATCGCGCCTCCTCCGGAACACAGAATCCCGGAAATGGCACGCGTTCCGGACAGTGTCATGATGCAGTCTCCGGTACATCCTACTTTGCCGAGGGGATATGAAGACTATGCCGGCAGGGAATATGCCGCCGATCTTGCAGACCCGTCCAACATAACAACAGGGGCGGAATACGATCCGTTGCTTGGAATGTACGTGTTGCGCACGCGTGTCGGAGACCGGGATATAGTCACTCCGTATATGATGACACCCGAACAGTATAATGCCATGGTGACACGGCAAGAGATGTTCGGATATTTCCGCGACAGAAATGCCGAAGGTTTTGAAAACAGGGATAACCAGGCGTTCAATCTGTTTGATATGAATTTCGCGCTCGGACCGCTTGAGAAAGTCTTCGGTCCCGGAGGAGTGCGTCTCTCGACACAGGGATCGGTGCAGTTGTCGATGGGAGTAAAGAGCAACAAGACCGATAATCCATCACTTTCGCTTAGATCGCGTAGGCGAACATTTTTCAGCTTCGATCAAAAGATCCAGGCAACCGTGGCGGCGTCTGTAGGCGACAAGATGAAGTTTAATATGAACTACAACACTGACGCCACTTTTGATTTTGACTCCAAGAACCTCAAACTCACCTATGAAGGGAAGGAGGATGAGATCATCAAGAGTATAGAGGCAGGCAATGTCAGCATGACAACGGGATCAAGCCTTATCAAAGGGGGAACGTCGCTATTTGGTATCAAGACGAAACTACAGTTCGGCAAACTGACTCTGACAGGGCTTTTAAGCCAGCAGAACAGTGAATCAAAATCCGTAAGCACGCAGGGAGGTGTCCAGACCACTTCGTTTTCAATAAAGGCGGATAATTATGACGCCAACCGTCATTTTTTCCTTTCCCAGTATTTCTATGACAATTACGACAGATTTGCCGCCACGCTCCCCCATGTCACCTCAGGCATAACAATCACCCGGATAGAGGTCTGGCTCACGAACAAGAGCGGACGTTATGATGAATCTCGTAACTTTGTGGGATTTATGGATCTCGGAGAGAACACCCGCCTTGCCAATGATTACTGGCGCCCCGATCTGTCGGAGCAGGTTCCCTCCAACAGATCTAACAATATTCTTGATGTGCTTAAGTCGGAATATCCCGGCGCACGCAACATCAATGAGGTCACGCAGGCTCTCGCGCCATTGCAGGCATACGGGATAAAAGGGGGAGAGGATTATGAGAAGGTGGAGAGCGCGCGACTGTTGAAGTCGTCGGAATATACACTCAACCCTACGTTGGGATATATCTCTCTGAAGTCAAGGCTTAACAGCGATGAGGTGCTTGCCGTAGCATATGAATACACCTACCAGGGTAAGGTGTATCAGGTTGGTGAATTTTCAAGCGATGTGACAACCACATCCCAGTGCCTGTATCTCAAAATGCTAAGAGGCACTACCATCTCCCCGACATTGCCGATGTGGAAGCTTATGATGAAAAATGTCTATTCGCTGGGAGCATACCAGCTTCAGAAGAAGAATTTCAAGCTTAACATCAAATATCTTAGCGATACCACAGGCATAGAGATCAACTATCTTCCTGTCAGTACCGTCTCCAATGTCCCTTTGCTGCAGTTGATGAATCTTGACAGACTTGACTCGAATCAGGAATCAAATCCGGACGGTTTTTTTGATTATATTGAAGACTACACGGTGCAGCCCACCTCCGGAAATATCATTTTTCCGGTGGCGGAGCCTTTCGGCTCGAATCTTGAGCGCAGGATCGGCAATCCTGTCTTAGCCGAACCGTATGTCTATAAGGAGCTGTATGATTCCACGCTGGTTGTCGCGGCACAGTTCGCGGATAAAAATAAATTTACTCTTGAAGGTGAGTATCAGGCGTCAAGCGGAGCACAGATAAGGCTGAATGCCATGAATGTGCCAAGGGGGTCGGTAGTTGTCACTGCAGGAGGGGTAGTGCTTACAGAGAACAGCGATTATACAGTGGACTATAGCAACGGCATTGTCACGATAATCAACCAGAGCATAATCGATTCAGGCACAAATGTAAGCGTGTCGCTTGAGAATATGGAACTTTACAGCATGCAGCGAAAGACGCTTCTGGGACTGGATGCACAATACAAGTTCAATAAAGATTTCACATTAGGGGGAACTTTGCTGCATTTCTCGGAGAAAGCGTTGACTGAAAAAGTGAATATCGGAGATGAGGTAATCAACAACACCATGTTCGGCATGAACCTAAGTTATAACAAAGACTTCATGTGGCTGACAAATCTTCTCAACAAAGTGCCTACGGTCAATGCCGTATCACCGTCATCTTTCAGAGTCAACGCCGAATTTGCCGGTCTCTTGCCCGGGCGGCAGAAAACGGGCTCCGCGAAAGGGTCGTCATATATTGATGATTTCGAGAGTACGCAGACCGGTATCGACATGAGGAATCCATATTCATGGACGCTTGCCTCCACCCCTTACGATTCGGGTGCGGATGCGCTTTTCCCGGAAGCTGCATTGTCAAACAATGTGAATTATGGCAAGAACCGGGCGCTTCTTGCGTGGAATTATATCGACAGGATATGGACTCAGAAAAATTCATCCATGCTTCCGGGCTATCTGCGGAACGATCTTAAACAGCTCTCGAATCCCTATGTCAGGGAAGTGACGGTGGATGAGATATATCCGGGCAGAGACGTGATCTATGGAGAGACGAATTATGTGCAGACCCTTAATCTTTCGTTTTATCCGACCGAGCGTGGACCTTATAATCTTGATTCCGAGAATATAGACGACAACGGTGATCTTCTTTTCCCTGAACGCAGATGGGGTGGGATCATGAGAAAAATAGACAATACGAACTTTGAATCGTCTAATGTCGAATATCTGCAGTTTTGGCTGCTTGACCCGTTTCTCGACCCTGATAATCCCAACACGGAAGGTGGCGACCTCTACTTCAATTTCGGTGAAATAAGCGAGGATATTTTAAAGGATGGTATGAAGAGCTATGAAAACGGGATACCAATCGATGGAAATTATCAATTTATAACTGAGACCGAATGGGGTAGAGTCAGTACACAAAACTCATTGACATATGCTTTTGAAAATGCAGCGAATGCAAGACCCATGCAGGATGTCGGACTGGACGGACTCCCGAATGAGGATGAATACACATTCGGTTCGTATGCCTCTTATCTTGACGGACTGCGTTCAAAACTGCCGGCTTCAACGATAGCCAGGATGCAGGAAGATCCCTTTTCTCCTATGAATGACCCTGCCGGCGACAATTATCATTTTTATAGAAGTCCCTATTACGATGAGCATCAGACGTCGATTCTTGACCGCTATAAGCATTACAACGGCGTCGAGGGTAACTCATTGTCGCCCGATCAAAGCGATAATCCGCAATATCAGTCGTCGAGAAGCGTCCCTGATGTGGAAGACATAAATCAGGACAATACGCTAAATGAGTATGAAAGATATTTCCAGTACAAAGTGTCGGTGCGCCCGGAAGATCTGGAAGTAGGAAAGAACTATGTGGCAGACAGAAGGGAGAAGGTGGTCAATACAAGAAACGGTCCTGCCACCGCCATATGGTACCTTTTCAAGATACCGTTGAGCCAGCCTGACAAAATCGTGGGTGGCATAAATGATTTTTCCACAATTCGGTTCGCCCGTATTTTTATGACAGGCTTCAGAGCGGTGACCCATTTGCGTTTCGCTTCCCTTGAACTTGTCAGAGGGGAGTGGCGCGATTATAAATTCAACCTCAACAGCAGAAACGATTCACCGGCTGAGGGAGAACTCGATATGTCGATAGTGAATATCGAAGAAAACAGCGGTCGTCAGCCTGTGAACTATGTACTTCCTCCGGATGTCAGCCGAATTCAGGATCCGGGGCAGTCTCAGGCTACCCAGCTTAACGAGCAGTCGCTTCAGATGAAAGTCACAGGGCTTCAGCCCGGTGATGCGAGGGGTGCATATAAAAATACCCAGCTTGATCTCCGTATCTACAAAAGAATGCAGATGTGGGTGCATGCGGAAGCGTTTATTGACGATATGACCGATCTAAAGGACGGGGATCTTGCTTTGTTCGTGCGTCTTGGATCTGATGTCAAAAACAATTATTACGAGTATGAGATACCGTTGAGCCTCACACCTCCGGGAAGCTACAACAATTATCTTATGTCGGATAGAAATATCGTCTGGCCTATCTCCAATTTTTTGAATGTAGATTTTGATGTGTTCACTGACCTTAAGGTGGCACGCAACAGCGACAGGAATGCGAACGCCGGCGGGGTGAATTTCACGACGCTGTACTCAAGACGGGATCCGGATAATGGCCATAATACCGTCAGCGTGCTCGGGAATCCAAGCCTCAGTGATGTGCGCACCATGCTGATAGGGATACGCAACAAATCCAATTCAGTGAAAAACGGGACTATATGGGTGAATGAACTGAGGGTGACAGATTTCAACGAAAGCGGGGGATGGGCGGCAAACGTCAATGCCAACCTTGTCATGAGCGATCTTGGAATGATGAATTTCTCCATGCACAAGGAGACCGCCGGTTTCGGGGGTGTCGACCAGGGGTTGTCGTCACGTCGTCTGGACGATTATGACCAGTATAATTTTGCTGTGCAGGGAGATGTCGGAAAAGTGTTCCCTTCCGCGGCTAAATTGAACGCGCCTATATATTATTCCAGATCGTCTGAACGTACCACGCCGAAGTATAATCCTCTGGATCAGGATATATTGCTCAAAGACGCGTTGAAGGCTGCTGCCGGGAAACAGGAAAAGGATTCGATACGGCAATATGCCGTGACAAGGAAGGCTGTGGAAAGTTTTTCACTCTCGAATATAAAATTCAATGTGCAGAGCAAGAATCCCATGCCATGGGATCCCGCCAACTTCCAGTTGTCTTTTTCTTTTAACAAGCAAAAAAATACGGACCCTACCACCGAATACCAGAACACGTATGATTACCGTGGGTCGTTTCAATATGCCTACAGTCCGTATGTGAAGCCAATAAAGCCGTTCAGTTTTATAAAAGGAAAAGGAAAGACTGCCAGATATTTCAGAGACTGGGGAATAAACTGGATGTTCAATAATCTTACATTCTTCACCAATATCACCCGTTACTATTACGAGGAACAGACGAGAAGTGAGGTGGACGTAGATTTTCAGCTCCCCGTGCAGGTAAGTAAAAATTTCCTTTGGGACAGGCAGCTCAATGTAACCTGGAATATCATACAGTCGCTGAGCCTCTCGTTTGCGAGCAACACTACCGCGAGGATAGAGGAGACCATAGGTGCGGTTAATAAAAAGCTGTTTCCTGATAAATACAGGGAATGGAAAGACACGGTATGGTCTTCTATCAAAGGTCTTGGCACCCCATGGAACTACAACCAGACTTTTACCGGCACCTATCGTGCGCCTTTCAGCAAAATACCGGTGCTTGATTATCTGACAGGTTCGTTAAGTTATACTTCCACCTATAGATGGGATAAAGGCGCGACGGTGGATGAAATATATATGGGCAACAGTATCCAGAACCAGACAACCTGGAACGCTGACGCAAGATTGAATTTCGAGACATTGTATAATAAGTCCAAGTATCTCCAGGCAATCAATAAACGGTTTGCGAAGACCACGCGTCTGACACGAGGAGCTTCCGGATCAAAGACGCAGCAGAGAAACGCAGTCAAGAAATTTGAGAGAGCTATAACGCTTTCTCCGGATACTACTGTTCGGGTTAGGCATAATCTCAAGACGAAAAAATTGAAGATAAATGCAGTTGAAGGAGGGAAACCGCTGAGAATAGAGACAAAAGTGATTGATGAAAATACAATAGAGATCCTGACCAGAGGCTCAAACAATATAAAACTTACTGTCAGGGAAGACAGGAAAGAGTCTGGAAATTCTTTTGTAAAAGATATGGCTGAATATGCCCTTCGGTTTGCGATGATGCCGAGGAGTCTTTCTTTCAGATGGCGGGAGACCCATTCATTGAATCTTCCACAATTTGCGCCTAATGTGGGCGATATTTTCGGACAGAGCAATAAATACGGACCAATGTCTCCGGGTCTTGATTTCGCTTTTGGTTTTTATGATGATTCATATGTCAGGAAAGCTCTTGACCGTGGATGGCTTCTGACTTCTTCAGATATGGTATCGCCGGCGGTGTGGAATCAGGGAAAGGAGTTTAATTTTGAATTGACGCTTGAGCCTGTGAAAGGTCTGAGGATACTGCTTACCAGCAATCTTACTGACAACCGCACCCGTCAGATGCAGTTTATGTTTTCGGGAATGCCGACCACCCATACCGGCTCTTATGTGCGCACGCATGTGGCTCTTGCAAGCGCGTTGCGAGGCTCGAAAGCTGAAAACGGATATGCCTCTGCCGCCTTTTCCAGATTTCTGGAATATATACCGCTCGTGGCACAGAGGGTAGAGGCTTCTTATGCGGGCTCTATATATCCCGATGCGGGTTTCCTTGAAGGAAGTCCTCTTGCCGGCACGACATATAATCCGGTCATCGGCAGTGTAAGCCCCACCAGCGCGGATGTGCTGATCCCTGCATTTATTGCAGCCTACAGCGGATATGACCCGATGAAGGTGACATTGCGGCATTTCCCCGGACTTGAATCAATGCGCCCGAACTGGAGAGTGACGTATGACGGTTTCATGCAGCTTGGCAATATGGGGAATATATTCAAATCATTTACAGTCTCCCATGCATATCAGTGTACCTATTCCGTCGGCGGTTATTCAAGCTTTCTAAACTGGGCTGCCATTGACAACGGCACCATGGGATTCGCCTACGATGAATTGACGGGACAGCCTGTGCCGTCATCACCCTATAACATATCTTCCGTGGCTATAACTGAGAAATTCGCTCCGTTGATTGGTGTCAATATGACCCTGAAGAACGACATTTCCCTGAATGCCGAATATCGTGATGCCAGGACGTTGAATCTTAATTCATCGGCGGGGCAGGTTGTGGAGACCACAAGCCGTCAGCTTTCTATAGGAGGTGGATGGAAAGTCGCGGATTTCAGCAGGATTATAAAAATCGGGAGCAAGCAAGGAGGTATAAGTAATGATCTTTCTGTGAACCTTGACATCGCCTACAGCAACAATCTGTCGTTGATAAGAAGAATAGAGACAGCCTACACACAGGCAACCCAGGGAACCCGCACGTTCTCTATAAATCTCATGGCGAGCTACCAACTTAGCAAGAAGGTAACGCTGTCGGCATTCTTTGACCATCAGGTCAACACGCCGCTTGTGTCAAGCACTGCCTATCCCACAACAAATTCCAATTATGGAATAGCGGTCAATCTGTCTTTGGCGAGATAAGAGATTGACCTCAGAATAGTTGTTTGTCGCGTGGAATACAAAAGAAAAATCCGCGATCCTTTCTTATCGGACCGCGGATTTATCATGTATAATCTGTCGTTATAATTATTCTGTCGGGCGTGTGTAGCCGTCTTGTTGACATCTTTTAGTCATGGCTTCGATTCGCGCCTTGGTCTCGGGATGAGAGGAGAACATCTTGGAGATGTAGCTTTGTTTTGCGTTCTCACCTTCCATAGACTGCAATTTTTCGAATGACATCACGATGCCCCATGGATTTTTTCCTTTTGAGACAAGGAAATCGTATCCGCAGTCATCAGCTTCCTTCTCCTGTTTCTGGGAGAATTTTGCATTGATGAGCGACTCTCCGAGATCTCCAAGCTGAGAATCCGTGAGTTTGGCTGCCGTGCCTCCGGTGGACGCCACGGCGTCTTTCGCGGCTCCGGTGAGAAGCTGTGTCTTGAACGCATTTTTTGAATGGCGCTTGATGACATGTCCGATCTCATGCCCGATGACTCCGAGGAGCTCGTCATCATTCATGATGTCCATTAAAGAGGAAAAAACTCGCACGCTGCCGTCAGGACAAGCGAAGGCATTTACGTCAATGACATTATATACTTTGAAGTTCAAAGGAATGCCGTCGGCGTCTGTTATGCCCTCGGTCAGTTTTCTGAGGCGCTGGGTATAGGGGTCGTCTTCAGGAAGGACAGGGTTGTTTCTGTCCATCCAGTCAACCGATTCTTTGACGTAGGCAGCCATTTGCTCATCTGTGAGAGTGACAGCCTGAACCGCTTTTGCCGCGCCACCGATTGCCTTTTTTAAATTGAATTGCGCGTTCGCCGCCATTGTGGGAGCGATTATTAGAGCGCAAGCAATGAAAATTTTTTTAACAGATGTTTTCATTTTGTTTGAAAAATAGTAATTTTGATGTCAGATAATATCGGCTTTGGAATCGTGTGTAAAAGACATACGTCCCGTTTGTCTTATGCCGGATTTCATGCGCAAAATTAGTAAAAGATGGGTGAACACACAATTTATTTATGCGAAAAAAGATTTTGTGCATAGTTTTGATCATTGTGGCATTTATATGCTACGGTATAGGATATGTGCTGTGGGAAGAGACTTTGGTTGAAAGCTGGATTCCGCTGACAATATGCGTCGGATTGGCTCTTTTGACCGGACTTTTATTGTGGAAATCGTGGACTTTCCTTATAACATCCGGAAAATTCCTGCCAAATTATTTGTGTCATGTGGCTTTTGCATCCGGAGTGCTGTTATGTCTGTTTTTCGTGCTAAATAAATCATTTTCATATAGGCATACCCATCATGTAGAGAAGGCGATAGTTGAGAATAAGGTAATAAAGAAGCGTCATAAGACCCGACGGGTAGGCAGGCGTACATACGTCAGCGGGGAGACGTATGACGTTTATTACTGGAATTTGAGATTTGAAAACGGCAAGATAAAAGAAATATCCGCAAAGGAGGATCAATATCGTCGTTCACGATGCGGAGACACCATATGCTTTGAGATGGAAAAGGGTCTGTTTCATCTTCCGGTAATAGTTGGAGGGGTATGGAATGTGGAAATCAGGAAGCATAAAAAAATCAGAAATCACGACAGGGGTATCGTGGTTTCTGATTAGATTGTATTCCTTATCTGTATTGTCAGGAGATAATGGAAGGTATCGATTCAGGCTGCGGAGAAATGGCGGCAAGATTTCCGAACGGATCAATAATAAACGATCTGTTGCCTGATGCTGTCTGGAAATCTTCAGTCACCTGTGGCGAAAGATCTTTTACGGATATCGAAATAGTACGTTCCGAAATTTTGTCAGCCGCGGCGATCTCTTTGCTTAAAGAGTCATCGTTGTCCATACATACGCTTATGAATGTGACTTTGGAAGATGAAAGAGAGGAATGAATGTCTGAGATACGACGGTTGAGAATCCTTGAAGCCGGATCGTCGGAACTCCAGAAATTGATAATAATGTACTTTCCTTCTGTTTCAGGAATCGTATCAAGCGAGGTTCCTGAAGCGAATGTCAGGGAAGGTGCGGTTTTGCCGATGTCCAGGGAATGGCTTCCCATAGGCATGGAAGAAGAAAGAAATGCGGCGAATAGAATTGAAAAAAATAAATACTTGGTTTTCACAATAACCGTTTTAAGTTGCACAATAGTCAACCGGCGTCATACATCAGACGCTTTTCATGGATGACTTTATCTAACTCACAATTATTAGAATCCGGAAAAAAGCAATTTAAAACCGAATTCTCGGGATCCACAGGTTGCCAAAGCCTGCAAGTCATTTTTTTAACGTTGATCCCGGGTTGTCACGAAAAAGGGATTGCCGGTCCCTTGATTTTGCTATTGAAAAGAGATAATATCCTACGGAAGACAAGACATAACTCTTATTCATATAACAAAAAATAGTCTATATTGTTCAAACGTGTTTTAAAACATATTATTGTATTTGTAAAATAAAAATAATTTGATTATAGATTTCCACAAATTATACGTTGTTTTAATAACCGTCCCTTTGGAAGATAGTAGGGAAGCTGTCGTCATCCGTTCTTTTTCAGAGGAAAAGATATTGAATTGTTTGTTCACAGTCCTTACAAGAAAAGGCGTTTCTTTTGAGAAACGCCTTTTCAGAATTAAATATAGGATCGGACTGTCAGTCGTTGGAGAATACAAGCTGATCACCATTGACATCAATCTTGATAGGCTTGTCGCGGTTGACCTTCTGTGCCAGAATGTCTTTAGACAATTGATTGAGGACAAGCCTCTGGATTGTCCTTTTGACGGGACGCGCGCCAAACTCGGGATCGTAGCCGTCTTCGGCAAGGAGCTCGAGTGCGTGCTGAGTGACTTCGAGTTTCACCCCGTTTGCGGCAAGCATCTTGCGGACACTGTTGACCTGGAGATCCACGATCTCCTGAATCTCCTTTTTGTCAAGAGGGGTAAAGAGCACTATTTCATCTATTCGGTTCAGGAACTCGGGACGAATCTTCATTTTAAGCAGGTCCATCACATCCTGTTTTGTTTTAGAAATGACTTCCTCGCGGTTTGCCTCTTTCATCTCGGAGAAGTTCTGGCGAATTATAGGCGATCCCTCATTGGTTGTCATTATTATTATGGTGTTCTTGAAATTGATGAAACGCCCCTTGTTGTCGGTCAGACGACCGTCGTCAAGTACCTGAAGAAGAATATTGAATACATCAGGGTTTGCCTTTTCGATCTCGTCAAACAGCACGACACTATAAGGTTTGCGTCTTACCGCTTCTGTGAGCTGTCCGCCCTCTTCGTAACCGACATATCCCGGAGGCGCTCCGACGAGTCTTGATACAGAGTGTTTCTCCATGTATTCCGACATGTCGATACGTGTCATCATGTCTTCGTCATCAAATAGATATTCGGCCAAAGCCTTTGCGAGCTCGGTTTTTCCGACTCCGGTGGTGCCAAGGAAAATGAACGAGCCGATAGGTCGTCTCGGATCATTGAGTCCGGCACGCGACCTTCTTACGGCATCGCTGACAGCTTGTATCGCGGCATCCTGTCCGATCACCCGCTTATGAAGTTCCTCTTCAAGATGGAGAAGCTTTTCCTTCTCGCTTTGAGCCATTTTCTTCACGGGGATTCCTGTCCAACGGCTCACGATCTCCGCGATGTCTTCGGCATCTACTTCTTCCTTGATCATGGCGCCTTCTCCTTGAAGCTGTTTAAGCTTTTCCTGAGTGGCTTTGTTCTCGTCTTCTTTTTGTTTGATCTTGCTGTAGCGAATCTCGGCTACCTTTGCATAATCACCTTCCCTTTCTGCCACTTCCGCCTCGTGGTTGAGCTGCTCGATCTCGATCTTGTTTTTCTGGATCTTGTCAATTTCAGCTTTCTCGGCTATCCATTTCGCTTTAAGAGCTTTTTCAGTGTCGCGAAGGTTTGCCAGATCCTCGTCTATTTCCTTGATCTTATATTTATCGCCTTCCCGCTTTATCGCCTCTCTCTCGATCTCGAGTTGCTTTATCTTACGCGATGCCTCGTCAAGAGCCTGCGGCATTGAGTCCATCTCCAGCCTGAGCTTTGATGCCGCCTCGTCTATAAGGTCGATTGCCTTGTCCGGGAGGAACCGGTCAGTGATATATCTGACGCTCAATTGTACGGCGGCGATTATCGCCTCGTCCATAATTCTCACCTTATGGTGATTCTCGTATCTTTCCTTTAGACCTCGCAAGATAGAGATGGCAGACAGCTCGTCAGGTTCGTCAACCATCACTTTCTGGAAACGTCGTTCAAGAGCTTTGTCTTTTTCGAAATATTTCTGATATTCGTCAAGAGTTGTGGCGCCGATTGATCTCAATTCCCCTCTGGCAAGCGCCGGTTTCAATATGTTGGCGGCATCCATGGCGCCTTCGCCCTTGCCGGCTCCCACGAGAGTATGGATCTCATCGATGAACAATATAATTTCGCCATCGCTCTGAGTGACTTCATTGACGATAGCCTTAAGGCGCTCTTCAAACTCCCCTTTATATTTTGCTCCCGCCACGAGAGCGCCCATGTCAAGGGAATATATCTGTTTGGATTTCAAATTCTCAGGCACATCGCCTCTGACAATCCTGTGGGCGAGACCTTCAGCTATAGCGGTTTTTCCAGTTCCCGGTTCACCTACAAGCATAGGGTTGTTTTTTGTTCGCCTCGAAAGAATCTGCAACACCCTCCTGATCTCTTCGTCACGGCCTATGACGGGATCAAGTTTGCCGTTGCGTGCACGATCATTAAGATTGATAGCGTATTTGCTCAAAGCCTGATAAGATTCCTCGGCACTCTGCTGTGTTACCTTGTTGCCTTTTCTCAGTTCGGTAATCGCCGCCTTAAGACCGTCTTCGGTGATTCCCGCATCCTTTAAAATTTGGGAAGCCTTGCATTTTGTCTTGAGTATGCCCATCAGAACTGCTTCTACCGAGACATACTCATCTCCCATGTTTTTTGAGAAATCAATTGCTTTCTGTAACGCGTCATTTGATTCGCGGCTTAAAAACACTTCGCCGCCCGACACTTTTGGAAGTCCCTGGATCTCCTTGTCGACTGCCATTGTGACGGAGTTGAGATTGGCACCTAACTTCTGGAACACAAAATTGACAATCGTCTCGCTTTCGGAAATCAGGGCCTTGAGAATATGGACAGGTTCAATCTGTTGCTGCCCGCTTTGGCGGGTAAGTTCGATCGCTTTCTGTACCACTTCCTGCGATTTGATTGTGAAGTTGTTGAAATTCATATATGCAGAATTTAAGATAATACGTAAATGCTGTTAGCCTGTCAGACACATTCTGCCCCCGCATCATCCGGAGGTAACGGTGAAATGCTTGCGGCATCATTATATACATATTAACAATTCAAGCTTACAATGGTTGGGAGTCAGAACACGTTCTTTAGTCACATTAAGCTCCTTTGGGGAGCTAAGGGGACGCGTCTTTGTCAGTGTCTGTCTGCACTCAGTATTTCTATCCAATAATCGTCCGGGTCATGGATAAAATAAAGATCCATCTCATGATTTTCATAGCATATGCATCCCATCTCGCGGTGATATTCACGAATCTTTTCATAGTCCCCGTCAACAGTCATGGCAAGATGGCTTTCATTTTCACCAAGATCGTAAGGTTGCGGATGATCCCGGAGCCACGTCAGCTCAAGTCTGAACTTTTCTCCGGGAGCTGAAAGATATACAATCCTGAACGCTCCGTCAGGATGATTTATCTCTCCTGTCTTTTCCAGACCGAGAGCCTCTTTGTAAAAACGGATGCTTCTGTCAAGATCGGTGACATTGAAATTGCAATGATTGAAATGAGATTTAATTTCCATAATAATTCAGTTTAGAGTTGTGATTTCTGAAATACTGTCGGTCAAGATACGTCAAATGGCGTTCCAATTTACAAAAATAACAAAAATTAGAAATGTTTTTTACCTTATAAGGTGGAATAAATAATAAAAAATTATATCTTTGTGGTCGAAAAACTGTCACATGCCGTTGCTCAAAAGAAGAAACAACCTTACTGCTGAACGTTTGCGGCTGGATAAAATTTCATAGCATAACCAATAGAATTACTAATCATATACTTTAATAATGGTATCATGAGCAAACCTTATGTTTTAGGTGTCGACATAGGAGGCACCAACACCGTTTTTGGAATTGTCGACGCCAGAGGACAGGTGATCGCAAGTGACTCAATCAAAACGCGCAAGCATGCGAATTTTGATGACTATATAGCAGAGCTGCACGAGGGCGTGACGCGTCTTCTCAAGGCAAACGATGCTGAAGACAAGATTTATGGAATCGGTATCGGAGCGCCGAACGGGAATTACTATACCGGAGAAATTCAGAACCCGCCGAACCTACCCTGGGGGCCGATCATTCCTCTTGCGGAAAAAGTAAGCAAGGCATTCGGCGGAATACCCGTGTCTGTCACCAATGATGCCAATGCCGCCGCACTTGGAGAGATGACTTACGGGGCAGCTCGTGGCATGAAAGACTTCATCATGATCACGCTCGGAACGGGTGTCGGATCCGGTATTGTCGTCAACGGTCAGCTTGTGTATGGACATGACGGGTTTGCCGGGGAATTGGGTCACCTTATCGTGAAACGTAATAACGGTCGTGTATGCGGTTGCGGAAGGACAGGCTGTCTTGAGGCGTATTGCAGTGCGACAGGTGTGGCAAGGACAGCCCGCGAGTTCTTGGAAGTGCGTACCGAACCTTCTACCTTGCGGAATCTTCAGATAGAAGATATTACGTCAAAAGATGTCTATGACGCTGCTGTGGCAGGAGACAAACTTGCAAAGGAAATATTTGAATACACCGGCACTATCCTCGGACAAACGTTTGCCGACATGGTGGCGTTTTCAAGTCCGCAGGCAATAATCCTTTTCGGAGGTCTCGCCAAGAGCGGCGATCTGTTGATGCGTCCGCTGAAAGAAGCGTTCGATAAGTCAATTCTCCCCATATTCAGAGGAAAGACAAAAATCCTCCTTTCAGAATTAAAGGAAAGTGATGCTGCAGTTCTCGGTGCATCCGCTCTCGGATGGGAAGCGAAGTATCGTTATGAGGTCCCCTCTTTCGATCATCCCACATCTTCATCCGTGGCAGAAGATGCCAAATAAATCATATCCGTAAAAAAATATGCGCGCAGAACATAAAGTCTGCGCGCATATTTTTATAATCTGTTTTGTGTCAGAATAATTTGAGTTCCTGATATAACCTGTGGACCGGCAAACCCATCACATTGTAATAGCTTCCGTTTATTCCGCTGACCGCAACGGCGCCGATCCATTCCTGTATGCCATAGGCTCCGGCTTTGTCAAGGGGGTGATAGTTGTCGACATAGAATCTTGCCTCTTCTTCAGATATCGGAGCGAATTTCACTTCCGTGACAGTGGTGAAGGATGTTCGCCTCCGGGAGGTGGATATGGTTACACCCGTGGCGACATGGTGTGATTTGCCTGAAAGCAATAAAAGCATCCCTACGGCATCTTCATTGTCTTTGGGCTTGCCCATGATTCTGTCGCCACATATCACCATGGTGTCGGCAGTGATGACCATATCGTTCTCCAAAATACGTTCCTGATAAGAATCCGCCTTTTTCTCGGAAATATATTGAGGAACTTCCAGAAGAGGTATAGTGTCGGGGAAGCTTTCATCTATGCCTCCTATTGAAATGACATTGAACGGGATTCTCAGCATTTGCATGAGTTCCCGTCTTCTTGGAGATTTGCTTGCGAGATATATTTTATATCCGTTTAAATTTGTCAGCATTTTCTATTTTCTTTATGAATTTAGAGTCAACGCATAAAATATTTGTGCGATTCCATGGCAGGCAATCCAACATGCCAAAGGCGTGTCCATGCATTCAATACTGCACATATATTTCGTGTTTTTACTATATGTTGCGGAACAGTATGATTTTTTAGGAAAATTGCTTTTTCGGTATAGTTCCTTATAATGGGCAGTTATTGCGTAGATCACCATTTGAAGGCTTCTTGGTCTGTCAGCCAATGATCCTGTGCCTTCATGATCTGTTCCAATAAATCACGGGCACATCCGTATCCTCCGGAGAATTTGGATACGAAGATTGATGTCTGTCTCACCTCCCGGCATGCGTCAAAGGGGGAAGAGGGTAGACCTACGTGGCGCAGGCATTGCAGATCCGGAATATCGTCTCCCATGTATGCTACTTCTTCGGGTTTAAGATTCTTGTCATCCATCCATGAAGAAAGTACAGGCAGTTTGTGAGGGACGTCAGTGTATATGTCTGTTATGCCGAGCGATTCAAATCTTTTCCGGATAGCGATGTCCTTCCCGCCTGTTATGATGGCTATGGAATATCCTTTCCTCACCGCAAGCTGAAGGGCATAGCCGTCTTTTATATTTGCCATTCGCCGGGGGTAGCCGTCTTCACCCAATGGTATTGTAGACGGCGACAGAACCCCGTCAACGTCAAAGACGATTCCTTTTATTTTTTCCAGATCATAGTTTATAGAACTCATTGTTTTGAATTTTTAATAATTACATCTGACATAAGACGATATATTTGCTGAAATTCCGGATTGTCGGAGAGCATCCCTATATGTCTGTCCATGACGTTGAAATCTTTTCTTGCCGCCGGACCTGTCTGTGCTTGCTGTGGAGTGAGTTTCGTCAATTTGGAAATTGTCTGTCTGAGAAGCGGGAGCATAACTCTGAAATCGATGCCGCTTTTCATAAGGATGTCATTGGATATCCCCATAAGGCAATTGGTGAAATTACATGAGAATACGGAGGCGAGATGAAGTTGTTTGCGCTGGTCGGAATCTGCAAGATTGACATTCCCGGAAATTTTCTTTGCCAGCTCCACGAGTTTTTGCTGCGTCTCTTTTGAATCTGCCTCTATGAAGAAAGGAATTTCGGAGTAATCCAGTTCTACATCTTTTGTAAACGTCTGTAGAGGATAGAATACTCCATGTCCCGCAGCCAGACCCTCAAGCACGGACATGGGAACGGAGCCGGACGTGTGAGCCAAGATTCCGGCGTGTCCTTTTAATTTCTGTGCCACTTCTTCAATGGCGTCATCTTTGACTGCAATAACAGTCATTTCTGAAAAAGGGGGGAGATTTTCAAGAGACCTTGGGGGGACACAGATCGTCGGCATGACATTCTCAAATGCTTTTGTCAGATGTGCGGCTACATTTCCCGAGCCTATGATGGTTAAGGAATTGATATGGTATGTATTCTTGTCTTGAGTGTTCATTGTTGTGGAAAGTTTGTATCGCTCCATAAGGTAGCATGCCCCATGGTATGACGTAAGTTTATCTCCACACATGGATTTAAATTCCCGTCGGTAGTCGCGAACATGTCGATTCCGAGGGGACCGTCATAATAGGGGGCAATAATGGATTCGATCGCGTTTTTCTGGGCTTCGATTACGGCTTGAGACCATAATGGAGTCATGTCGGCGATCATCTTGTCCAGAGTAGACTGCGGAGCATTGATGTTTCCAAGGTATCTTCCTCGACCGGATGTCTTGAATACGGAGAGTCCGAGGAAATCTGCGTGTCCGCCACGGCATGTCCATTCGGAGGCAAAATCCCCGGAACGCTGTCTGCCGATCTCTCCCATAAAAGATCCCTGCCGTTTGATGCATCCCGCCATCCATTCTTTCAATCCTTTGCCGGTCAATTCAATAGAATTGACCACCCCTCTTCCCGCGCTGCTCCACGGAGCTTTGAAATAAGCTCCCGGATTCTCTGCCGCATATGCCATACCTTCTTCGACTGTCAATAATTCTACGGTCCTGTCGATATGAATATGAGGGAGCGACCGGGCGAGCGCTTTCCTGACGCATATTGATGTGCGTCTGTGGGAAAGCTGCCTGATCATATCTATTTCTTCGCGAGATTTAAGAAATTTATCAGGGATGCCGGCTCCTGACAACAACCTTAAGAGAGTATGATTCCATCCCCATGGTCGCACGGATATCGGTTCGTGGATTTCAGATAAAATTCTATCGAATTTATGAAATTCATGTAATCTCAATATCTTAAGATTTTTTGATAGAAAGAGATTGAAATAAGGGGACGATGCCAACGATTTTTCAGGAATATCGTCAATAAGCATTATCACATCCGCGGGTCTTGCGAATACCGATGGAAACAGCGCCATGGATTTTCGCATGGCAACAATTTTTGCCGGTGGAGAATAAATCTTGTTTCCTGCGGCGAGTGCGTAATCCGTGTCAGGATTGAAAATATGTATGCATGTTCCGTCCGGTCGCATTTTTTTGATTCCAATAGTATTTCAAATCTGAGCGTCAGGAATTATTCAATACTTAAAAAGCCGGAAACTGTTTCCGGCTTTGTCTCCAGCAATGGGAGGAATCATATTCGGTTTGGATTTATCGTCAGTCGTCCAATCGATCGCGTTCCTTTGCGGGATTTGCGAAATAAAGCTTGTGCTCGATGTATTCCTGAGTGGCGATAAGTGTAGGCTTCGGGAGTTTCTCATAAAAACGGGAGATCTCTATCTGCTCCCTGTTTTCAGAAACCTCTTCAAGGTTGTCGGTAGAAGCAAATTCCTGAAGCTTCTTTTCCAGCTCCTTTTTCATCTCCACAGCAATCTGGTTGGCACGTTTGCCTATGATGCAAACGGTTTCGTAGACGTTTCCTGTCTGTTCAGCCATCGCGATCATATCGCGGGTCACGGTGTTGAGCGGCGCATTGGTTTTCTTATAATCCATGATGGTGAATTATGTTGTTTATAAATGTTATATCGGATGGTTTTATTCTTGCACATGCTTGCGTGCTATCTCGTAGATATTGTCAGCTTCTTTGCGGTTTTTGGAGTCGGGATAGTTGTTGGTGAAAGAATAATATTCATCAATGACTTCCCGATATCTGTCAGCCTGCTTTTCCTCAACGCTGAGCCTTGCCTCCTGATACCTGGATTTAAGGATGAGCATTTCAAAATCTTCCCTGAATTTTGAATAGGGATAGTTTTTGAGAGCGTTTTGCGACGTTATGATTGCCGCCTCATAATTGTTTCCGAGGAAATTCCCGAGATTGTAATACAGCTGCGCGTTTTGCAGCTCCTTGAGGGTCAGCTTGTCCTGCATCTCAAAGATGGCGTTCTGGGCAATCGACACCCTGTCGCTGTCGGGGAAATAATCAAGAAAACCCTGAAGCTCTTCAATAGCCTTGATGGTCTGCGACTGGTCAAGCTGCGGATCCGGCGAATCGAGGTAATAGCCATAGCCGGAATAAAAACGAGCAAGTTCAGTATATTTCCCTTTGGGATAGCGGGAATAATATGTCTTGAAGTATAGACCGGAATTCAGGTAATCTTTGCTCTCGAAATACGACATGGCGAGAAGGAACAAAGCCTCCTCACCGTTCGGACCACCGCGCAAAGGGGTATAGATGGTCTCAAGAACAGTGGCTGCCTGATTGAAATTCCGTTTGTCGAAAGCACGTTTAGCAAAGTCGAAACGATAGTCCACATCTTTGCTTTTCAGTACTTTGTTGTATTCTCCGCACGACGACATCATGAGGAGTACCGGTATGAAGTATAAAAATCTACGCATTAACATTACGCTTTGAAGTGCAAAGTTAATAAAATAATTTTGAATCAAGAAATGGGGAGTTAGGAAAATTTTGACTAACTTTGGGGCTGAAAAAAGAAAAAACATAGCTTGGTATGTTAAAAAACACTAAATACGGAAACGGAGGATTAATATCCCGTCATCCTGTTTTTGCCAACATTATAGTGATTGTCCTTGTGGCGTTCCTTGGCGTTTGGATAGTGTTCCTGTGTCTGCAGCTTTTTACGAGACACGGGGAGAGCGATGTCGTGCCGCCGGTTGAGAATATGTCGTATACCCAGGCGGTGAAGACTTTGCACGACAAGGGTTTCAGGGTAGATATCCGCGATTCCATATATAAGGAAGAGGTTAATCCGGGCTTTGTGATCGAGCAGTTTCCGAAATCCGGAGCGAGGGTTAAACCCGGAAGGAAGATTTTTCTATATATAAATGCCGTGCATCCCAAGGAGGTTGTTATAGATGATGACAACAATCCACATGACGATGCCTTGCGCGGGTTCTCTTTCCGTCAGGGTATGGCGAGGCTTGAGGAATTGGGGTTCAAAAATATAAGGGTTGTAAAGATTCTTGGAGATAATGACTGCATAGTTAAGGTCTCCGCAAATGGAAGAGCTGTGAAAAAGACAGAGAGGGTGCCTGTCAACGCCAATATAGTCGTGGAGGTCTATGACGGTCGTTTGGGTGAATTGCGGGATTCCCTTCAGAACATGGAATATCTTCGTTATGCTACAGGTGATGGCTCAGACAGCGTTTCCGACGGTTCATATGGAGATGTGGATGACGATCCTGACAGTGTCGGTGAGCCTGTTGAAGATCCGGATCCGGTATTTGTGCAATGACAGACATGGAAAAATATCCTTTGGAATCCGGAGACCTTGAGCTATCCGGTATTGAAGAAAACGTAGACGAACCGTCCTTCGTGACCGAGGACGGTCGGGAGATGTATGAGCATTTCCGTTTCGTGGCGGACAAAGGGCAGCAGATGATACGTGTCGACAAGTTTTTGGTTGACCGTATGGAGAAGACATCCCGCAACCGCATACAGCAGGCAGCCGACGCCCAATGTGTGATTGTGAATGGCAAGCCCGTGAAATCGAGCTATAAGGTAAAGCCGGGAGATGTGGTAAGCATCGTGATGGACAGGCCGAGATATGAGCTTGAGATCATTCCGGAAAATATACCTCTTGATATCGTATATGAAGATTCCGACGTGCTTGTGGTGGACAAGCCGGCGGGGCTTGTGGTGCATCCGGGGCACGGCAATTATAGCGGAACACTTGTCAATGCGTTGGCATGGCATTTTAAGGATAATCCTGATTATGATGTCAGTGATCCTCGGCTCGGACTTGTGCATAGAATAGACAAGGATACGTCGGGTCTTCTTGTCGTGGCGAAGACGCCTGAAGCCAAGACGCATCTCGGCAACCAGTTTTTTCATAAGACTACCAGAAGGGAATATGTCGCGGTCGTCTGGGGGGATTTTGCTGAACAGTCCGGCACAATAGTCGGTAATATCGCGAGAAATCCAAAAAATAAACTTCAGATGGCTGTTTTTGATGATCCCTCTGTAGGGAAACATGCAGTCACACATTATGAAGTGCTGGAAAGCTTCGGATATGTGACTGTGGTGAAATGTGTGCTCGAGACGGGCCGTACCCATCAGATCAGGGTTCACATGCTCAGCAAGGGACATCCGCTGTTCAACGATGCACGCTATGGTGGCGACAGGATACTTAAGGGAACTACATTTGCCAAATATCGGCAATTTGTTGAGAATTGTTTCCAGACCTGTCCTCGTCAGGCATTGCATGCAAGGACCTTGGGTTTTGTCCATCCGCGCACCGGAAAAGAGATGGATTTCGAGTCTGAAATTCCCGCCGACATGTCGAGGCTTATTGAAAGATGGAGAACTTACCGCAAGGGTGAATGACATGAATGCCGGATAAAACAGTGGCGGGATATAAAATTTCATAAGGATTGTTTTATTTTTAGGTTGTTTAGCATTAACTTTGCAGACAAATGTAAGATATAATGAGTCAAAAGGAATATAATTTCAGTGACATAGCCCCTTACGATGATTCGGATTTTCATTCGAAAATGGAGCAGCTTGTAAAAGAACCCGGATTCTTACATGCGGTGAATTTTACGATGCCTCCGTCTGATGTGCCTGCGTTGATAGAAGAGTTGTTGAAAATCAATACAAAAGATGATTTTCAACAGCAAGTGATGTTCCCGTTTCTGGAAATGCTTGCAAAGACAACAACGTCAGGAATATCGTTGGGGGGAGTGAAGTATCTTAATCCTTCGGTAAGTTATACTTTTATCACCAACCACAGGGACATCGTGCTTGACGCGTCGTTCTTGAATCTTGCTTTTTTGCGTAAAGGGTTTCCTACCTCTGAAGTGGCTATTGGAAACAATCTCCTTATTTTTGACTGGATCAATGACCTCGTGCGCCTGAACAAAAGCTTTATAGTGAAGCGCAACACGGGGCTTAGGGAAGGTCTTGAGGCGGCAAAGAAACTTTCTGCGTACATCCATCATTGTATTCTCGAGAAACGGGAGTCTGTATGGATAGCGCAGAGAGAAGGCAGGGCAAAAGACAGCAGCGACCACACGCAGGAATCTCTTGTAAAGATGCTTTCGATAGCCGGTCAAGGTCAGTTTGTCGATAAATTGAAAGAGATCAACCTTATGCCTGTGTCTATTTCATATGAATTTGATCCTAATGATTATCTTAAAGTCAGGGAGTTTCTTTTGAAGAAAAGAAATCCGGATTTCAAAAAAACTCAGAGGGATGATTTGTTTTCCATGGAGACAGGCTTGCTTCAGTTCAAAGGGAAGGTGCATTTTCAGCTTACACCGCGCATCAACAGCAAGCTGGATCAGATTGGAGACTTCCCGGATAACAACAAGGCAGCCAAGCATGTCTGCTGCCTCATAGATCAGGCGATACACCGCAGTTATGAGATTTTTGAGATAAATTACATCGCTTTCGATCTTCTTCATAAGTCAGAGCGTTTTGTAAGGAAATACACCCCGGGCAAGAAAGATGAGATATTGGAATATTTCAACAGACAGCTTGACAAGGTTGACCTTGAAGACGTGACGGTGGAAGAGCGTGAATACATGTGGGAGATGATGCTGACCATGTATGCCAATCCGTTGCGCAACAAACTGCGCTCGCTCCTCGGGGGCATGGAATAACTTATATTAAAAATAACCCTTATGAGAATACCGGTTGCTGCCGCTATATTTTTGTTCGTTTTCAGTTTTCTGATAGATTTCTATATCTATACTGACGTACGCAGGACAACATCGGGAAAACGCTGGCGGGTGGCGTATCTTTTCAGCGCCATATTGTGCTGGCTGCTTCTTGTGTGTATAATGTGTATGCCCAGACGGTCGGAAGATGCAGACATACTTCCTATAATGTGGATGCTGTATACGTATCTGACAATTTATGTGGCAAAATTAGGATATGTGATATGTTCGCTTGTCGGCAGGCTTATAAAGACTGTGTCCGGCTCAGGTAAAGCTGCTTCCATATCACGTGTGACCGGTATGGTGGCGGGTTTTGTTTTGTTTGCTTCCATGTGGTGGGGCGTGATTTACACACGTCGCCATATCGAGGTGATACCATTGGAGATCGTGTCGCCTCAGATTCCAAAACCATTTACCGGATACAAGATAGCGCAGATAAGCGATCTTCATGTCGGCACGTGGGGTTCAGACACGACTTTTGTATCTGAACTTGTGGATTCAGTCAATGCCCTGCATCCTGATCTCATTGTATTTACGGGAGATATTGTCAACCGTCAGACAAAGGAATTGCTGCCTTTCCTAAAGACTCTGTCGAGGCTGAAGGCTCCTGACGGGGTTATGTCTATATTGGGGAACCATGATTACGGCGACTATATGGATTGGCAAAATGAAGCCGACAGGGAAGAAAACAACCGTCAGCTCGCGGTCTGCCAGAAACAGATCGGGTGGGATCTTCTTAACAATCAAAGAAGATTCATAGTCAGGGACAATGACAGTATAATGGTGGTAGGGGTGGAAAATGTAGGAGATCCTCCATTCCCGACCTACGGAGATCTTGAGCTCGCGCTTAGTTCGTCGAAAGATTCTGTATGTCATCAGAATGACCACAGATTCAAAATATTGCTTTCACATAATCCGGCACACTGGGACGAGACAGTATCCCATGAGACAAATTTCGGGCTAACATTGTCAGGTCATACCCATGCAATGCAGTGTGAGATAAATCTATTCGGATGGAAATGGTCGCCTGCCAAATACAGGTATGAGCAGTGGGGTGGATATTATGAAAGGATAAATAATCAGGGTCAGACCGTAAGATTATACGTGAATATAGGTGCCGGAGAAGTGGGTATGCCCTCCAGGTTGTTCAGGGCTTATCCTGAAATCACATTGATCACGCTTGAACATCAGGGGAGTTGAATATAATGTCTGGTTCTCTTTTTATCGTATAATCTAAATCTGATAACCATATTACATAAATGCTGTCACTATATCATCATGTAGTATTAAGCCTCGGTTCCAACTGCGGAGACCGTAGAAAAAATGTGTCTGAAGCCATGATGTGGCTCGAAGAACATATGCTTGTAGAGAGTGTTTGTTCGGAAATCTATGAGACGCGTCCTGTTGGACATGAAGGCGACAACTATCTTAATGCCGTGATGGCGGGATATTGTTCATGTGCGATAGATGAGCTTGACACCGTATGTAAAGAATATGAGAAGGGGAAGGGCAGGGATGCCCGCTCACGCAAATTGAATCTTGTCCCGGTGGATATAGATGTGGTGATCGCAGACGGGGAGATCTTGCGTCAGAGGGATTTCAAGTGCTCATTTTTTCAGAAAGGATATAAGGAGATAGCGGTCGGGATGCGTCAGCTGCCCTCCTGTCAATATTTGGATGCCTTGAAATAAAGGTATATGCCGATGCCGAGATATACCAGGTTGGGTATTTCCATCGCTATGAAAGGTGTGGTGAGTCCGGATATGGCAAAGGTGCTTGTCACGGTGGAAAACAATATATAGCTGAAGCTAAGCCCCAGCCCTATTCCGATGTTCAACCCCATGCCACCTTTCACTTTGCGCGATGACAGCGACATCCCGATAAGGGTGAGGATAAACGCTGCGGCAGTTGAGGCTATGCGTTTCTCTTTTTCTATTTCAAAAGCTTTTATGTTTGCCACGCCTCTCATTTTTTGCTTGTCGATATATTCTGCAAGCTGAGGAGTGGTGAGAGTCTCCTGGTCGTTGGCGGATATCATGAAATCGCGTGGTTCGAAAGGGATGATCGTGTCAAGTTTGTTGCCTTTCGTGATTTTCTCTTTCATGCCGTCGAAATCGCGTATCATATAGTCGGAAAGGATCCAATGATACATTTTTGTGGTGTCATATCTGGCTGTCTGGGCAGTCATTCTTGACATGAGTTCCTTTCCATTGAATTTGTCAAGCGAAAAACGGTAGCCGGTTTTATTGCGGTCTTCAAATCTTCCGATATACGCCACGACTCCGGGAGATACCTGAAGCTGTACATTGGTATTGCTTTCGACTTTCTTGTTTTTCACATATTTGTTGGTGTATGCGATCCTCTTGATATTGGTCGGGGGTATCACATAGTTGCTGAGCGCGAAGGTGAAGGCGGCGATGATCGCTGCCCCGATCATATACGGACGCAACAGACGTCGGAAACTTATTCCGCTTGAAAGGATCGCGATTATTTCAGAATTTGCAGCCATTTTTGATGTAAAGAAAATGACTGCTATGAATACAAAAAGCGGAATAAGCTGATTGGCGAAATAGGGGATGAAAGAAAAGAAATAATCAAATATTGTCTCTTTCAAAGGAGCTGTAAGGAAAGCGTCAAGTTTCTCGGTGATGTCAAACATCACTATGACGGCAAGAAACAGCATCGTAGACAGAAAAAAAGTGCCAAGGAACTTTTTTAATATATATAAATCAATGATGTATAGACGGAAAGGATTTTTCCATCTTTTCTTTTTGGAGGAGGTGACATTTTTCGAGTTTGCTTTCATCCCCGAATCAGGATTTCCTTCGGTGTCGGCGGATGCGACATCTGTATTTTCCGCCGTGGTGTTGATAGTCACGTTTTCGCTGATGATATTGTCAGTTCCTTCAGTATCTTGTATTTTGCCGTCTATATCTTTCATATGATCGTGATTGTTTCTTTCAGGGAAGTCTTGCAAGGCTGTCCCTTATAACCGTCTCGTCACTCTTTCGACCATGTCTGTTTTCCACGTTTTGAAATCTCCGTCAACAATATGCCTGCGCGCCTCTTTCACGAGCCACAGATAAAACGCGAGATTGTGGATGGATGCTATCTGCATGGCAAGCAGTTCCTGACTTACGAAAAGGTGTCTGACATATGCTTTCGAATAGACTTTGTCTACCCATGCCGATCCTGATTCGTCAAGAGGGGAATAATCGTCTGCCCATTTTTTATTGCGCATGTTCATGATGCCGTTGGCGGTGAATAGCATTCCGTTTCTCCCGTTACGGGTAGGCATCACACAGTCCATCATGTCAACACCTCGGTCAATAGCCTCAAGGATATTGGCGGGGGTGCCCACTCCCATGAGGTATCGCGGTTTGTCGGCGGGAAGGATTTCATTGACCACTTCGATCATTTCATACATCTTTTCTGTAGGTTCTCCCACGGCGAGACCGCCTATGGCGTTCCCCTCCGCACCAAGATCCGCCACATGTCTGGCGGCTTCGTGTCTCAGTTCAGGGTATACGCAACCCTGTACGATCGGAAAGAATGCCTGACGGTATCCGTACAGACCTTCGGTTTCATTGAATCTCTTCCATCCTCTTTCAAGCCATCTTTGCGTGAGTGCGAGAGATTTTTTTGCATAGTCGATATCTGCCGTGCCGGGCGTGCATTCGTCAAGTGCCATCATTATGTCGGCTCCGATTACACGTTGTATGTCTACTACGCCTTCCGGTGTGAAAAGATGTTTTGATCCGTCGATATGGCTTCTGAACCATGCGCCTTCCTCTTTAAGTTTCCTGTTGGCGGAAAGAGAAAACACCTGAAAGCCGCCCGAATCGGTAAGTATCGGGCGATCCCATCCGTTGAATTTGTGCAGACCTCCTGCATTCCGCAATATATCCAGCCCCGGACGCAGATAAAGATGATATGTGTTGCCAAGGATGATTTTGGCATCGATATCCTCTTTTAATTCTCTCATATGTACTCCCTTGACACTGCCGACTGTACCGACGGGCATAAAAATTGGGGTCGGTATCCTGCCGTGGTCAGTAGTGATTTCTCCGGCACGTGCATTGGAACCGGGGGCGGTGGCTTCTATCTTGAAATCCATATTTCGGATAAATGAGATGGTTTGTACTAATTTATGGAAGTTGTTTCCATTAAGACATCAGACCTTGTCTTTCTTTGCTTTCTCCTGAAAGAAAAATATGAAACAGCTTCGATATAATTTTATGCAAAGTTAGCTTAATCCGAGTTAAAACGCAAATGTCTTACATTTCCTTAACTATTTTAGGAGGCAAGCTACTCAAACACGCTCTCACAGACGGAATACAATCGGCTTGAGAAAATGTGTTGCCGTATTATCATATAATTATGTTTCAAACGTTATTTAAATAAGTACACAAGCAGCTCACGAAATTTAACCATATGGTGATAATTTCGTCATTATAGGAGGTGTTTTCCATTCATCCGGTTAGTCGGAAGTTGTTTTAATTATCATTTGAAGATAATAAAATCAATATCTTCATCTGCATATGATTTAAACGAGCGCCCGTCTGAACGTCATCAATAAAAATGCCCCTATGAATTTGATCTTCCATATGTTTTGCAAAAACCAGCTGCTTGACCGATAAACCATAATCAGAACGACATGAAAATTGCAGTAGCCGGTACCGGATATGTAGGAATGAGCATAGCCACACTTCTTGCCCAGCATAATAAAGTGACGGCGGTAGACGTGATTCCGGAAAAGGTTGAAAAGATCAACCGTAGGGAATCTCCGATTCTTGATGATTATATAGAGAAATTCCTAAAGGAAAAGGATCTTGACCTTACAGCCACCCTTGATGGCGCGTATGCCTATAGAGATGCAGATTTCGTGGTGATAGCGGCTCCCACGAATTATGATCCGGAGACGAATTATTTTGATACACATCATATAGAGGATGTGATAGACCTTGTGTTGTCTGTCAATCCGGATGCTGTCATGGTGATCAAATCAACGATCCCGGTAGGGTATTGTGATTCATTGTATCTTAAGTATTCACAAAAAGGTGTAAGGAAATTCAAACTTTTGTTTTCTCCGGAGTTTCTGAGGGAAAGCAAAGCCTTGTATGATAACCTTTATCCGTCAAGAATAATAGTCGGGATTCCCAAAGAGAGCAATTTTTCCAAAGCAGGCGAAGAAGGAGGGATGGCGGCAAATACTGATATTTCGGATTTGGAACATGCCGCGCGTGTTTTTGCAGGACTTCTTAGGGATGGCGCTTTGCTCTCAGATATACCTACGCTATTTATGGGACTCAAAGAGGCGGAGGCTGTAAAATTATTTGCCAATACCTATCTTGCGCTGCGGGTGAGTTATTTCAACGAGCTTGATACATATGCGGAGATAAAAGGGCTTGATTCGAGATCAATAATAGAAGGTATAGGGCTTGATCCGAGAATTGGATCTCATTATAACAATCCCTCTTTCGGATACGGAGGCTATTGTCTTCCGAAGGATACCAAGCAATTGCTTGCCAATTATGCATCGGTACCTCAGAATATGATGACGGCGATAGTTGAAAGCAACAGGACGCGTAAGGATTTTATCGCTGATCAGGTATTGAGGCTTGCGGGATGGTATGGTTATACCCAGGACAACATCTATGGTCGCGCCCCGGAGGGGGAATGCGTGATAGGGGTGTATCGTCTTACCATGAAATCAAATTCCGATAATTTCAGGCAGTCATCCATACAGGGGGTAATGAAAAGAATAAAAGCGAAAGGGGCTACCGTTATAATATACGAGCCGACACTTGAAGACGGCAGCACATTTTTCGGAAGCAGGGTAGTGAATAATCTTGAAGAGTTCAAGCGTGTGTCAAAAGCGGTGATAGCCAACCGCTATGACCCATGTCTTGATGATGTGGAATACAAAGTTTACACCCGAGATCTTTTCAGACGGGATTAGGATAGCGCGCTATCTACAAAATATCTTCAATTTTTACGGAACAGTGGGAACCGCTCCTGTCCTTTTCAAGTGATTTCAATAATAGTGGAGGCAATAAAAATAACGTCCATGAAATTCATGGACGTTATTTTTACTGTTAAGAACGCGCTCTAAAGATGTCACTTTTTATAAGCGTGACGGTAGCCGTTGATTTTGTTCCATCCTCCACGGGTGAAATCCGGGAATGCCACGGGGGCAGAACCGTTTTCGATGGATATGGCGCTCAATGGAGCCATCGCGCTCCATTCGGCGAGATCGTAGACGTCCATGTCAAGAGGCAGTCCGTTGCGCAGGCAATACACAAGGCGATAGTCCATGATAAAGTCCATTCCTCCGTGTCCGCCTACTTCCTGGGCAAGTTTGCCTACTTCCTTGATTATGGGATGTGTATATTTTTCGGTCAGTGCCTGCTGCTGGTCATCAGAGATCCAGGAGTGTGCCGAAAGATTTTCATGATCCGGCACAATTGTGGAGTCCATCTGCTCGGGCTCGAAAGCATAGCCCGCTCTGGGATATTTGTTGGCAAACCCTTTTGTGCCAGTGAGCTGGTACATACGTGAGTAGGGACGAGGATTCATCACGTCATGCTGGATATGTATTGTTTTTCCGTTTTCAGTGCGCATCATTGTCATGGTATGGTCACCGTTGGCGAATGATTCTGGTTCGCTCCCGGTCTTCTCCTTGATGAGTGCGGGCCCGGTCACAGCTTTTGTATCCATTGCCACAAGTGTATTTATCTTGTCGCCTCGGTGGATGTCAAGAAGCTGACATGCAGGTCCGAACCCGTGAGTGGGGTATACGTCGCCCCGGTGCTCCTGATTGAAGTCCAGACGCCAGTTGTTCCAGTATTCTCCCCAAAATTCTTTGAGATTGTGGATATAGCTTCCCTCGGTATGAAGAATTTCACCGAAAAGACCGTTCTGTGCCATATTTAAGGTATTGAGCTCAAAAAAGTCATAGACACAATTTTCAAGCATCATGCAGTGTTTGCGTGTCCTTTCAGAGGTGTTGACCAGATCCCAGATCTCTTCAAGAGAGGTTGCCGCCGGCACTTCGATAGCGACATGTTTTCCGTTTTCCATGGCGTATAGTCCCATTGGCGCATGCGTTTTCCAGTCGGTCACTATATATATGAGATCGATATCATCACGTTCGGCGAGCTGTTTCCATGCATCTTCGCTCCCGTAATAACCTGCCGCTCTTGCGACTCCTCTGGAATCAAGCATTTTTTGAGTCTCTTCCACTTTGGCGGAATCAATGTCGCACAGCGCGACAATCTTGGTGCCGGGAATATAAGTGAACCGTTCTACGGCATCCGGTCCCCTCATTCCGAGACCGATAAAGCCTACGCGGACTGTGTCGATAGGTTCTGCCGCAAAACCTATCATATCCGACTGCCCTGCCGGACGTTCGGGAATTTCAGTCTCAATTACTGCAGGTTGTGTGTTTTTCTCGCCGCATGCTGCGAATAAAATGGCTGATGCGGCTCCAAACAGAAGTTTGTTTGTCAGTTTCATGATGGAAATAGGTTTGGAATTAAGATGTTTAACCCTCTCATAGAAGCTTTTTATGAGTTCAGACCTTATTCAGCTCTCTTTGTTGCAGTCTATCTTAATTGTATCTTTCATAGGGCAATAGGTTTTTACATGTCCTCGTCAAGTTCCTGTATCACCCGGGAGATCTTATGATATCTTGCAAAAGAAATGATGAACGGTTTCTACATTAAAACGACTTCATGAGGCTTTGCCTCAAAAGGATTGTTGTATTGTGCAAATTTAATAACTTGCAGACGTATTTACAATACTTGTATAATAATTAATTAAAAAAATTACATGGTCTATGTCACATATCCGCGAAACGTGCGTATATTTGATAGAGCAACGTAAATAATGGAAAAGCAAAACCTGACATCGGCATACCTCAGACTGCGAAGCAGATTGAAAGCTATGGCGGCGACAATCCTGAAAAATGAGGATGACGCCGACGATGCTTTGCAGGAGGCGTTCTCCAGACTTTGGGCATATAAAGAGATGTCGGAGTCTCACGAGATCGACGGTCTTGCGGTGGTGGCTGTAAGGCGGGTGTGCATAAGTTATTTGCGAAAGCGCAGCGTCCAGCTGTCCGTGCCGATAGATGATATCCCCATGGCATATGATGAACCTGCGGAAAAGGTATGGGACAATGAGGCGGTGAGGGATTTGACCGTAAAACTTATGTCTAAGCTGAGTCCTTTGCAGAAATCTGTCTTTGATATGGTAAGCCAGGGCATGGATTATGATGTAATCTCCTTGAGGCTTGGAATGTCGGAAGAATCTGTCAGGCAGAATTTATGCAGGGCTCGTAAGATTTTGAGAAATGAATACAAAAAGATTAAATAAGCCACGCGTACCGTTCTCCCGGGAAGAACTGGAGGAACTTTGTCTCCTTTACATGGAAGGGAGTCTTGACCGGAGGGAAGAGAAGGCGCTTATGCAATTGCTGACGGAGTCCGGGCTTTCCGGTGAGCCTTTTGATGAGGTTTTGTTTCTTATGGGCTTGTCGGCATCGGAGACGCGTAATTGTGGTTTATCGGCTGACAATGCTGTCCGATCTGTCGGTAACGGGATAAATGGACAGGTCGGATGTAAAAAATTGCGTATGTCAGAATCTTTGTATAAGATTGTCATGACATGTGCCGCATGCGTGGCGATGATCATGGGTGTCTCGTCTGTATGGAATTACTTCTGCAAACCTCCCGAAAACACTATGTCATATGAGGTGTACGTCGACGGGAAGAAGATTTCAGACAAGGATCAGTCTAAAGAAATTGCTTTGAAGACATATGAAGAGAGTCAGCGTTTCATTGCAAAAATGCATGAGATCGAGGCAGAGACTCTGAGGCATGCCGAACAAAAGAAACGAGAGATGGAGAGTATACTGGAAAGAATGAACAGTATGTAGCTCAAGTTAATAGGATTTCAAAGCAATCGTTTTATTATGTTTATAACTGACTAAAAAATATATATATGGGAAAAAAACTAATCTTCGTTATTGTCGCTGCCGCAATGGCGGTTGTGTCTGAGGCTCATCCGTTGACCGATGTGTTTTTATCAATCGGTACGTCGGATGAAAATGAATCAATCATGTATTCCGATATGTCTTCCCCGGAAGATATTGATGAACCCGTGTCGGCAAAAGCTGTATCTTCCGGGCAGCCGGATAATAGGCAGAACAAGGCTGTTGAGGAGCTTGCTGTGTTTGAACTTTTCGGAGACAAGTATAAAAGGAAAAAAGGTTGTTCTCTCACTGTCGTTGACGGAGTGAATACACGTTTCCGCAATCTTGAGGTGAGTGGAGATCCTGAGATTATCAAAAATATCAAGCGTCTGGTAGAGATGGATCGTCAAAAAGCTACTTCTGTCACGGAAAACTATACAGAAAAAACTGACGAGATAATAATATCTTTTCCCGGGGTATGCACAATAGGCTTTACTAATTATACAAAACGGGACAAGTGTGAGATATTTATTTCCTGGAATGTGAAATGATGCTCATCGTATGTGTTGGAACGATCACAAGCAATATATCTCTACCTGATAAAAGATGCGCGCCAAGGTATACGTTATGAATGCCTTTTGCTACGACATCGAAATTTTAAGGAACGCGTTCTTAATGAAAGCTTTCTTAGCTTTTGAACGCCCGCCTTACCAAGAATCAGTAATGCTGAATATTGACATATTTTTGCCGCTCCAAAAAATATGAGCCACAACATTCCTTTCACTTCCAAAGACAAAGGGAGAAGCATCTGGGCGAACGATATGAAATAACATGTCAGACATAAGATGCCCACGATCACTCCGGATTTGAAAGAAAGCGAGTGTAACCGATGTTTCATGACAATGATGAGATTGCCCGCGATTTTCTTTGAGGAAGAATCGCGGGTATCTCTGTCCGGATCACATCTTTCTGCACATGATCCGTCATTAGCCAGAATATCGGTTGTTTCTGTTCCTTTCATGTCATGATATTAAAATCATTCTGTAGCCACAGACAACATTGTTTCTTGTTCTACCTATTTAAACGTAGGAGTTGCCGAAAAAGTGTTTAACGGCGATTATGATTCAACCGAGACATATCTATCGATCCGTCATATTATTCAATATAACAGGGGGCTGTAAATACAGACAGCGGGCAGTCCGTAGGGTACCCGCTGTCTGTATTTAAGGATAATCAGAAATTGAATTTTTCGAGAGAAAGTGTGGCTATTTTCTCAAGTTTAGGTACAAGCTCTTTGAAATGAGATGATTCCATATGTGCTTTCAGGTCTTCTTCCGACGCCCATGTCTCGCATATCATCATATGGTTGTCAACAGTTGCGGATTCAAACAGATCGTATGCGATACACCCCTTGTCGTGCAGGGATTTCTCAACAAGTTCTGTCGCCACGAATTTCAGGGCGTCTTTCTTTTGGACATCTTCAATAAGAAGAAATACATTAAGTCTTATCATGACAGTGAGTTTTAATATTAAAGAAGCGGGAGCGGTGAGCCTGGTGAGGCATGCCGCTCCCGCTTATATATTGATTTTTAGAAATTACTTAACTTCCTCGAACTCGACGTCTTCGGCACCGCCGTTGCCATCATTGTGGGGCGCTCCCGCACCCGGCTGAGGACCTGCCTGCGCACCGGCGCCTGCCTGCTGTGCGTTTGCTATATCCTGTGCAGCCGCCTGGAACGCATCCTGAACAGCTTTCTCCGCAGAATCAATGTCTTCTACAAGCTGATTCTTATGGATCTCTTTCAGACGGTCAATGGCAGACTGGATCGCAGCCTTCTTGTCTGCGGGAATCTTGTCGCCAAGTTCGTCAAGCTGTTTCTGGCTCTGGAATACAACGGAATCCGCACGGTTGAGCTTATCGATTCTCTCTTTAGCTTTCTTGTCGGCCTCTTCATTTGCTTTTGCTTCATCACGCATACGCTGGATTTCCGCGTCGCTCAAGCCGCTTGAAGCCTCGATACGGATAGACTGCTCTTTGCCGGTAGCCTTGTCTTTTGCCGAAACGTTGAGGATACCGTTGGCATCTACCTCAAATGTAACCTCGATCTGTGGAACGCCACGGGGAGCGGGAGCGATACCTGCAAGGTTGAACTCGCCAAGCAACTTGTCGTCCGCAGCCATAGGACGTTCGCCCTGTAGTACACGGATGGTTACTTCCGGCTGGTTGTCAGCCGCAGTAGAGAATGTCTCGCTCTTACGTGTAGGAATAGTGGTGTTGGCTTCGATAAGTTTGGTCATTACGCCGCCGAGAGTCTCGATACCGATCGACAGAGGCACGACATCAAGAAGAAGCACGTCTTTCACGTCGCCGCTGAGCACACCGCCCTGGATAGCTGCGCCGATCGCTACAACCTCGTCAGGGTTTACACCCTTGTTGGGCTCTTTGCCGAAGATCTCTTTTACCTTTGCCTGGATAGCGGGGATACGGGTTGAACCACCCACAAGGATAACTTCGTCAATCTGAGATGCTGAATATCCGGCATCTTTAAGAGCGTTGAGGCAAGGCTCCTTGACAGCGTCGATAAGAGAGGAGGCAAGCTGCTCAAATTTAGCACGTGTAAGGGTCTTTACAAGGTGCTTCGGACCGGAAGCTGTAGCGGTGATATAGGGAAGGTTGATTTCAGTGGATGTAGAGCTTGAAAGTTCAATCTTCGCTTTCTCGGCAGCCTCCTTGAGACGCTGCATCGCCATAGGATCCTGACGGAGGTCGACGCCTTCGTCATTCTTAAATTCATTTGCGAGCCAGTCGATGATGACGTGGTCGAAATCATCACCGCCGAGGTGTGTGTCACCATTGGTGGATTTTACTTCAAACACGCCGTCGCCAAGTTCAAGGATTGAGATATCGAATGTTCCGCCGCCAAGGTCGAATACCGCGATCTTCTGCTCCTTGTCTGATTTGTCAAGACCGTAAGCGAGCGCCGCCGCAGTAGGCTCGTTCACGATACGGCGTACCTTAAGACCTGCGATCTCTCCAGCCTCTTTGGTTGCCTGACGCTGAGAGTCGTCAAAATATGCCGGTACAGTTATGACTGCCTCGGTGACTTCCTGTCCGAGGTAATCTTCGGCAGTCTTTTTCATTTTCTGAAGAATCATAGCCGAGATTTCCTGTGGAGTATAATCCCTGCCGTCAATGTCAACCTTCGGCATATTGTTCTGGCAAACCACTTTGTAAGGCACACGTTTGATCTCGTCCTGCACTTTGTCGCAGGATTCACCCATAAAACGTTTGATAGAGTAGATCGTACGTGTAGGGTTGGTGATAGCCTGACGTTTTGCCGGATCACCTACCTTGCGTTCTCCGCCGTCTACGAAAGCCACAACGGAAGGAGTGGTGTTGCGACCTTCATTGTTGGGGATCACAACAGGATCCTTACCTTCGAGAACTGCCACGCAACTGTTGGTGGTGCCCAAGTCAATACCAATAATTTTTGCCATAATGTTGTCTATATTTTAAGTTTTTTATATTATAATTCATAGGTCATGACGGAGCGGCATATCATTTCAGATGATCAGATGTCAGATCGCCTCAAGTCTGAAGAATACCTTCTCCTTACGACCGTCCACACAACTTATAAACAAATGGCGTGCTAAAAGTTTCAATCGCATGAAAAAAATTAATTAAAAAATGTAATTGTATGATTATGCTTGTGTTGTGAAAAATAAGTCTGACATGTATGGTTGTGTCAATTCTGACAAAATGCATTTTGTCTTGTCAGCCGCCGGTGTTATATTTGCGCTATAATTTGGTTAACATGCTAATAAAAATGATGAATGGTATTAATAATAGTAAATTTTTTGTTAACTTTGCAGCCTGAACATGTCTCAGCCTCATGAATTGGGGTGGCGCCGTAGATGCGTCAGGGACATTCAGCAAGTAAACACCTTGATTTATATGAAGCTTTTACAAGAGAAACTGTCTCGTTACGATGCCCCTCAAAGGGCAAAGGCAGCAGGCATATACCCTTATTTCAGACCAATTTCAAGTGAGCAGAACACGGAAGTTCTAATGAATGGTAAGAAGGTGCTCATGTTTGGATCAAACAGTTACATGGGGCTTACCAACCATCCCAAGGTCATAGAGGCGGCAGTCGCCGCCACGAAAAAATATGGAACAGGCATGGCAGGCTCTCCGTTCCTTAACGGTACGCTTGATATTCACAAGCAGCTTGAGGCACGTCTGGCTGAATATGTCGGGAAAGAGGATTGTATGCTTTACAGCACCGGGTTCGGTGTCAACCTCGGAGTGGTTTCCACTCTTACGGGTCGTGAGGACTATATAATTCTTGACGAACAGGATCATGCCTCGATCATAGAGGGGCGTCGTCTTTCATTTTCAAATTATCTGAAATACCGTCACAACGACATGGCGAGTCTGGAAGCACAATTGAAAAAATGCGATCCTGACAAGGTTAAGCTGATTGTGACCGATGGCGTATTCTCTATGGAAGGAGATGTCGCCAATCTTCCGGAAATCGTGCGTCTCGCCAAAGAGTATAACGCTTCCGTCATGGTAGACGAGGCTCATGGTATAGGAGTGTTCGGAAAATGCGGACGTGGCACTTGCGATCATTTCGGTGTGACGGAAGACGTGGATCTCATAATGGGTACATTCAGCAAGTCTTTCGCTTCATTAGGTGGTTTTATAGCAACAGATAAGGAAGTGACAAACTATCTCCGCCATAACTCACGTGCATATATATTCACTGCAAGCATCACTCCGGCATCGACAGCCGCCGTGAATGCCGCGTTGGATATCATGCTTGCCGAACCGGAGCGTCAGGAACATCTATGGAATATCACCAATTACGCCCTTGATCAGTTCCGCTCGATGGGATGTGAGATAGGCAACACTTCCACCCCGATAATTCCGTTGTTCATCCGCGATGATTATAAGACATTCGAAGTGACACGTGACCTTTTAGAGGAAGGCGTATTTGTGAATCCGGTTGTCACTCCGGCTGTAGCTCCTCATGATACCCTGATACGATATTCATTGATGGCTACGCACACCAAAGATCAGGTGACGCGTTCAATAGAAGCTATCGAGAAGGTATTCAAGCGCTATGGGATTATAAGCTGAATCGGCATGAAATCAAATCCATAATAAAAAGTGAAAAATGGAATTCCTACGGGAGTTCCGTTTTTTTTGCGGCATAGCAAAAAAATGTGTTGAATTATTTTGCACCAATGATGAAATGCATTAATTTCGCGATATAAATAAAGGAAATATAAAAACATCATACAAATGGTATATAAGTTTAAACTCGTTAGCGATGAGGTGAGCAATTTCTCAAGGGAAATAGAAATTGACTCCAATTCCACATTCCTGCAATTGCGCAACGCCATTCTTGACAGTGTGGGATACTCGAAAGATGACATAGATTCCTTTTTTCTTTGCGATGACGAATGGCAGCGTCAGGAAGAGATCACTCTTGAGGATATGGGCAGTACGAGCGATCAGGACATATGGCTGATGGAAGACACCCCGCTCAATGAACTCATAGAAGATGAGGGGCAGAAACTTGTGTTTGTATTTGACTATATGACCGAGCGTTCGTTTTTCATGGAGATGAAGGAGTCAATTCCGGGTCGTCATCTCGCAGACCCGATCTGCACAGTGAAAAGAGGAAAGGCTCCCGCACAAAAAATTGATCTCGATGAGTTTGAAAAGCAAATAGATCAGAATGCGCAGAAGCTGATGGCGGATGATCTTGACATTGAAGATCTTTACGGGGACACACAGTTTAATGACGACGAGATCGGAAGCGGTTTTGATGATCTCAATTTCAATTGATTTGACAGACGTGATAAAATAAAGAAACGCCCGCAGACATATGCCGCGGGCGCTTTTTGTGTATAGGGTCGATTCAATTAATTATTGTCATGGTTTAATGACCGAATAATTTGCCGAAGAATGATTTCTTTGGTTCAGGACGCATATGCACTCTCATCTGGTCATCTTCCTTGCCAAGAAAAAGAATGTGCGACCTGAATACGAAAGCTATCATTTTGTCGAATTCCAGCACAGCATTCAGGCTTCTGATCAGAAACCGTCTGAAAGGATTGAACTCTTCCAGATCTTCAAGTATTATCTCATCCTCGCATACTTTTATCGCATGGTGTTCGCTTAACATAGGGATGAAATATTCCAGCTGAAGTTCCTCCCGGCGTTTGTGAGGACGGCTGAATTTCTTATAAATTTCCCTTATGGAGTTATCGGTTATCATAGTCCGGTTCAAAATTTGAGACGAAACTGAGCATCACGTCAGATCAGTCCCGGTATATAATAAACAATATTTAAGAGGAGAAGTTTATCCTTGGTTGGACTTTTTTATATGTTTGAAAGTTTTACGAAATCTTTGTATGATCTGCGGGGGAACACTGATCAGTGTTCCCCCGCAGATTATATTAAATGAAGCTGATTCGTTCTTGCAAGAACAAGAGGATTGATCAGCCGAGGAAACTTAACAATACACCGGCGGCTACGGCGGAACCAATTACGCCGGCAACGTTGGGACCCATGGCATGCATGAGCAGATAGTTGGTCGGGTCGTATTCGAGACCGACGTTGTTGGAAATACGTGCCGCCATCGGTACAGCCGACACGCCAGCGTTGCCGATAAGTGGATTGATCTTCTTGTCTTTTTTGAGGAAAAGGTTGAACAGCTTTACAGAAAGCACGCCCGCAGAAGACGCTATTATGAAAGCGAGGAATCCAAGTCCGAAGATCTTGAGGGTGTCGAAGGTAAGGAATTTGTCAGCCTGTGTAGATGCGCCTACAGTGAGTCCGAGAAGGATTGTCACTATGTCGGTCATGGCGTTGCTTGCAGTTTTTGCAAGACGGGTTGTCACGCCGCTTTCACGCAAAAGATTGCCGAAGAAAAGCATTCCGAGCAGGGGAAGACCTGAAGGAACGACAAAGCAGGTGAGTATAAGACCGACAATCGGGAAAATGATTTTCTCATTCTGGCTCACCACCCTGGTTGGTTTCATCTTGATGAGGCGTTCTTCCTTATTTGTAAAGAGTCTCATCAAAGGAGGCTGGATAAGCGGGATAAGCGCCATATAAGAATAGGCGGACACCGCCACAGCTCCGAGAAGCGCGGGATTAAGCTTAGATGTGGTGAATATGGCGGTCGGACCGTCGGCTCCACCAATGATTGCCACGCAACCGGCTGAAAGCGGATCAAATCCGCAGAGGAGTGCAAGCATGTAAGCTCCGAAAATACCGAATTGCGCACATGCCCCGATAATCATCAGTTTGGGGTTTGCGAGCAAGGCGGAGAAATCGGTCATTGCGCCAATGCCAAGGAAAATCAAGGGAGGATACCATCCTCTTTCAACACCATTGTAAAGAATATTGAGCACGGATCCGGGTTCATATATTCCGATTTCCATGCCTGGCTGGAACGGTATGTTGCCTATCAGCATTCCGAAGCCTATCGGAACGAGCAGCAGAGGTTCAAAGTTCTTCTTTATGGCGAGCCATACGAAGAAGCATCCCACCGCGAGCATGATCAGGTTTTCCAGTTCGCAGTTATAAAATCCGGTGAATTGCCAGAATGTAGAAATGGTCTGGCTCACAAATTCACCGAAAGTATATGTGGTCTGAGCTAATATCATAATATCGGAAGTTATTGTGAGATCAGCTTTGCTTATTCAATAATCATGATGTCACCATCCTGAGGCACGGCATCACCGGCGTTGACGAGGATTTTCTTTACGGTGCCGCCTTTGCCAGCATGGATGTCATTTTCCATTTTCATCGCCTCGATGATACATACGGTAGCCCCGTCGGCAACTACATCGCCCTCTTTCACGGTAAAGCTCATCAAAGTGCCTGGAAGAGGAGCTTTCACTACGTATCCGGCTGCGGGGGCAGCCTTCGGTGTCGCTATAATTTTTTCTCCGGTTTCTGTGCGTGGGGCTTTCATCGGGCTTTTCACGGGTTGCGACACAGTTGTTTTATTGGCGGGAGCCTTGTCGAGTTCCACGGTATATGGCACTCCGTTGACTTCAACATGCACTTCATTGTCAACAACGTCTCCGATTTTGACAGAAAACTTTGTGCCGTTGATTTTGTATTTGTATTCTTTAAGTTTCATGATTGTCTTGTCTGTTCAATAAATATAAGAGTAATCGAGATGACTCTTAGTATGGTCATGGGCGCGGGTTGCGGTGAAGCTCCGGCATTACCCTAAGATTGTATATCTTTGAGTTCCATGGCGAATATGCTCTCTTCATGCGTCGGATAGTAAGGATTGTGTCTTCGATGTCATGTCCTTCGCCGAAATGTTCGGCAAGAGCGGCGGCAATTGCTGCGATAGCTTCGCCGGAATCCACGGCATGATGTTCTTCCTCGGTGATACCTTCGGGAGTGGCTTTTGCGGTCTCCCGTTTTTTCTTTTGCATGAAGGATTGTGAAATTTTTCCGAACCCAAGAAACAAAAGGGAAAGGATAGCGAGAGCTGATATCACAATGCACATCGCTACGATAGTGATGGCTCCACCCCAGGAATCGTTGACTGCTGCGTTGTGAGCTTTTTCAGCCTGCGTCATCTTGCGGGCCATAGGGCTCTCCTCGATATAGTCTGCTTCTTCACCTGGTGCAAGTTCGGCAATAATTGTCTGTCCGGAGTCTTCTTCGGAATCAACGATAACAGCTGACTCTGTTACAGACACCTCTTCCCGCTCTACAGGCGCCGCAAATCCGGCGCCTGTGAGGGAAAGTGTTATTGCCGCTGTTAAAAGAAATCTTTTCATAAGCGGAAATATGTCAATTGATTTAAAGAGGTATGTTTCCGTGTTTCTTTGCCGGGTTCGTCAGCTTCTTGGTGGCAAGCATCTGAAGGGCGCGGATGATGCGGAAACGAGTGTTGCGCGGTTCGATCACATCATCGATATAGCCATATTTTGCCGCTTGATACGGGTTGGCGAACAGCTTACGGTATTCCTCTTCCTTTTCTTTGATGTATGCGGCGGGATCTTCGGCAGCTTTCGCCTCTTTCGCATAAAGCACACCTACCGCGCCTTCGGCACCCATGACGGCGATTTCAGAAGTAGGCCAAGCATAGTTTACGTCACCACGCAGCTGTTTGCAGCTCATTACGATATGAGAGCCGCCATAACTTTTGCGCAGAGTGACGGTCACCTTGGGCACTGTTGCCTCTCCATAAGCATAGAGAAGTTTTGCTCCGTGTAGGATTACTCCGTTGTATTCCTGTCCTGTGCCGGGAAGGAATCCGGGTACGTCTACCAATGTCACCAAAGGAATGTTGAAAGCATCGCAGAAACGCACGAAACGTGCCGCCTTGCGGGATGCGTTGGAGTCAAGGACTCCGGCAAGTACTTTGGGCTGGTTTGCCACGATGCCGACAGACTGTCCGTTGAAACGGGCGAAACCGATGATGATATTTTTAGCATAATCTTTCTGCACCTCGAGGAATTCTCCATTGTCGACAATAGAAGAGATCACCTCATACATGTCGTATGACATCTTGGCGCTTTCGGGGATTATCTCGTTGAGTTTGTCCTCAAGTCTGTCGATCGGGTCGTCGCATGCCACGAGCGGAGTCTCTTCCATATTGTTCTGTGGCATATAGCTTAGAAGCTTACGGATTATGAAGAGAGCTTCTTCACCGTTCTCAGCCGCGAAGTGGGTCACGCCACTCTTTGTGGAGTGTACTGACGCGCCGCCGAGCTGTTCCTGGGTCACGTCTTCGCCGGTGACTGTCTTCACCACTGTAGGGCCTGTGAGGAACATATATGAAATGCCTTTCGCCATGATCGTGAAGTCGGTGAGGGCAGGGCTGTATACCGCTCCGCCCGCACACGGGCCAAGGATGGCGGAGATCTGCGGAACGACTCCGGAAGCAAGGATATTGCGCTGGAAAATCTCAGAATATCCGGCAAGCGCGTTGATGCCTTCCTGGATACGTGCGCCGCCGGAGTCATTAAGCCCGATTACGGGTGCTCCCATTTTCATAGCGAGATCCATCACTTTGCAGATCTTTTGTGCCATCGTTTCCGACAGGGAGCCGCCATATACGGTAAAGTCCTGTGCGAATACATATACGAGACGCCCTTCGATAGTGCCGAATCCTGTCACCACGCCGTCACCCAGAATATGTTTCTTGTCTTGACCGAAATTGGTGCAACGGTGTGTTACGAACATGTCAAGTTCTTCAAAGCTTCCTTCGTCAAGAAGTTGCGCGATACGCTCACGTGCGGTATATTTCCCCTTTGCGTGTTGCTTGTCAATGGCTTTCTCACCACCGCCAAGGCGAGCCTGGGCGCGCTTCTCGATGAGCTCTTGGATCTTTTCTTGTGCTGTGCTCATTATTATTGCTGATTTATGATTTTCATTCAGGTTGCTGTTCCACGGGTGTCATTTGCCTGGATCCTCGCAAAGCTCGGTGAGGACGGCTTCTGTGGATTTTGGATGGAGGAACGCAATTTGGAGCCCGTCGGCGCCTCCTCGCGGAGCTTTGTCAATAAGCTTCACACCTTTCTCTTCTGCTTCTGCGAGAGCGTTCGCCACTCCGTCCTCAACGGCGAAAGCGATGTGGTGCATGCCGCCGCGGCCTCCGTTCTTCTCAATGAACTTTGCGATCGTGCTGTCGGGAGATGTGGCTTCAAGGAGCTCAATCTTGGTGTCGCCCACCTGAATGAAGGCGGTTGTCACTTTCTGGTCTTCCACCACCTCTTTTTTATAGCATTTGAGCCCGAGTACAGACTCATAATATTCGATCGCCTTCTCAAGATCCGGAACGGCTATTCCGATGTGCTCGATGTGAGAAATTTTCATGTGATTTAAGTTTTTTGTATTGTTGTTTGATGTTTGAATTTTATGAAATGCCAGTTTTTTGTAAAGGCAAAAACTCTTTGCAAATGTAGACATTTTTATTGAAATGGTCAAGAAAAAAGTGAATAATCGGTGATTCCTCGCCAATAAGGTGTAATAGTGTGCGGAATGTTATGGTTATTTATAAAAAAATTCCGATATTTGCAGAAAAATTAATCCAGCATAAATTATGGAGATAACACCTAAGGGCCTCGCGGCCCTAACGGGGGGGAGCGTGGATGGAGATGAAGACGCCGTGATCAGCGGGTTTGCCAAGATTGAGGAAGCGAAGAAAGGAGACCTCAGCTTTATCGCAAATCCCAAATACGCACATTATATCCACACTACTGAAGCGACAGCGGTATTGGTGGGCAGAGACTTCAAAACGGATGGTCCTGTCTCTCCGGCATTGATCAGGGTGGATGATCCATATGCCACACTCGCACAGCTATTGCGCATGATCGAAGATATGAAGCCCAGGCCTGAAGGCGTGGAGCAGCCGTCATATGTGTCTCCGGGGGTTGAACTTCCGGAGCATGCCTATATCGGCGCCTTTTCATATGTGGGAAAAGGCGTGACTCTCGGCAAGAATGTAAAGATTTATCCTCAGTCATATGTCGGTGACGGCTGTGTGATAGGGGATGACACAGTGATCCGTGCCGGTGTCAAGATATATGAAGGTTGCCGGATTGGATCGAGATGCATAATCCATTCCGGGGCGGTCATAGGTGCTGATGGTTTCGGATTCGCGCCCAAGGATGGCAGGTTTGAGAAGATACCTCAGACCGGGATCGTTGTCATTGAGGATGATGTTGAGATCGGAGCCAATACCACAGTTGACCGTGCCACTTTCGGCAGCACGACCGTAGGGGAGGGCACCAAGCTCGACAACCTTATAATGGTGGCGCACAATGTGACCATAGGTAAAAATAATGTGTTCGCCTCTCAGACCGGTATCGCGGGATCAGTGCATATCGGAGATGGGAACATGGTCGGAGGCCAGTGTGGCTTCGCCGGACATATAAAAGTAGGCGATTATAATGAAATTGGGGCGCAGTCGGGAATCCCCAACAATGTGGGCAACCACAGGCGCCTGATGGGATATCCGGCTGTCGATGCCCGACAGTTTGCTAAAAACCAGGTTTATATAAAGAATCTGGGAAGTTTGTATGAAGAACTAAAAAACATCAAAAAATAATGAAACAGCTCACCCTGAAATCCCCGTTCACCGTAAGTGGAAAGGGATTACATTCCGGTCTTGAGATAACGGCTAAATTCATGCCTGCTCCCGAGAATCACGGATACAAATTCAAGCGTGTCGATCTTGAGGACCACCCTGTGGTCGACGCGTTGGCGGAAAATGTCGTAGATACGCAAAGAGGTACCGTTCTTGGTAAGAATGATGTTAAGATAAGCACTGTGGAGCATGCCTTGGCTGCTTTGTATGCGGCGTCTATCGACAACTGCCTTATCGAGGTGAACGGTCCCGAGCTTCCGATTCTTGACGGGAGCGCCATAAAATATGTCGAAGCCATAGAGGAGTCAGGTCTTGAGGAACAGGCATCAGACAAGGATTTTTATATCATCAAAGAAAAGATGCGTCTGAAAGACGAGGCTACCGGTTCCCAGATCACCATATATCCGGATGACCATTTCAGTGTTGAGGTCATGGTGGAATATAATTCAAAGGTTCTCCCAAATCAGTTTGCCGTTCTTGATGATGTCGCGGAGTTCAAGCAGGAAGTTGCGAATGCGCGAACTTTTGTGTTTGTGCGTGAGATAGAAGCGCTGTTGCAGCATGGACTTATCAAAGGTGGAGATATCGACAATGCGATAGTGATATATGACGAGCCTGTACAGCAGGAAAACATAGATCGGCTTTGCGATCTTATGAATGTGCCTCACATGAAAGTCGGCGAGCTTGGCTATATCAATCCGGAGCCGTTGACCTGGGACAATGAGCCTGCCCGTCATAAACTGATAGATGTGATAGGGGATCTTGCGTTGATAGGCCGTCCGATCAAGGGTCGTGTCGTGGCTATCCGGCCGGGGCATACGGTCAACAATAAGTTCACAAGGATGATCCGCAAGGAAGTGCGCCATACGGAGATACAATCTCCCTATTATAATCCCAACGTGGAGCCGGTGCTGGATGTGAACGCAATACGTAAGCTTCTTCCTCACCGTTATCCGTTTCTCTTGATTGACAAGGTGATTGACATAGACAGGAAGCATTGTGTGGCAGTGAAGAATGTCACTGTCAACGAGCCGTTCTTCCCCGGTCATTTCCCGCAGGAGCCTGTGATGCCGGGTGTGCTTCAGGTAGAGGCTATGGCTCAGGCAGCCGGGGTTCTTGTTTTGAATTATCTTGAGGAGCCGGAGAAATACAGCACCTATTTCTTGAAGATCGACAATGTGAAATTCCGTCAGAAGGTAGTGCCCGGCAGCACGTTGCTGCTCAATGTGAGCCTGATGACTGAGATCCGCAGGGGGTGTGCGGTTGTCAAGGGGTATGCGTTCGTCGGGGAGAAGATCGTCTGCGAGGCCGAGTTTATGGCTCAGATCATCAAAAATAAATAATAGACTCTCTCTTATTATCATGAACCAGATGTATTATGTTCATCCCGAGGCAAAAATCGGGAATAATGTTAAGATCGGCAATTTTACCAATATATATGAAAATGTAGAGATTGGTGATAACTGTGATATAGCGGGTAATGTGACTATATATCCGGGTGCGCGCATAGGTGACGGCGTGAGGATTTTCCCGGGTGCGGTGGTTTCCGCTATTCCGCAGGATCTCAAGTTTCACGGAGAGGAGACCTATGCTTTCATCGGAGACGGAACCACTCTCAGGGAGTGTGTCACGGTCAACCGCGGGACGGCTTCCAAAGGAAAGACGGTGGTCGGTTCCAACTGTCTGATTATGGCTTATAACCACATCGCCCATGATTGCAAGATCGGAAATAGAGTTATCATGTCAAACGCATGTCAGCTTGCAGGCGAGGTCGTGGTGGATGATTACGCAGTTATTGGTGGCGGCAGTCTTGTCCATCAGTTCTGTCATCTTGGAAGAAATATAATGTTGCAGGGCGGTGCGCTTGTAAACAAGGACATACCTCCGTATGTAAAGGCTGCGAGAGAACCGATTTCATACGTTGGTCTTAATACCATAGGGCTTCACCGCAACGGTTTTTCTCAGGACGATATCCAGAAGATCGCGGAAATATACCGCGTCTTGTATCTCAGTGATCTAAATGTAACCAACGCCATAAAGCTTATTCTTGAGACTCTTCCGGAATCAGTGTTCCGAGACGAGATAGTGGAGTTTGTGTCTAATTCCAACAGGGGGATCATACGCTCAGCTGTATAAAGCGACCGTCTGTTTTTTTTGATATGACATAAAACGCACGTTCTTCCATGGACGTGCGTTTTTATATTCTGCCTGATCTTATGAAGCCATTTTTTTGTGGGAAGGGGTCTTGGGATCAGATTACCGACACATACAAAAACAACGGCATGCTTAAAGCATGCCGTTGTTTTTGTATGTGTCGGTAATCAATGATCACTTGAGAGCTGCCTGAACAGCATCGTTAGGCACCATTTCCTCTTTGAAGATATAAGCGCCTGTTTTAGGAGATTTCTCCATGATTATAACTTTGCTGAAGGTGCGTCCTTCACCTTTCTGAAGAGACGCGACGGTTTTCTTTGCCATGGTTCAGTGGTGCTTATTTAATTTCTTTATGAATGGTCATTTTCTTGAGGATGGGGTTGTATTTCTTCAACTCCAGACGTCCTGTGGTATTTTTGCGGTTTTTTGTGGTGATGTATCTTGACATTCCGGGCATACCGCTGGCTTTGTGTTCGGTGCATT
>CAMWID010000014.1 GCA_947174235.1 uncultured Porphyromonadaceae bacterium | reverse complement strand
ATGACCCCGATGAGGATAAAGATGTGGATGTAGGAAATGTCGAGGTACAAATCAAGCGTGATCCGGCCGATGACAACAACTATCGTCTCCATCTCGGCGGCAAGAGAGTCTTCCAATGGTTCAAAGAAAAATGGCAATCACTGAAACAAGCATTCCACAGAGGTGTAAAACGCTAATTCATTAATGATAATAACAGCTATCAAGCCTTGTTCGGTCTGGTAGCTGTTATTATATTGGGAAAGAATGAAACTGTGACTAAAATTCTAAAAAATGTATTGTACTCCGATTTCATAACCTATATACAAATGCTGTTCGCTTTTTTCATTTGTTTTAGACCAAAGGGTGCGCTTGGGTGTTATCGAAGCATTTAAATCGGAGTATAGATAGTTAATGCTTGCGCCTCCAAATAGATTAAAGTGATTCCACAATTTGAATGAAGGTGCAAGAAGATAGCCTAAATTGTATGCTGACTGATCTGTTTCAGTCGTAATCACAGATGTATGACCTTTGAATTCATTATCTATCCGAAACCATTTCGTTACCGGAATATGTATGCCATAACCACATTCCACGACACCCTTGTTATCCTTCATGTTATGATTAAAACCTACACCAAGAATACCATAGGTGTATTTGCCTCCTGATCTGAATGACAACATTGTATTACCCAGCAGGTCATATGTGAGAGCCAAACCAAACTCACCCTCCTTTATTATATTTACAAAACCGATTGGAAATTCACTTTCTTCAGCGATATTAAGGATGCCTGCAAACTGTACTCCTTTGACTTTTTGGGCTTTGTTCATTATCCCGGCGAATTGTAAGCCACTGACGTCTCCGGCAATATTTGCAATTCCGGCAAACTGTATTCCATCGAATTCCCCTTTGGTATAGTTCCCGATGCCACTAAACATCATGCCCTTTGAACCGGAGCCGGAAATACCCAAAATGCCGGACAATTGAAAACCGCGATAGGATGAGGCGGTAATATTGGATATTCCGGCTATGGCACAACCGGTGCCGACTCCTCCGATATAGTTGGTAATTCCGGAAATCTGCATTCCTGTCGCATTATTCATTACAATATTGCCCAACCCGGTTAAACTAAAGTATTTCTCGTTCTTAGATACACCAGCCAACAGATTTATTGACACGCCATTGGTATATTCTTTTGCTGACAGGCCATTAGTTCCCAATGGATAAACAAAACTTATCTGAAACGGGCGATATGGTTGTTCCTGTGCCGCAATTTGTAATACGGTCAGGAGAAGAGTCAATAACAAAGTTCTGATTCTCATAAGTAGTTTATAACGTTTAGCATGCGATTGGCTCAACGCTGCATTATAGATAAAGAAACGTGAGCCAACTATGCCACGTCTTAACTTGAAGGTCGTAGGAAACCATTAGGACAGATGTAACAATAGTGACCCACGCATATGCGAGGGAATCACTATGCTAATCCTTGTCCTATTTGAAAGTGTCCTACGTTTTCAAGTTACAAGATTGAGCATAACGCTTCTTATTTTCAGTATTTCGTGGATAGACCGCTGTCTAATCCGATGTAAAATCAGCCAAAAGAGTTGATATACAAGTCATGTTTGGCCTAAAAAGTTGAGCATTAGACGAAAAAAGTACAAAAAGGGACAAAAAGCCCCTTTTTCGGCTGTTTTTACCTCCTGAAATTCAAATTCGGTCAGGCGTTGACCATAGCCATGCAGGTTATTCCAAGTTTGTCCTCAATGTTGGCAATGCTCTTGAAGCTCAGATTCTCAGTGCCGGAGAGCAGTTTGCTTACGTATTGGGGGCTTACTCCAAGAAGTGCGGCGAGGTCGGCACGCTTCATACCGTGATCCTGCATGTAGCCCATGAGTGTAGCGGCCAGTTGGCGCGACCATCGCAGCCAGCTCGCGTTCTCTCTGCGCCATGTCGCTTCTTCGACAAAACGCGATGGAGTCTCGCTCTGATGAGCCTCCAAAAATTTTATTGCCTTGCTTGCCATATCTTCATTCATTAGTGAGTTCAACAAAACTGTCCTGGTCAAATACGCCGTTAGCTTTCAGATAAGCCTTACAGCGGTTGAGTTTTTCAAGTTGTTCCATCGTATGCCCGCGCTCCTGCATCGTGCGTGTGAGCTTGATGGCTCCTCCGGTGACTACATACACATTCGGTTCAAGCCGGATAGCATATACCCTGAGCCAGCTCGTATGTCGATCTCTGTCCCAGTTGCGGGCTTTCTCGCGGCTCAGTTCGCGTGTCCGGCTGTCGGTGATGTCGAGAGGTATGAAGAGTTCGTCAAGGTTCTCTGTATAGGGAAAATCAAGAATAAGCTCCTGCAATGCCTCTGCATCGTCAAAGGTGTCGGATACGGCCTGGTCTATCCGCTCGATATGGAAGAAGCCTTTCAGATCCTCCATATTCTCCATGAAGAAATCGAAAAGGAATTCCCCATTTGTCCAGTCTCGGAAGAGCATTGTCAGTTCATCAGCCTCCTTGTCTGGTGACTTGACAGCCTACAAGTGATCATATCCGTCTATTATTCTTACAAACTTCATATCTGTAAAACGCTTTAGGATAGTGCAAAGTTAATCAATCATTGCGAAAAATGCAACTTATAGGTTGATTTTTATCGTCTGAAGCCTCGGCTGCGGTCATAGTCCATGTCCTGAAGGACTGAGGGGAGATTGTCGAGAAGGCGGTCGAGTTCCTTGCTGCCTTTGGCATACTGACGGTCGTCGAGGTGTGGCCGGACGAATGCCTTGATGGTCTGTGCCGATTGCTTCGGATCGGGAACGGTGGCGAGATAGGATCCTTTCCATTCATTCTGGGTCCATTAAAGACAAAGTAGGCTTGGCCGCATTATATGATGTAATAAAGTCCGGACTTTAGTGGATTGTATCCCTTTACAGACAGCTCCATAACGGAGATTCGTCCTCGGAGGCTCCAAAAATTTGGATATTTCGTAACTGTTTTGCAACTTAGTCGCCAAAATAAGAATCAAGCAGGAATTATAGTGGCTTTGCCTGCAGAGAGGGAGGCGGCTACGTTGATCAGACGTTGGTTGGAAGATCCTCTGAACGGGAGGTCCGGATCCTTTAGCCTTTCGATAAATGGTCCGTCAACAACAACGGCGGCATTTCTCACAGCGTCCATGAGCATATCGTCAGCAACGATCCGTTCCCATGTGAAGCCTGTGTATATCCATACTTTCCTTCCTCTCTCAGCCAAAAGATCGACAAGGTGTTTTGTGGATTCCGGATTAAAAAGAGGGTCACCACCGGAGAGTGTGACATCAAAATCCTCTTCATCGACCACTTCAAGAATATCATCGGCGGTCATGATTTCCCCGCCGTCAGGATTCCAGGATTGCTGATTGTGGCATCCCGGACAGGCGTGCCGGCAGCCGGCAAGATATATGGAAGTGCGGAACCCCGGTCCGTCGACCGTGGTTCCGCGAATTATCGCCAGTACATTATACTTGTAAGACATTTCGGGGTTGCATTAGGATTTTATGATGAAAGAGAAATTGAATTATAGGATGTGTATTCTCATTCGTGTACAACCCGGTCATGAAGTTCCGCGAGTTTCCCGGAGTTCCAGCGATCCGTGGTTCCGACGAGGTAGCCGGTGATTCGTTGGATTGTCTCGAACTTCATTCCGCACTTGGGACATTTCGTCTGATTTTTGTCGGCGTTCTCGTATCCACATTTCGGGCAATGGTTGCGGTTGTGGTTCACTGACCCGTATCCGATGTTGTATTCATCCATCATATCCACGATCTGCATGATTGCCTCCTCATTATGGGTCGCGTCTCCGTCAATCTCCACATAAAATATATGTCCTCCACGGGTGAGGTCATGATATGGAGCCTCGATCTTTGCTTTGTGTCTTGGAGAACAATGATAATATACGGGCACGTGGTTTGAGTTGGTGTAGTAATCTTTGTCAGTCACTCCCGCTATTTCACCAAATACCTTACGGTCGACTTTGGTGAATTTGCCTGACAGTCCTTCCGCCGGAGTGGCGAGCACGGAATAGTTGTGTCCGTATTTGTCGCAATATTCGTTGGCGCGGTCTCTGAAATGCGTCACTATCCTGACTCCTAAGCTCTGTGCTTCGTCAGATTCCCCATGATGTTTTCCGATTAGGGCGATAAGACATTCGGCAAGACCGATAAATCCTATTCCGAGTGTGCCCTGATTGATCACTGACTCAATGGTATCGTTGGGCTCAAGAGAGTCGGAATGATTCCAAAGCACGCTCATTACGAGAGGGAATTGTTTCGCAAGTGCGGTCTTCTGGAACTGGAAACGCTGATCAAGCTGTAATGCCGTCACATCAAGCACCTTGTCAAGCTTCTCAAAGAATTTTCCGATCCGTTCCTCTTTGTCCTTGATATTCATTACCTCGATTGCGAGACGCACTATATTGACAGTGGTGAAAGAGAGGTTGCCCCTGCCTACAGATGTCTTCTCTCCATAGCGATTCTCAAACACACGTGTGCGGCATCCCATTGTAGCTACTTCATATTGGTAACGTTCGGGATCATCCTCCCTCCAATCCTCATGGTGGTTGTATGATGCGTCAAGATTCAAGAAATTAGGGAAGAAACGGCGCGCCGTCACTTTACAAGCGAGCCTGTAGAGGTCATAATTCGGATCTTCCGGCAGATAGCTCACACCGCGTTTCTTTTTCCAGATCTGTATCGGGAAAATTGCAGTAGCACCGTTCCCGACACCTTCATATGTGGAATTCAGCATTTCCCGGATCACGCAGCGACCTTCTGCGGAAGTGTCGGTGCCGTAGTTGACTGAGGAAAACACCACCTGATTGCCGCCACGTGAATGAATGGTGTTCATATTATGGATAAACGCCTCCATTGACTGGTGAACCCTTCCCACAGTCTTGTTGATAGCGTGCTGGAGATAGCGTTCGTCTCCTTCCAGCCCGTCAAGCGGACGGCGCAGATAATCTTTGAACTTAGCATCCTTGAGGTGGGAAAGGTCTTTGCCTGAAAGCTGTTCAAGATTTGAGACCTCCTCTTTAAAGCTTGCGCGTACATATGGCGCGAGATAAAAATCGAGAGCCGGTATCGCCTGCCCGCCATGCATTTCGTTCTGGGCTGTCTCAAGCGAGATGCAGGCTATCACGCTTGCCGTCTCAATGCGTTTTGCAGGGCGCGATTCCCCATGTCCCGCCACGAAGCCGTGTTGAAGGATGCGGTTGAGAGGATGCTGCACACACGTCAGGCTCTTGGTAGGGTAGTAATCCTTGTCGTGGATATGTATATAGTTGTTCTTGACAGCGTTTTTCACTTCCGGCGAGAGCAGGTAGTCGTCTACGAACGGTTTTGTGGTCTCGGAGGCGAATTTCATCATCATTCCGGCGGGTGAATCGGTGTTCATGTTGGCGTTCTCGCGGGTGATGTCGTTGTTTTTTGCCTCTATTATCTCAAGAAACATGTCGCGAGTCTTTGCCTGACGCGCTATCGACCTTTGATCCCTGTAGGCGATATAGCGTTTTGCCACATCCTTTCTGGCGGATTTCATCAGTTCGAACTCCACACGGTCCTGAATCTCTTCAACGGTCATACGTTCAGGTCCGCTCATGCCGATCCTGTCGGTGATTTTCTGTATCAACGACTCGTCTTCGCCGGTTTCGGTGGCGAGCATGGCTTTTCTGATAGCGGCCTTTATTTTGTCCTCGTTGTATCCCACGACCCTTCCGTCGCGTTTTTCGACTATCTGTATCATCGTTGTTCTGACATTTTGTTTCTTGAAAATTATTAGGTGCCGGCCTTGTTTCTGAAGACCTGTGCAAAGGTATTGTAAAAATAGATTATCTGCAAATAATAGCTGCTTATTTTATTATAAAATTTTTATTTTGGAAAACTTTTCTGTTATATTAAAAATGTATTCAATTGATAGATAATATTATGAAAATATTTTTGGAAAACTTTTTGAAATTTGGAATATATTTTTATTGCGAAAATTGCCTTGCCGGGTGGAGAGAATACAGTGGGATAAGAAGATTTTTTTTAATTTGTAAGTAATTTTTCGGATATGTTGCGTTTATGTTATATATAGCAAGAATTTTATTGAAAAATGCAAGCAACTGTCAGAAATAGCCGTATGATGTATGAAAATGTCTTAAAATTATGCAGATAGCGGTCATAGCTGTCAGTTTCTTCTTAACATCAAAAGCAACATGTCAAAAGTCACAAAAGAAATGGCGCTTCTCTATCATGAGGAGGGTAAGCCCGGAAAGATCGAAATCGTACCGACCAAACCTTATGCTTCGCAGCAGGATCTCGCCCTGGCATATTCTCCGGGAGTGGCATATCCATGTCTTGAAATTGAAAAAAATCCGGAGGATGCCTACCGTTATACAAACCGTGGCAATCTCGTCGGTGTGATAAGCAACGGCACTGCAGTGCTCGGACTTGGAGACATCGGCGCGCTTGCAGGGAAGCCGGTAATGGAGGGAAAGGCTCTCCTGTTTAAAATATTCGCCGGTCTTGACGCGTTCGATATCGAGATCAATGAAAAGGATCCGGACAAGATCATAGAAATAGTGAAGGCTATCTCTCCAACGTTCGGAGGAATAAATCTCGAGGACATCAAGGCTCCCGAATGTTTCAAGATAGAAACAAGACTTAAGGAGGAATGTGACATTCCCGTGATGCATGATGATCAGCACGGAACGGCGATAATCTCCGGGGCGGGACTTCTGAACGCGCTCCAGATACAGGGCAAGAAGATCGGTGAGGTGCGTCTTGTAGTGAACGGGGCAGGGGCGGCTGCCATAAGCTGTACGCGTCTTTATGTGGCTCTCGGTGTGAATCCGCGTAATGTGGTCATGTGTGATTCAAAGGGTGTCATCAGGTCTGACAGGGAAGGGCTCAACTCTCAAAAAAGGGAATTCGCCACAGACCGGGACATACACACCCTTGCAGAGGCGATGAAGGATGCAGATGTGTTCCTTGGGCTCAGTGTGGCTGATGTCGTTACTCCCGAGATGGTTCTCTCCATGGCTCCGAATCCGATAGTATTCGCGCTCGCGAATCCCAATCCGGAAATCGCCTACGATCTTGCAATGGCGACCCGGCAAGATATCATAGTCGCCACAGGACGCAGCGACTATCCCAACCAGATAAACAATGTAATAGGTTTCCCATATATATTCCGCGGCGCTCTCGACTGTGGTGCCACATGCATCAACGAGGCTATGAAAATCGCCGCCGTGCATGCCATCGCCGACCTTGCAAAGGATCCTGTGCCGTCAGTAGTCGATGAGGCTTATGGCATGAACAACATAAAGTTCGGAAGGGAGTATATCTTGCCGAAAGCTCTTGACCCGCGGCTGCTTCTTTGCGTGGCTCCGGCTGTAGCGAAAGCCGCCGCCCAGTCGGGAATCGCACGCCGTCCGATTCCGGATTGGACAGCATATCAGGCAAAACTCCGTAGCCTTATGGGAGATGACGGAAAGATGATGCGTCATATTGCTGATCTTGCGAAACAGACTCCGAAACGTGTGGTGATATGCGAGGGAAATATGGACAATATGCTTCGCGCAGCCGTGAGAACAGCCAGGGAAGGGGTGTGCCGTCCCGTGGTGCTCGGCAATGAGGAGATGATAGAGAAACGTGCGGCGCGGCTTGGACTTTCTCTTGAGAATGTCGAGATCATCAATCCGCGTCATGACAGAGAGGCGGAGACACGTGAACGATATGCATGTATTCTTGCCAGAAAGAAAGCGCGTGAAGGATTTACATTCGATTTCGCTCTTGAAAAAATGTTTGACAGAACGTATTTCGGCATGATGATGGTGCAGACAGGAGATGCGGATGCATGCCTTGTGTCGACATATTCGGCAGGCGAGGCTACCGCGAGCAATGTCCTGTCAATAATCGGCTTGCAGGAGGGATACGACCATTTCGCGACCATGCATATCCTGAACACCCGTCGCGGGACATTCTTTATAGCCGACACAGCTGTAAATCCTGATGCCGACCGTTCCGCATTGGTGGATATCGCCAGACTCTCGAATCATACGGTGCGTTTCTTCGCGCAGGAGCCTGTCATGGCAATGCTTTCCTACAGTAATTTCGGAAGTTCCGAACATGAAGAGGCAACCATGGTAGCTGATGCGGTAAAGGAATTGCATGAAAAATATCCTGACATGCTTGTGGATGGAGAGATGCAGGTGGAATATGCTCTTGACGCGAAACTCCGAGACGAGACCTTCCCCTTCAATAAAATCAAAGGAAAGAATGTCAACACATTGATCTTCCCGAATCTGACAGCGGCTAACTGCACAGGGAAGATGCTTCTGTCCATGGGTATAGGAAGCATAATAGGTCCAATACAGATGGGGCTTAAGAAGCCGGTGTATTTCACCAACAGCAACAGCTCGGAGCAGGAGATATATGATCTTGTGGCGATAGCGTCTCTTGACGCTATCACACTTCAGAAAAAAGAATGATCCGACCATAAGAATCTTAGGGGCGGTTACCCATATTTTGTTACTGCTCACGGTCGCAGATCATGGCGCAAGGTAGGTGCCGGTGTGAAGGAGCGATGCGGTTGCATCGTGACTGAGCACCGGTGCCTACCTTGCCCATGATCTGCGGTGTGAGGTAATTTCCGTTCATTAGGCACGAAGCAATCTACAATAAGAAGAATCCGGACGAGTTTCTTCAATATGTCATATAGTAGGAGAATAACTCGTTTGATTTACAGGATTGTATTGAAATATTTCCCGCGGCTGTTGCGACGCCGCAGCCGGCAGGATATCCTCAGACTCAGTGACGGACTGCTGTATCTGCTGCGCAGTGGCTGTCAGTGGCGCATGCTTCCGGATAAATATCCCCCGTGGTGGAGAGTATACCGTTTCTTCCAGCAGATAACGTCCATCGGGCTTCCGGATCGTCTTGTCAGCATAATGCACTTTAAATCAGGAACGGATCTGACAAAAGTGTTTGTTGACAGCCAGAGTGTCAAATGGGGGGTATTCGGCTCTGTCAAAGGTATTGACGGACACAAGAAGGTGAAAGGTATAAAACGTCACATTGTGGTTGATTCACAAGGCCTGCCCTTGACTACGGTTGTATCAAACGCAAATGCCGACGACCGCAGGGGCGCGTTGCAACTGTTTGAGCTGCTGATTCATGAAGGCCTCCGGATTCAAGATGTCGTGGCAGACAAGGGATATTCCGGCAAGTCTCTGGCAGACAGTCTCGCCAATATAGGCATAGCAATTGAATGTGTGAAACCCAATATTCCGGCTACAGGATTTGTCCCAGGTGCCGGGCGATGGGTCGTGGAGAGAACATTTGCTTGGTTTGACCACTGGCGCAGACTGTGCCGCAACTACGAGACGTTACACCGTACAGCACGTGGCATGGCAATGATCGACTGTGCCGCCATGATTGCCGCAAGATTGTCAAAGGCAGGCTGAAAGACCAAATTTGTCGGCATCATTGACATACTTCCGCTCTCACAGAAGACAGCGGCCCAAATGTCATACCATTATGTAAACAACCACTTGACAATGTAAGGAATAATACCGGACACCGGCCTCTCTCCGGCGATTTTTGCATGTACCTTCGGTCACGATGCAGCGGCATCGCTCCCTCAGCTACATGCAAAAATCGCTCGAAGATAGGCCGCCGAGAGCAGCAACAAAATATGGGTAACCGCCCCTTAATATAAGCAATCTGTAAAAGAGTGGGGACGTGATCAATGTCTCCACTCTTTTGCGAATATATATTTTTTGTAACAATCAATAGGGGATTTGCCGATATGTCTTGTCTTGATACTGTAACGGCTGACTGATTTATCTTGTGTCAACGCCGAGACCTTACATTATGAAGAAAAAATTATTATTATCATTTTCCATCGCTGTCTTTTGCGGGGCGCACGCCATCGCCGGCGGCATTACGGTGCGGGCGGTCAATCGTCCTGCCGAAAAGGTTTTTATGGATATAATGAAGCAGAGCGGCAAAAACTATGTCTATCCCGCCGGCTTGCTTGACAATATGAAAGTATCAGTCAATGTCAGCTCGGTCTCATTGTCAGATGCTCTTGACAAAATGTTTTATCAGACAGGAATAGGATATAAGATAAAGGGGAATAACGTGACATTGTTCCGTGAGCTGAAAAAGGAGCGTCCTCTGGAGAAACGCAGCACTGTGAGTGGTTTTGTAAAAGAGGCAGGCAGCGGCGAGGCTCTTGTGGGGGCTGTGGTCAAAGCCGGAGGGAGGGCGGCGGTCTCAAATGTGATGGGTTTTTATTCCATCACATTACCTGAAGGGGAAACATGCCTTGAAGTGACATATCCGGGTTTTGCGTGTGTCTCCACAGGAATTTTTAAACTCACTGCGAACAAGACTGTAGATTTCTCGATGGATCCGGACGGGGCAGTGCTTGATGAGCTGGTGGTGCACGGGAGCAGAAACAATTCTTTGGCTATGGAATCGGCAAGCGTAGGGGCGCTTAATCTGAACAAGGGTGTGATCGCTTCCACGCCGGTCATATTCGGAGAGAGCGATGTGATCAAGACCCTTCAGCTTGAACCCGGCGTCTCAGCCGGAGTGGAAGGTATGGCGGGGATGTATGTACACGGTGGCAACGCAGATGAAAATCTTTACATGCTTGACAACATACCCCTCTATCAGGTGAATCATGTCGGCGGATTGTTTTCCGCATTCAATACGGAGGCTATAAGGAATGTGGATTTCCATAAATCCACGTTCCCTGCCAAATATGACGGGCGCCTGTCATCATTCATGGACGTGCACACGAAAGACGGTTCTCTTGAAGAGCACCACGGCTCCGTGAAACTCGGTTTAACTTCCGGCGCTTTCAGTATTGACGGTCCCATATGGAAGGGACATACCTCTTATTCAGTGGCATTGCGGAGATCGTGGTTTGATGTGCTGACTCTTCCTGCATGTGCCATATTCAATTCATTTTCAAAAGATGAAAAATATAGCGTCGGATTGGCTTTTACAGATTTCAATGCCAAGGTGAAACATCGGTTTTCCGAACGCAGCAGTATTCATGCGATGCTGTATTTTGGAGAAGATTATCTATATGTCAAACAGTCGAGTTCATCGGTAGACTCGGACGGCTATTACGATTTTTTCAAGAATGACCTTAAATGGGGAAATCTCGTGGTTTCCGCAGGATGGAATTATGTGGTGTCTCCGAAGCTTTTCGGAGAGTTTACCGCCGCATATACCCGCTATATGTCAAAACTCAAACATGCCGAGGAAGATGGCGAACAAGAAGGGGGAGATAAGAAATTCTTTACATATTCTGAAGTCAATTCAGACAATAATATCAACGACTGGATTTTTAAGGGAGATTTCGACTGGCGGGTGCATGACTGCCATACAGTCAATTTCGGCGCCTCGTACACGCGTCACAGTTTCCTGCCATTCCGCGACAGACGTGTGATAGCGTCGGAAAGCATCAGGGAGACTATGGCAGACAAGGTCACGGCTTATCATGCCGATGAGGTGAATGCGTATGTCAGCGGCGACTGGCAGCTGTCGGATAAGATGAGGCTTGATTACGGGTTGCATTACAGCTTTTTCAATATAGAAGGCAACGCTCATCAGGGTCTGTCGCCGAGGATGTCATTCAGATGGAATGTGGCAGACGGATGGGCTGTGAAGGGTGGATATTCACGAACGGTGCAGTATGTGCATCAACTGATTCAAAGTTCAATCTCGCTTCCCACGGACCAATGGATACCCATTATCGGTTCGCAGAAGCCGCAGACGGCAGATAAAATAGCTGCCGGGGTATACTATTCACCAATGACATCGCTTACATTTTCACTGGAAGGATATTGGAAATGGATGGACAACATCATGGAATATGCCGATGAATACTATCTGCTTCCGCCGGATATCGCCTGGAGTGAAAAGATGGCGATCGGAAAAGGGACTGCCAAAGGTCTGGATTTCAAAGTTGCAAAAGAGTTTGGTAATATCAGCGGACATATCGCGTATTCCCTTCTATGGGCAGACAGGCAATATCCGGACAAGAACCATGGGAAAAAGTTTCCCGCCCGTTTTGACAACCGTCATAAAATCAATGTTATGGTAAACTGGAAGATTAACGATAAATGGGACATGAATGTGTCATGGACAGGAATGAGCGGCAACCGGATAACATTGCCGACCCAATGCTGGGTGGATCCGGGGCTCGGTCCGTGGCATTATGATATGATCCTCGCGACAGACATCAACAATTTCCGACTGCCTTTCTATCACAGGATGGATCTGGGATTTACAAGACGCACGTCTCGGGGATATTGGAATTTCAGCCTCTACAACGCATATTGCAACATGAATACGATCGGTGTTCTCCGTGACAATAATTTGTCCGATAATTGGGAATTTTATCCGGTGTTCAAAAAAATCAGACTTTTGCCTATAATACCGTCAGTTTCTTATACATGGATATTTTGATTATGCGACGTTTTATAAGAAAATACATACTTCCTCTTCTCCTTTCAATATTGGTCACTTCATGTTTTACGGATTTTGATCCCGGAATCCAAAGTGATCCTGTGCTTTGCATGTCTTCTCTGATAACGGAAGGAGACAGCATAAAGGTCTCCCTGACCCATACGTGGGCGTGGACAGATTCTAAAATAATAGAAGTAGCTTCTCCACATCCGAGTTCCGAATATAATCCTGCTATTCTTGTGAGAGACGGGGTGGTCAGACTTTATGTCAATGACGAATATGAAGAGACTTTAAGGTTGGAATCTTACGTCTCAGACTATCTTTGGAATGCCGATTATCCCTGGATAATGACCGGTTATGTGTATTATCAGGCTGATTATATCCCCAAAAGTGGCGACCGTTTACGTCTTGAGGCGGAATCTGCGGAATATGGAAGTGCCAGTGCTGAGGTGATCGTGCCGGAAAAGGTGGAAATCGATACAGTGGAATATACTGTGAGCAATTATTCGGAATCTGTCACAACCTCCACTATGACATACGGTATGAATCTGAACATTTCCGCATGGTTTGAAGACCCGTCAGAATCAGTCAATTATTATATGTTTAAAACCTCATCAAGCGGGTATGTTTACGAATCTGACGATGAAAGCATCCGATCCGTTGAAAGTGTGACATTCGCGGATGTCTCGGAAGAGCCTTTGTTTACCGAGCATGTGTCGGCATTGGATCATGCTTTAGGAGAAACGAGCGGATATTCTTTGTTTTCAGACAGGCAGATCTCCGGGAAAAGGTATCCGCTTCATATCCGCCTTGAAGATCTTGAATACTACATACGGAACCAAGACACCGGTCCTGAATTGGGAAAGGGTTATGTCAGCCTTGATTTGTATTCAATATCTTCAAGCTATTATCGCCATGTGATATCCATCTGGGCCGCCAATGACGGTATCGTGGGCTCGCTGGGCAGTATAGGTCTCGCGGATCCGGTATTTACAGCCAGCAATGTGTCGACAGGGGCGGGTGTGGTCGCCGCCGCTACAAAATGCAGCTACAGACTATCTCTTGAAGAAATAATAAACGACATGCAGTGACATTGTAGAAAAATACGGAGCCGGGATATTTTCATAAGTAGCCCGGCTCCGTAGATCATGATATGTGACGATAGCAGAGTTCTGGAACGCTATCAAAAATCAAAACCGATTCTCAAAGTAAGATAATTGGATGTATAATTCGTTTTGCCGTTTTCAATAAAATTTGTGGTATTGTTCACTTCGTCATACACGAGGGAGTATTGCATGTCGCGATACGTCTTCATAGTCCACCCCAATCCGATATTGAGTCCGGCTTTTCTGCCCCAGTTGAATCGGTAGCCGATAGAAGGGGAGAGGAAGAATCCTCTATCGGATCCTGAAACTGCGCTATATCCCACGCGTAGGTCTCCGAATGGTGTGAAATCTCCCCACTTCCGGTCGGTCCTGATCTGGGCGAACAATGGCACAAGCCAATTCTGAGTTCCGTTGTTGCTATGGAGTTCTATAGCAACCCCCGCGCCGACAAATAAGTCTGGATTGATCTGATAGCCATGAGATGTGGAAATACCGGAGAAAATCTGTGTTTCTTTTCCAAAATAGTAATATTCCGGACGGCGCATGTCGTTGCTCCATTCAATGAAGCCTCTGTAACCCTTTTCAGGTTGTCTTGCCTGTAGCGGTAATATTTGCAAAGCAAGAATTGGGATAAGGTAGATTCGTTTCATCTTTTATAGATTCTGTTGAAAAGATTAAACCGTGTTTTCATCGTGTCAGATAGATATTGAAGTTGTATACATGATGACGCGGACTCATAATACGGTCTCATAATATAAGAGAGTCATATATTGAAAATCCCCTATCTCTTTCAATTTATTTTCTCCAGAAAGATGGCACGAACAACAATAGGATTGTGAAAAGCTCAAGACGTCCGACAAGCATAATGAACGCGAGAAGCCATTTGGCTCCGTCAGGAATGAACGCGAAATTCCCTTCGATTCCTGTTATATCTGTTCCGAGACCCGTGTTTGATATGGCTGAAAGACAAATGAAAAAGCTGTCTTTCAATGGCAAATCCATCAATACGAGAACGGTGCCACCCACAATAATGACCAAGATATATACAAACAGGAATGCCAGAGTCTTTTGTACTACGGCTGAGGGGGTGCCTTTGCCGTTGATGCAGACTGTGGTGACGGCGCTGGGATGCATCATCTTGTAGAACTCGTTCTTTATGAATTTGAACAATACAATAAACCTGTCGATCTTCGCGCCTCCGGAAGTGCTTCCTGCGCAAGATCCCATGACCATCATTATTATAAGCACGATGACCGCGAGGGGTCCCCAGTCTGCGAAATCTGGCTCCGTGAGTCCTGTGGATGTAAGTATCGACACAGCCTGAAAAAGCGGATCAATAGTGACATCCTCCACATCTTTTGCAAGTCCGCGGGCGATAACGTTGACAGTGAGCACGGCATAGCAGATGAAGATGATAGCGAGATACCATCTCAGGACATCATTCTTGAATGCTGACTTGAATTTGCCGCATACCATTTTGTATATGATAGCAAAGTTCACTCCTCCTAAAAACATGAAAAACATGAGGATACTTTTGATGTAGATATTCCCCATCTCGGTGACAGACATATCGCTGTTTGAAAATCCTCCCGTAGACATTGTCGACAGTCCGTAGCAGAACGCATCGAAAACCGACATTTCCGACAGAGACAGCAAAATGATTAGCAATGTAGTCAGGCTTATGTATATCAGCCACAGACTTTGTGCCGTGAAGCTGACACGAGGGCGCAACTTATCATGTGTGATTCCTGTGACTTCTGCGTTGAAAAGCTGCATGCCTCCCTGGTAATTGAGCATAGGCACCACGGCGAGAGTAAACAGAATTATTCCGAGTCCTCCGATCCATTGGACTATACATCTCCACAACAGGATGGAATGAGGGACTCCGTCAAGAGAATTGAGGACAGTGGCGCCTGTTGTCGTGAATCCGCTCATCGTCTCAAAAAACGCGTCAGTCACCGACAGGTTGGGATGGCAGGTTATGAAAGGGAGCATCCCGAACAGGGAAAGTATCACCCACGTGAGACCCGTGAGCACGATCGCCTCCCTTTTCCCCATCTCGCGGCTCTTGGGGCGCAGACTGACCATACCCATGCCGCATCCCACGGTGACACCCATACACAGCAGGAACTGCAGGGTGCTGTGTTCTCCATAAATCAGGCCCACGATGCATGGAAACGCCATGAACCCCGCCTCGATCATCAGCAGCCAGCCGATCACACGAAGCAGCATATTTACATTCAGATACCCCTTGTGTTGTTTAAACGCCATTAATTAAACCATTTTTCAATCTTGCTTATGGTGCCGTTAAGACAGAATACCACTACGTAATCTCCCGCCTCGATATGGCTGTTGCCGCCCACAAGCATACAAACGTTGTCGCGGACCATCGCCGCCAATGTCATTCCGAAAGGGAGATGCAGGTCTTTTACCGGTGCTTTCGTTATCTTGGCGCCGGGGCGTACTATCATTTCCGCCACTTCGGCTCCCGCAAGAGCGAGACATTTGGCGTTGCTTTCGTCTGCATCGAGCAATATCTTGAAAATATGGCTTGACGCCAGCAGTTTCTTGTTGATTATAGTGCCTATGTTCAAGTTTTCAGCCTGACTGACGAATTGCAGGTTTTCCACATCGGCTATAGTTTTCGGAACCCCGAATTCTTTTGCTGAAAGACAGGAAAGAATATTTGTCTCCGAATAATCGGTCAGCGCGAGAAAAGCGTCATATTGGTAAATATTATTCTCACGCAGCACTTCGATGTCTCTTCCGTCGCCTAGCACTATCTCGCAGTCAGGCAACGCGGTAGCCATGTATTCGCAGTTCTCGCGGTCATTGTCGATTATCTTGATGTGATATTTGTCGTGAAAGCGTTTGGCGAATCGTCTTGCAATCCGGCTTCCCCCCATTATAAGAGCCTTCTTTATCACTCTTTTCTTTTTGCCACAAAGATCGCGGACTTCCTGCACATAGGGCGGGGTAGTGATAAAATATACGATGTCATCGTATTCTATCTCATCGTTGCCGCCCGGTATGATGGTCTCGTTGTTGCGTTTTATCGCCGCGACGTGGAAATTATGGTCTTTGACAGGAAGATCCTTGAGCTTGCAATTTATAAGGGGCGACTCTTTTCTGAGTTTAACCCCTATCAACAGTAGGTTGCCTCCGTGGAGCTCTCCCCAATATCTCGCCCAGTTGTGTGCGAGGGCGAGATGAATCTCGTCGGCGGCAAGGTCTTCAGGATAAATGAGGAAGTCTGCGCCCACTTCACGAAGGATTGATCCGTTGCGTGGGTCAAGAAACTCATGGTTGTCTATCCTTGCCACAGTTTTCTTAGCCCCGAGTTTTTTTGCTATCGCGCAAGAGGTTATGTTGCGTGTCTCATACGGTGTCACGGCGATGTATAGGTCGGTATTATCGATACCGACATCCCGCAATGTCTCAAACGAAGATGTAGAGCCGTTCCATGTCATCAGATTATAATTGTCATTGATGACGTCAAGACGAGCCTGATCACTGTCGAGCAGAATAATGTCCTGATCTTCGTTTGACAGTAGTTTCGCGAGGTGGGTGCCCACCTCTCCCGCTCCGGCAATTACAATTTTCATTTTTCGTGCAGACTGGTGAATAGATCTTTTACCGCCGCCACGATGCCGTCGGTGTCATATCCGCAGATGTGTTTTAATTCCCCCACACTTCCATGTGAGATCCAGCAGTCAGGGACACCGAGAGTCTTGACAGGGATATCGAAGCCGGATGATTTTAACTGACGGATTACGGCGGATCCGAATCCTCCTGTAAGACATCCGTCTTCAATCGTGACCACGGCGTCATATTTCCCGGGTATGGATGTCAGCAGCTCAATGTCGAGAGGTTTCATCCAGATCATGTCATAGAGGTCAGTCGCTATTCCGTCTTTTGACAGGATATCTACGGCTTTACGTGCGTCATGAAGAGAGGGTCCGAGCGCGAGCACCGCAATGCGGGCGCCCGGGTTGGCGGCTGTCTTTCGTCCTTTCCCGGTCTCTATGTCCCGCATTTCAGATTCCCAGTCAATGCGTGTGGCTTTCCCTCTGGGATACCTTATGGCGACAGGAGATTTCAACGACAAAGACTTAAACATGATGTTGCGCAGGGTCTCCTCATCCGACGGACAGGCGATTGTGAGTCCCGGTATGCAATTGAGATAAGCAAGGTCGAAAAGACCGTGGTGAGTCACACCGTCTTCTCCCACGATTCCCGCCCTGTCAATGCAGAAAGTTACCGGAAGACCCTGAATGGCGACATCGTGAATTATATTGTCATATGCTCTTTGAAGAAATGACGAATATATCGCCACGAAAGGCTTTTTTCCGGCGGCGGCAAGTCCGCCGGCGAATGTCACCGCATGCCCTTCCGAGATACCTACATCAAAAGCTCTCTCAGGCATAGTGTCATGGAGATAGGCAAGAGATGTGCCGGAAAGCATGCCGGCAGTTATCCCTACGACATTGTCATTCTTACGGGCAAGCTCAACAAGCGTTTTCCCGAAAACGTCTTGCCACAAGGGGGGCTGGACATTTCTGTTGTTGCCGATTTTTTCACCCGTTTCAGGATTGAACCTGCCCGGAGCGTGCCATGCGGCGGGGTTTTCCTCAGCAGTCTTGTATCCTTTCCCTTTTACGGTGCAGATGTGGAGCAGCCTTGGTCCCTCCATGTCCTTTATGTCACGCAACACTTTTACAAGTTTTATGACATCATGTCCGTCAATGGGTCCGAAATATCTGATGTTGAGACCTTCGAAGATATTCTGTTTTTTTGATACAAGCGATTTTACAGAATTGTTGAAGCGAATTATCGCGCGTTTCCTTTGATCGGTGAGTATCCCCTTCCTTCGGAAAAAACCTGCCATTTTATTGCGGATTCTGTTGTATCCGGCGGAAGTCGTGAGGTCAGACAGATATGAATGGAGCGCCCCGACATTGGAGTCAATGCTCATGTCATTGTCATTGAGGATTATCAGAAGGTTGTTCGGATGGTTGGAGGCATTGTTGAGTCCCTCGAATGCGAGCCCTCCGCTGATGGATGCGTCGCCGATGACAGCTACGGTTTTCCTGTCCTCGTGTCCGGGTGTGGATTTGTCGGCAATCGCCATTCCGAGCGCCGCTGAAATAGAATTGCTTGCATGTCCCGCCATAAAGGTGTCGGCATCGCTTTCAAGAGGATTGGGGAATCCGCTGATGCCGTTTAGAGTGCGTTGCCACTCGAATTTATCTTTTCTCCCCGTGAGGATTTTATGCGCGTAAGCCTGATGTCCCACGTCCCATACGAGACGGTCGTCAGGTGTGTTGTATACATAATGGAGTGCGACAATAAGATCCACCGCACCCATGCTCGAGGCGAAATGCCCCGGATTTTTCGACAGATGGTCAATCAGGAATTTGCGGATTTCACTGCACAGGCGTGGCAATTGCTCCACAGAAAGTTTGCGGAGATCGGAAGGTGAATTGATGTCAGACAGGAGTGAGGCATACACACTATCAGTATTTGGATCCATTTCTTGTGCTATTAATTTTCCTTCCGGATATACTTTTTCCAGAGAGGTACAAAAATAATGATGCCGGTGGCGACTACAAGAAGAATGTTCTTGAGGTTGACACCGCTGAGCGCCAGCAAGGTCCAGCTTAACCAGATCCAAAGAAGCGCCAATATAGATAAACCGGCTATCTTTATAGGTTGCATACGTTGCGAAATTAGTTAAATTTTCTCAAATAATCAACTTGTGGACGTACTTATTTTTTATGTTCAACTTTTATTTTGCCGATTGAGGACGCGTTCCTGAAATTCACGACGCTACTGATGAGGGGGTTATTAAAAGAGATACATTTATTGAGCCTAAATCGCATGTCATTTCTGCAGGATTCTCTTTTAGGGGGAATTGATGAATATTTGTCTTGAATTTAGGGAAAGGCTGCATTTGAAATGAAAAAAGCATGGCATATGATAGGAATAAATTTAATTTATGGTTATCTTTGCATTCTCAAAAATGACTTAATGAAAACATACGATACATTCAATCCGACGATTCCCGATGCCGATGAAACGGCTGTTTGCGAAGTTCTCCCCCCTGTGGCTGAAGTCGTTCCGCAGCCTGAAGTCAAAAATAAAGAAAAGAAACCCAAGCCAAAGGTTTCCAAAAAGACGTTGTCCGCGAAACGAGAGAGAAAGCCTTCAGTATCCATCGTGTCAATAATAAAAAAGTGGGTTGGTTCGCAGACCACAAGATGGCTCGTAGGCCTCTTCATGGGCTTTTCCGGAGTCTATCTTGGCGTTGCGTTCCTTTCATATTTTTCAAGCTGTATAAAAGATCAGTCTGAAATCAACAATACCGCCATCGGCATGTCAGGTCCGATAGCCAACGCTGCCGGCGAAGGAGGGGCACGAATTTCGGAATTCCTTATAAATGAATGTTTCGGACTCGGTTCCTTGGTGATTGTCATATGGCTGTGCGCTATGGCATTGAAGCAGCTTGTCGGGAAACCGAGATTCAAATCGGTAGATTTCACGATCAAATCGCTGGTGGCTCTTGTCACGGTATCATTGATAATAGGACTCGCCACCATAGGGTTTGAATCTCCTGTGAACTGGGGTGGATATCATGGCAGGTATGTGAATGAATTTATAATCCATTTTTTCGGTTGGACCGGAGCCGTAATCTTATGCCTGTTTCTGATAGCCTGTTTTTTTGTCATATGCCTTCGCGATTTTATCAATTGGATTCTCCGTCTGAAACGGAAGCATGACGAGCGGAAGAGAGCGGAGGCGGAAAAGCGGGCTCTCCGTCTCGAGCGTGAACGCGAAATTGAGGAGATGAGAAAATACGAGGAAGCCGACGCCTCTCCGGATACTGCGGCTGTTAACTCGCAGGATCAGACAGACGATGACACACATGTGGTTTTCGGTGAGGAAGAAACCGGCATATACAGTACACTTCCTGATTTTGAGGATCTGGAGTATGCGTTGGAAGAGGAGTCCCCGGTTTCTGAATATGTATTGAAGGATGAATCTCATAATGTCCGCCAACAGCCGGAAGAAAAAGCTCCGTCGGTTGTCGGGATTCCTACGGGTTCGGATACAGTACAAAACTATCAGGACAACGTGCAAGGTCAGCCGACACAGGAGGTTGCGGAGGAGGCTCGGAATGAAGAGACACCGGATGATTGTGATTCGGATGACGATGGCGAGATGGTGATCAATGTGAACTCCATTTCCCAGGTGGATGCTTCCAGACTTCCGGACAACGCCGGACTTCCGGGTGCGCATCCATATAAGTTCCCGCCATTTGAAATTTTGAGAGAGGGTGTTGCCAAGGTAAGTGTGGATGCCGAGGAGCAGCTTGAAAACAAGGACAAGATAAAGAAAACCTTGCTTGATTTCGGTATTCCTATCATAAGCATTGAGGCTACGGTGGGTCCTACCGTGACTTTGTATGAAATAGTGCCCGACAAGGGAGTAAGGATTGCAAAGATCAGGAATCTTGTCGACGATATAGCGTTAAGTCTTTCCGCCGAGGGTGTGCGTATCATAGCTCCGATTCCGGGAAAAGGAACCGTAGGTATAGAGGTGGCAAACAAAGATCCACAGACCGTGTCAATGCGTACGGTCATTAAATCGCGCACATATCAGGAATCGAAATATAAGCTTCCCATAGCTTTGGGGTCGACGATTTCAAACGAGGTGTATATCGCCGATCTTGCCAAGATGCCACATCTTCTTGTGGCTGGCGCCACGGGTCAGGGTAAGTCAGTAGGTCTAAACGCAATCATAGCTTCTTTGTTGTATAGAAAGACACCCGATGAACTCAAATTTGTAATGATAGACCCCAAGATGGTGGAGTTCAGCCTTTATGCAAAGATTGAGGCGCATTATCTTGCGAAAATACCCGGAGCGGAGGATGCTATCATCACGGATATGGACAAGGTTGTCGCCACCTTAAGTTCGTTATGTGTCGAAATGGACAACCGTTATCAACTGCTCAAGGACGCACATACAAGGAACCTTGTAGAATATAACGATAAAATAAAGGAGAGGAAGCTTAATCCGCTTGACGGACATCGGTTCCTTCCATATATTGTGGTCGTTGTCGATGAGTTCAGCGACCTGATTATGACAGCCGGGAAAGAGGTTGAGATCCCGATAGCTCGTCTTGCCCAGAAAGCGAGGGCGGTAGGTATGCATGTGATCATCGCGACCCAGCGACCTTCCACCAATGTCATCACGGGTATCATAAAGGCGAACTTCCCGGCGAGAATAGCGTTTAAGGTAAGTTCGGGTGTCGACAGCAAGACGATCCTTGACACTACCGGCGCGCAGCAGCTCATAGGCCGCGGCGACATGCTTATAAGCAACAGTTCTCCGATGGTGAGGGTGCAGTGTGCGTTTATCGATACTCCGGAAGTAGAGGAGATCTGTGATTATATCGAGCGTCAGCCTTATGGTCAGGGTGCCTACCAGTTGCCTGATCCTGTAGTCACCGGATGCGAGGGTGGCGACAGTGAGTCCGGAGCCACATTCGGAGACAAGGATCCCTTGTTTGAGGAAGTGGCGCGACTCATAGTCTCGTCCAACACCGCTTCCACATCGTCATTGCAGCGCAGATATTCGATCGGATATAACCGCGCCGGAAAGATTATGGATCAGCTTGAGGCGGCAGGTATTGTGGGTCCGGCACATGGCGGCAAGCCAAGATCTGTGCTTGTTGATGCCATAACATTGGAATCTATGCTAAATGGCTGACAAGACGGAATATAAGTTTACAAGACAGAAGTGATAAACTTTGTTGATGATTATTTGAATTATGAAACATAATGCAGGAATCATGAGGGCTGTGCTGATGTTTGTATGCCTTTTCTCATGTGTATCTTTTGCGGTGGCGGAGACTTTGACTCCGGAACAGGTGGCGCAGAAAGCGGCGTCGGTGATAAGTACAGCCAAAGGGTTGACCGCAACATTTACGGTCAGGTCAGGCGGTGCCGAGACAAAAGGAAGCGTCAGAAGCTCAGGTACAAGATTTGTTGTAAGCATGCCACAGGTGTCGACCTGGTATAATGGAAAATCATTATATACCTACAATCCAAGGACATCGGAGACAACCGTGACTACGCCTACGGCTCAGGAACTTGCGGAATCCAATCCTCTTTTATATGTCAGGGGAGGAGGATCCGGGTTCACATATAGGTTCTCTACTGTAAAAAGGACCGGGAAATATGTGGTTGACCTTATTCCGAGAGATAATAAATCCGGAATAAAAAAATTGACGTTCACAATAAACTCATCAAACTTCAATATTGAAAAGATTGATGTTCTGAGTTCTTCGGGCACTACTTCGGTGACGGTCACCTCCTTCAAGACAGGAGCCGCGTTGCCTCAAAAGGAGTTTGAGTATCCGGCGTCGAAATATCCGAAAGTGGAAATTATAGATCTGAGATAAACATGCTTGCTTGTAAATAGGAAATTTTTTCTTAACTTTGTTTTATAATTAAGTATTTGTTTAAAACCGATTGAATTATCTGCGCTCCGTAAACAATGGGGCAAATATAAACCAAATATCCTAAAATTTCTATGTCAGAAGAAAAAACTCGAGTTTTGGTCATAGGGTCAGGTCCCGCCGGTTATACCGCGGCGTTGTATGCGTCACGCGCGAACCTTCATCCGGTGGTATATGAAGGCAACCAGCCCGGAGGCCAGCTTACTCAGACCACGGAAATTGAGAACTTTCCCGGATACCCGGAAGGTATTCAGGGTCAGGAGATGATGGAGCAGTTCCGTCAGCAGGCTTTGCGATTCGGGGCAGAGATACGTCCGCGTGTCATTTCCAAAGTGGATTTTTCAAAGCGGCCTTTCAGATGTGAGGATGAGAAAGGGGATGTCATCTTGGCGGACAGTGTCATCATATGCACCGGGGCTTCCGCAAAATATCTCGGACTTGACGATGAAGAGAAATACCGGGGTCTTGGAGTAAGCGCGTGTGCCACATGCGATGGCTTTTTCTATAGAAAGAAAAACGTAGCGGTGGTTGGCGGAGGAGACACAGCCTGTGAGGAGGCTCTTTATCTGTCTACATTGGCTAAAAAAGTATATCTTATAGTGCGGCGCGGAGTGCTTCGAGCCTCAGAGGTGATGCAGAGGAGAGTGAAAGAGAGGGAGAATATTGAAATTCTGTTCCATTGCAACACTCTCGGACTGTTTGGAGAAGATGGTGTGGAAGGGGCTTCCCTTGTACGTCATGCAGGAACTCCGGAAGAGGAAAAATTTGAGATAGCGATCGACGGTTTCTTCCTCGCGATAGGTCACCGTCCCAACACCGAAATTTTCAAAGGACAGATAGATCTCGACAATGAGGGCTATATTCTTGTGAAGGGAGCGACCACACACACCAATGTAGAGGGGGTGTTCGCTGCCGGGGATTGCGCAGATCCACGTTACCGTCAGGCGGTCGCAGCCGCCGGCACGGGTTGCCGGGCTGCTCTTGATGCGGAAAAGTTCCTCATGGAACATTCTGAAATGTAATATTGAAACGACAGACCGATCTATATTCCGGGTCTCCCGAATAAAAGGAGACCCGGTTCAGATAGGAATGCGGTCACCATCAGATTTGAAATGGATAATAGTGAAAAGAGTCGAGTCCTTGACGAGCGATATCTCCGCATGGCAAGGATATGGAGTGAAAATTCATATTGCAGGCGCCGCAAGGTTGGGGCGATTCTTGTGAAAGACAAGATGATAATCTCTGACGGGTATAACGGCACCCCTTCCGGATTTCCGAATGTGTGTGAGGATGACACCGACCACACATTGCCGTATGTGCTTCATGCGGAGGCAAATGCCATAACGAAGGTGGCACGAAGCAATAATTCCAGCGCCGGCAGCACCCTCTATGTCACTGCGAGTCCATGTATAGAATGTGCCAAGCTGATTATCCAGGCGGGAATCACCAGGGTGGTGTTTTCAGAATTATACCGGATGGCTGATGGGATAGACCTGCTGCGCCGTGCCGGAATCGAAACCGTTTATATTCCAATCGATAATGAACAATAAGAAAAATATCGGTCTTGTGGCTTTACCTCTGCTTGTCACGCTTGGAGTGATAGGAGGGGTGTTCATCGGGAAATATATCACCCGGCGTACACTTTCACAAGAAGAGGAAAAATTACGTACTGTGCTCAGGCTTATTGAGTCGGAATATGTGGATGTGGTAGATATCGATTCCCTTATAGAAGTGACGATGCCTCATCTGATGAACTCTCTTGACCCTCATTCCGCATATATACCCTCGTCGGAGCTGACAGCGGTCAACGATGATCTCAACGGCTCATTCAGTGGAGTCGGCATATCATTCCAGATAGTCAACGACACGGTCAATGTTATAGAAGTGATACCCGGGGGACCGGCGGAGAAGGTAGGGATTCTTGCCGGCGACAGAATAATCAGGGCTGACAGCACTGTTCTTACAGGTGCCGAAGTCAGTCAGGAGGATGTGTTCAAGAATTTGAGGGGAGAGAAAGGATCAAAGGTCGAGCTTGAGATCGTGAGGGCGACATCATCCCAACCATTGATATATGATGTAGTACGCGGCGACATACCTGTGAACTCGGTAGATTGCTCCTATATGGTAGACAATGAGGTGGGGTACCTTAGGGTTACCAAGTTCGCGCGTAATACATATATGGAATTTTTCAATGCGCTGAACGATTTGAAAGCGGAAGGTGCAAAGAAATTTATCATTGATCTAAGGGGGAACACGGGTGGCTTTATGGATCAGGCTATCTATATGGCTAATGAGTTCCTTCCTGTCGGGAAAATGATAGTGTATACAAAGGGACGTCGTGCGGATAACGAGACAATGGCGATAAGCGACGGCAGAGGGAATTTTAAAGATGTGGAGATAACGGTACTGACAAATGAGTCGTCGGCATCGGCTTCGGAAATATTTGCCGGAGCGATACAGGATAACGACAGGGGACTTGTGATCGGTCGGCGTTCTTTCGGCAAAGGTCTTGTGCAGAACCAGACTGAGCTTCCCGACAGCTCCGCGATAAGGCTCACAGTAGCGCGATATTATACTCCATCCGGCCGTTCAATACAGAAAGAGTATGTCAGGGGAGATCACAGTAAATATGATCTTGATATTGTAGACAGGTTCTCCCATGGTGAATTTTACAATGCCGACAGCATAAAACTTGATAAGAGCAAGATATTCACAACCGGCAACGGCAGGACGGTGTACGGAGGAGGCGGCATCATGCCGGACATATTCGTTCCGGAAGACACCACCGGATATACGTCATACTACATAAGCGTGATGAACAAGGGTCTGATCCAGAAGTTCGCGTTTTCTGTGGCTGATAAATATCGTGCGATGCTTGACGGGGTTAAAAGTCTTGAACGTCTGTTGAAAATCCTTCCGCGAGACAACACGTTGCTTGATAATTTTGTCAGTTTTGCCGTAAAGAACGGAGTGCCTGCAAGATGGTATTATATCAACAAATCGCGGGAACTTCTCTTGAATCAGATCAAGGCAATGATTGCGCGGGATGTGCTTGGCTACCCTGCATTTATCGAGATACTCAATAGAAATGACTCGGCGGTGAAAGAGGCGTATGACGCGCTTGTGACAGGAAAATCTCCTGTGAATATAAAACCGGAAGACAATGAAAAACACAAATAGTATGGACAAGAATGAAATCAGACGGAAAGTAAAGTCCCTCAGGGTGATGCTTTCTGAGATCGAGAAACAGACGGCTGCAGAGCAGGTGTTCGCTCGTCTTGAAAAGACAGCAGCGTTCCTGATGGCTGACAGGATATTGATGTATCATTCACTTCCTGACGAATTGAGCACACATGCTTTCCTCAAGAAGTGGGCAGACAGGAAGCATTTTTATTTGCCCAGGGTCAACGGAGTGAATCTTGAGATTCTTCCTTATGATCAGTCACGTCTTGAGCTTGGAAGTTTTCATATAGAGGAACCGACAGGAGATGATGTTGTCGACCCCTCCGAAATAGAGCTTATGGTGATTCCTGCAGTAGCTTACGACCGCAGAGGAAACCGGCTTGGCAGGGGCAAAGGCTTTTATGACCGTCTGCTTAAAACCACGAAAGCGGCAAAAGTCGGGATAGGCTATGAATTTCAATTGGTGGATGAAGTGCCTGTCGAACCTCATGACCAGCCTGTGGATATTGTAATAACACAAAACACTACTATTATAATAAGCAATGGCTCTTTATAACAGGGAATCAAGGCTTTCAGAAGCGATAATGTCTCATCCGAATCTGATCCCGGTAGTCAACCGACTCGGGGTCAGACTCGGAGTGGGAGACGGCAACATCGGGGAAATATGCTCCAAGTGTGGCATAGACTCCGATTTTTTTCTTTCTGTGGTAAACACTTTTCTTGATGAAGAATATTTTCCTGCGAATGCATCAGGTACGTTCTCTATAGAAAAAACTGTTGATTATCTGCATAAGACCAATAATTTTTATCTAAGGGTACAGCTGCCCAATATCGACCGTCATTTCTCGTCGCTTATTGAAAGAAGCGGGACTGACAACAATCTCGAACTTCTCCGGAAATTCTATTATGATATGAGAGGGCAGCTTACGGAGTGTCTCGCGCATGATGAAGAGGCGCTTTTCCCGGCTTTACGCGAAGGGTCTGGTTCGGAATTTGTTTTTACGGAAGGATATTCCGAGGTAGAAGAGAAACTGCATGATCTCTTGTATTTTTTTGTGGAACATCTTAGCGGAATATACGACATGAATCTTTGCACAGCCGTTGTCACAGCGGTATTTTCTTTAGAGAAAGACATCTGTCAGAACAATAGGATCCGTAACAGGATTCTTCTTCCCATAATAGAAAATCTTCGGAATACTTGACACATCCGGAATAATGAACGAAAAACGGAGCATATCAATCGTGGGACTTTCTCCATTGAAATCATGGGGGATGAAGTCTCTTCTGCGTGAGTCATGGAACGGGAAAGTGGAATATTTCTCTTCGTTCAAGGAATTTTTCCCATATGCTGAAAAGATGCATGCCTTTATTGTTTCCACAGATGTGTATGCATGTAATATTGATTTTTTTCTGCCGAAAAGGCAAAAAACCATGATCGTTTCCAGATCGAAAGAATTCAGGGAGGATATTTCGGGTGTGAGTATGATCTCAGATAGCTGGGATCTTACAGAAATAAAAGAGGGTGTTCAGCGGTTTCTTTCCGGAATAGACTATATTTCCGAGCCGAAAGGTGAGCTTTCCGGCAGGGAGACAGAAGTGCTCCGTCTTATCGCGTCCGGAAAAATCAATAAAGAGATAGCGGATACCCTATGTATTTCTGTAAACACAGTTATCACCCATAGAAAAAATCTATCCTCTAAGCTTGGCATAAAGTCTGCCTCCGGGCTTTCGCTTTATGCCATGATGAACGGAATCATATGATGTAACTTTATTTGATCTCCACTCTGAATAATAATTTATCCAATCGAATTGATTAAACTGAATAACTGATATAAATCAACTAACTAACACAAAACACCTATGGTAAGAAAAGTCTTAAGCATCGCCATGTGTATTATCGGGACGCTATGCGCCTCGGCACAGATGCCACAGTTGACTCCGCTTCCTGTCAATCCCAAAGTAAAGCATGGAGTCTTGCCAAACGGCATGAGTTATTACATCATGCACAATGAAATGCCCAAGGAACGTGCGAATTTTTACATCGCCCAGAAAGTGGGCTCCACGCTTGAAGAGCAGGACCAGCTCGGACTTGCCCATTTCCTGGAGCATATGGCGTTCAACGGAACAACGCATTATCCCGGAAAGAGTATGCTCAATTATCTCCAGAGCAAGGGGATCAGATTCGGTGCGGATATCAATGCATACACTGATTTTGATGAGACTGTTTACAACATCAACAATGTTCCGACCACAGACCAGCCTTTGATGGACAGCGTCCTTCTCGTGCTTCACGACTGGAGCGGGGAAATCCTTCTTGAAGAAGCTGAGATTGATGCAGAGCGTGGTGTTATTCAGGAAGAATGGCGTCAGCGCAACAATGCTGACACAAGGATGTGGATGTCTATTCTTCCAAAAATATACAAAGAATACCAGTATCAGCAATCACCGATTGGAACCATGGAGGTGGTCATGAATTTCAAACCGGAGACATTGAGGGCATATTATAAAAAATGGTATCGTCCCGATCAGCAAGGTATTGTGATTGTGGGAGATTTCGATGCCGATGCAATGGAAAAGAAAGTTGTGGAGCTGTTTTCCACTATCCCTATGCCGGAAAATGCCGCAGAGCGCACGTATCCTGTCGTGAGTGATAATGTGGATCCAATTTACGCGGCGTTTACTGATCCTGAGTTGCGCAAGCCACGTACCACAATCTCTTTCAAATCGGAGAAAGTGCCGTTTGAATTGCGCAACACGGTTGAGATGTATATGCAGGATGGCATACTGAAATCTTTGATTTCAAGCCTCTTCAACAATCGTATAGATGAATTGTCTCATGAGCAGGCATGCACATATGCCGCTGCGGGTGTGTATTTTTCCAATTTTTATGTTTCAAAGACCAAGGATTCGTTCAATGTGGCTGTTATTCCGAAGAAAGGAACTCAGGCGGCGGTGGCTGAGGTCATGGGGATTGTGACCCAGGCATGTAAGACAGGGTTCACAGAAACAGAATTTGACCGCGTGAAGACCGACGCTCTTTCCAATCTCGAAAAAATATACAACGAGCGGGAGAAGACAGACAACAATGCGTTCGGCAGAGAGCTTTACAGACTGTTCATCGACAATGATCCCGCTCCGGGAATTGAGAAAGAACTTGAGTTGTGGAAGCAGATCCTTCCTATGATCCCGCTGCAGGCGATCAATCAGGTGCTACCCCAGTTGCTTACGACTAACAATATGGTAGTGGTGACAACCGAACCCGAGCAGGAAGGATTCGAGGTAGTTGCGGAAGACGTGATGATCAAGACTATAAAAGACGCGATGAACGCCGATTATGAGGCATATGTGGATGAAACTGTAGACGAACCGTTGATCGCGACTCTTCCCACACCCGGGAAAATTGTCTCTTCTACCGACAATGAAGTTTTAGGTTATACCGAGTATACTCTTTCAAATGGTGCGAAGGTAGTGGTGAAATCCACAGATTTCGCCGGAGACCAGATCATTATGAATGCCTACCGAGAGGGTGGTCTTCGTACATTCTCTCCTGATCAGGCTGCCGATCTTTCATTGCTTAGTGTTGCGTTCAACAAATCGAAGATGGGTCCGTTTGACGCCAAGACACTTACCAAATATCTTACAGGCAAGCAGGTCGGCATAGGTATCGGAGTCAACAACTACACGGATGTCATTAGCGGATCTTCCACTGTGAAGGATCTCCCTACGCTTATGGAACTGATATATACGGCATTCACCAATCTGTCAGAAGATCAGGATGCTTATAATGTCGCACTCGAGTCGTTGAAACTGCAATATGCGAATGCTGACAAAAATCCTCAGAACATATTCTTCGGAAAGGTTGCCGAGACACGCTACGGCAACAATCCTCTGACCAATCAGACGACTCTTTCCACTGTGGAATCAGCGGATTATGCCAAGATGGTGGATATGATCCACAGTCTCCTTTCAAATGCCGCTGATTATACTTTCATATTCGTAGGTAATATAGATACCGACACGTTCAAGCCATTGATGGAACAGTATCTTGCCACACTTCCGGCATCAACTCCGCGCAAGCTTGATGTGGTTTCCAATATAGAGACAGTCAAGGGAGATGTCATCAACGAGTTCAAGCAGGAGATGGGCACGCCTTCAACATGGGTGTATGATCTTTATTGTGACAACAACGTCCCCTATGATATGAAAAATGATGTCATGGTCTCAATGATGGGCGACATTCTTGACAATATCTATACCGACACACTCAGAGAGGAAGAGGGTGGCACATATGGTGCATCCGTAGGGGCTTCCATGAATCCGAATAACGGGGAATGGTACCTTATATATTTCTTCCAGACTAACAAAGACCAGCAGGCACAGTTGATACAGCGTGCCCAGGATGAGTTTATGAAGCTTTTGAACGAAGGTGCCGATCAGGTCAATTTCAATAAAGTGAAAGAGGCAATGCTCAAACAGCTTGAGATTAACGTGGAAAAGAACGGATATTGGGTGGGAGGCATCTTGAACTCACTCCGAGGTTTCAACACGGTCACCGGAATGAAAGAAACAATTGAAAGCGTGACATTGAGTGATTTGAATTCATTCATGAAGACTCTCTACAATGGCAAGAACCGCATTCAGGTGATCATGGAGGGTGTGGACGTAAAAAAATAATGTCAGACACCTACATCGCAAGCAGCCATTAATTGACTACATGGTATATATAAAATTAAAAGCCGGATAATATCCGGCTTTTAATTTTATAATCGGGGATTTGATCCTGGAACGTGTCCTTTTAATCTTCATTGCGACCGTATGTTTGCAGAATCCGTGATAACCGTTGGAAAAATTGATATTGCATTCACATGAATAAATTTTGGAGTCAGAGTGTTGTGATTCAAAAATAAATTCGTAAATTTGCCGCACGTTTTGGTTCGCTTTCAGCGATTAAAAGGGAATCAGGTGAAAATCCTGGACAGACCCGCTGCTGTAAGTCTCAAATAACCCGTTGGTTGTTATGCCACTGTTGATATTTTCAATGGGAAGGTAGCCAACGGGGAGACAAGTCAGAAGACCTGCCTGAACAACATATAGTTTTGTAATTCTCGGGAAATAGAAAGACAAAACAAGGTTCTGGCGTCTTAGATGATATAGGCATGGTTATGTGCTGCCTACCGAACAGTTGTTTTGCACGTTCATTTTCCTGAACAACGTGACAATTAAAATGACAACTGGCGTCAATAACCGAACATCATTTTTAATTTTTGTTTTATCTATATTATTTTTGCCGTTGCCTCTGTGGGCTGCGGTGGAAAGTTTTGTTGTCTCCGGAACCATATATGATTCCAATAGAGTCAAGATCCCGTTTGCCTCAATAGGAGTGGCGGGGAGCGCCGAAGGCACGGTATCAGACGGAGAAGGAAAGTATAGACTTACGATAGAATCCGGAAAATGTGTTATTTGTGTCTCTGCAGCAGGATATTCTGAAGAAAGAAAAAGTCTTATAGTAAAAAAAGATACAATAGTAGACTTTGTATTGAATGACGATGCTGTCACCCTATCGTCTGTAAATGTATATGGAAAGAGCGCGGGAAGACGCCTTGCCGAAGGTGCGTTCACAGTCAATGCATTGGAAATAAACAGCAAGGTCAATAATCTTGTGACAATTACGGATATAGTCAATAAAAGTCCCGGTATATTGGTACGCAGGCAAGGAGGAGCAGGCTCGGATTATGACCTTTCCATCAATGGACTTTCAGGGAGTTCCATCAGATATTTTATCGATGGCGTTCCTCTTGACAGCCGGGGAAGCGAGATCAATCTTGACCATATTCCGGTAAGTTCGGTAGAGAGGGTGGAGCTATATAAGGGTGTCGTGCCTTCATATCTGAGTGCGGACGCTTTGGGTGGCGCCATAAACATCGTGACCAAACATCGCCGACAGAATTATCTTGACGCCTCGTATGGGGCAGGTTCGTTTCATACCCACACAGGCGACATATCGGGACAGTTTTTCATACCCGGGACAGCAATTGCAGTCAGACCGGCTTTCAGCCTAAATTATTCCAAGAATGATTACATGATGAAAAATGTGGAAGTCTGGGATGATAATGTGGAAAAATATATCATGACTGAAAAACGTCGGTTTCATGATGGTTACAGATCCTTATATGGAGAGATTGAGGCGGGTGTCAATGATGTGGCGTGGGCTGACAACTTCTTTCTGACAGGATCATATTCCGATATAGACAAGGAGATTCAGACCGGAGCCATGCAGAACAAAGTCTATGGAGAAGCTCGGCGTAAAGCTCATGCCTGGAATATCGGTGCGAGATATTCCAAGAGATGGGGTAAATTAGATACCCGAATTAATCTGTCGCATACATGGGACTATAGCGAGACAATAGATTCCGCTTTCAGAAAATATTCATGGGACGGCACCTGGCAGCCTTCAAGCGGCAACGAGATGCGCAACGGCGCAAAGACTATGAGGATTTACAAACGTCCTATTACTGTATTAAACGCAGGTGTAGGATATAAAATTTCCGAGCACCATGACATTGCGTTAAACTATATGCTCAACAGACGGGGGAACGGACGTCATGACGAGCTTGATAAAACGTTTGAACCTACAAATGATGTGGTTACCAAACATATATTGTCGCTGACTTATTCACAATCATTTTTTAATGACAATCTGAATACCACCTATTTTGTCAAGGACTATATCAACTCAACCGCAATAACACAGACCGATAACGCGACAATCACCGGATCAGACAAGATAGATCCAAAGTCTACGAAAAGTTATTGGGGTGCAGGTTTCGGCGGCAGATATATATTCACAACGGCTGTCGCGGTAAAGGGATCGTATGAGCATAGCGTAAGGTTGCCGTTGTCAAACGAATTGCTTGGAAACGGAACAACAATATATCCGAATCTTGCTCTTTCTCCTGAGACAAGCAATAACTACAACCTTGGACTGTTTGGTGATTGGTTTATAGATGATGACAATACTGTCAATTATGAAGTGGGGGGATTTATCCGTCATGTCCAGAATTATATACGCGCCACCGTGTCAGAGCGTGATGGCATGATGCAGTATGTGAATGAACCCGCAATCGATGTTAAAGGTGTTGATTTTGAATTGAAATATTTTTGGAAAGATGCTTTTCAGCTGTCATTCAACGGAAGTTGCAGCGATGCCCGGGATCTTAAGAAATATAAGACCGACGGCAATCCTTCCGCCACATATAAAAACAAAGTTCCCAACCGTCCGTGGCTTTTCGGAAATATTATGGCATCGTATTCTTTCAACAATCTGTTCTGCAAATCAGACCGTCTGAAACTTGAAGCATCGTTTGACTGGACGCATTGGTATTATCTGAATTGGGAAGCATACGGATCAAAGGAATCCAAGGCAGTCATACCGACACAGAAAATAACAAACGTATCTCTGTCATATTCATGGGTAGACAATAGATATAATGTCTCGCTGGAGTGTGACAATGTTTTCAATCGTCTTGCATATGACAATTATATGCTCCAGAAACCCGGCAGAGCGATATATATAAAATTCAGACTATTCATTAAATGAAGAATAGATATACTTATAATCAATAACTTAATATGAATTAAACATCATGAGAAAAGTAAAGTTCTTGTTACTTTCGTTTATGGCGCTTTTCATTTCTTTCGGAATGACGGGCTGTTCTGACAATGATGAACCGGATCCCGGCACACCCGATGATCCGACGTTTATCGAGGATTATCATTTCGACCTCTGGGTGGCACTCGACCGTCACGGCGGTATGGGGCGTGACGTGCAGACTCTTGTGCGCAGTCTCAGTTCCCTCGAAGCGGATCAGCCGGAGATAAACTTTCAGGGGACAGGTGTGGAAGTGAACGCCACAATGACTCTTGAGACAATACTTAAAGGTGCCTATTACTATCAGGTGCCCGTATCCGGTGACCGTTTCAGCAAGTATGTGCTTGAAGACAACAAAATCACTGTCGTGGCTGAACGCCGTTTCAAGACCAACACTTATGCCGCGCGCAAATATACACACGCATGGATCAATGACAACACTCTCGTCATCATGGCAGCCAACGGTTCCGCTGATAAAATTATCTGGACAAAACTTAATGCTGACGATATGTCGATAATATCTGAAGGAACACTTGACGTGAATTTGCCTGAAGGTGGAGAGATCTTTACCACCTCAGGAATCCTGACATACCGTGCGTCTGACAACAAACTCTTCTATTTTTATTATGCCAAGTCGGGAGGCTCCCGAGGTAAGCGTGTAACGCCCATGATGACCGCCGTCATCAATCCTGCCACAATGTCGGTCGAAAGCGACACTCCCTGCTTCCTTGACTGTGAAATGGTGGGTACGGCATATGGAGAGCTGCTCCAGACCACGACTTTCATTGACGGTGACAACAACCTTTATATCGCATGTGTGACAGATGACGCCGACGGTAGCGAACATAGTCATCTGTTGAAAATTCCGGCTAATTCCACAGCATTCGATCAGAGTTATGACGGATTCACAGCCGGAGGAAAACTGATATCTCTGATGTATATCGGCGACAACAAGGCTATGGCTTATGCGAGAAATGACCAGTATGGTACAGGCATAGATGATTTTAGCCATTATTATACCGTGATCGACGTAGCCACAAAGACCAGCACCCCTGTGAAATATAATGGGGCGGAGCTGGCATATAGCAGCGGACGCTTCTCTTCGCGTATGGCTTATGTCAACAACAAAGCGTATATCGGAGTGGATGCACAGGGGCAGAAACCCCAGATATATATATACGATGTCAAGACAGCCGCCACCACTCTCGGAGCAACAATGGCTTCGGGATATTATTTCGAACAGATAAGGGTGGTTGAGAATGTAAAATAATAATTTGTCTTCTATCTCCCGGATTCGTTGATGATGTTTCCGGGAGATAGATATTCAAACCGATAAATATATGTCAAGGATAAAGCTTATTTTATTTCTTATGATCGTCTGTCTTGTGTCGAATGCACAGACAATAGACCCCAACGGGAAAAGAGCGATCCTCATGGTTCATTTCGGAACTACTTTCGACGATACAAGAGCAGCCACGATTGATGCTATAAATGAAAAAGTAAGGAAAGAGTTTTCCGGATTTACTGTCGTGGAGGCATATACTTCTCGCATAATAATCGATAGATTGAAAAAACGGGGAATAGAGAAGCTTACGCCCAAACAGGCTTTGCTGAAACTTGCGGCTGACGGTTATACGGATGTGGTGGTGCAGGGCACAAATATCATTGAAGGTATAGAGACTGAGGTGTTGCGCAAAGACGCGGAGACGATGTCGCCGTTTTTCTCTGAGATAAGAGTAGGCAGACCACTTTTATATTCTGTGAAGGATGGAGAAAAAGTGGTTGAAATTTTGTCGGAACGTTATTCCTGTTATGACAAGAAAAACAATGGAGTTGTTTTTGTGGGGCATGGGACATCGACACCGGCGAATGCCATGTATTCACAGGTGGATTATATGTTCTCGGCAAATGGTATGAAGGATTTCCATGTCGCGACAGTGGAGGGATACCCTACATATGATACGACATTGGAAAAACTGAGGTCTTCAAAGATAAAAACTGTCACACTTGTGCCCTTTATGTTTGTGGCGGGTGACCATGCGCGAAATGATATTGACGGAGAGTGGAGAGAAGAACTTGAAAAGGAGGGCTTTGCCGTCAACACTGTGATCGAGGGTCTTGGGCAGGTTCCGGAGATTCAGAATATATATCTGGACCATATCCGCGAAGCCATAGCGGCTCCGGTTCTTAATGCGTCACAGCAAAAATCATCATTTATTAAAGAGAATCTGTAAGCGATGTCAAAGATAAAGAAAGCTTCTGTCATAGTCTGCGCGATCCTTCTCGCGGCAGTTGCGGGAGCGTGTGTGTATCATACATTTCTCAAACCTACAAAGATTCTTGTTGTCAATCCTTTGCCGGCACAAGCTGCTGAAATTTCCCTCAACAATGATAGCCGACATATAAAAGTGATATGTGAGTCAATGGAAGACGCAAGGAATTTCGATGACTATGACGCCATACTTATGTATGGACGCGGTCTTTATCTTGACAGTCTGCAAATGCGTTCCCTTGAGAAGGCTTCGGCAAAGGGAATTCCGGTTTTCACCAACACTCTCCGTAATTTCAGTTTTGTTGTCAACAGCAACCTTGATTCATTACAACAAAATAGATTGCAGGAATATTTCTCCAACCCATGCCATTCCAACTATCGCAATATGTTGAGATATGTCAGAAGTTTCGCTACCCCGGGAAGACTGGGAGACATGGATTATGAGCTTCCGTTCAGGCTCCCCTCTGATATGTTCTATCATCTGGAAGAGGGGAGATATTTTGAAAATCCCGAAGGACTGACCGATTACCTTAAAGCGAAAGGCATTTTTCACGATGGGGGTGATAATATAGCTTTCATATCGGGTGTTACATTCCCCGTCGAAAGCAACAGGGCACATGTAGATACCCTTATATCTCGTCTTACTAATGCCGGATATAATGTATATCCATTGAGCTGCACAGGTAAAAACAGGGCAAAATTTATAAAAGAAATATCTCCTGACGCAATCGTGTATCTTCCAATGGGGAGGCTCGGAAATGATTCCCTGATCAATTGGGCGTATGACAGACACATTCCGCTGTTTATGCCTTTCCCTTTGATCCAGTCTCATGAGGAATGGCTGGATGTCAACAATCCTATGGGTGGAGGTACGCTGAACGCCCGGATTGTAGTCCCTGAAATTGACGGAGGTATGACTCCTCTATGTATATCCACTCAGAATCCGGATTCCAAAGGGTATCTGATGTATACGCCGGAGAGGGAGAGAATTGACGCTTTTATGGAGCAGTTCATCCGATTTATGAATCTCCGTCACACCAATAACTCGGATAAAAAGATAGCTATCGGATATTTCAAATCTCCCGGTAAGGATGCGCTTCTTGCCTCGGGAATGGAAGTGGTGCCGTCACTTTACAAATTTCTTAAAACACTGTCCGAAAGAGGATATGACGTTTCCGGTCTTCCGGCAAGTATTGAGGAATTCAAAAATCAGTTGATGATTAAAGGTGCGGTCATGGGAGATTATGCGGAAGAGGCGCAGGAAAGATTCATGAACGAGGCAAGCCCGTTGTGGATAAAACGGGATGTTTATGAAAAATGGGCAGAGGAAGTGCTTCTCCCGGAGAAATATTCTGAAATAGAAAAACAATATGGAAAGGCACCCGGAAAACTGTTGGCACGAGGTGACAGTATCGCGATAGCTGTGTTGCAATATGGAAACGTACTGTTGTTTCCTCAGCCGCGTCCCGCGCTTGAAGACAATGATTTCAAACTCGTGCATGGTGTGGATGTGGTTCCTCCACACAGTTATGTCGCCCCGTATCTGTATATGCAGAAAGGGTTTGACGCTGATGCTCTTATCCATTTCGGAACTCATGGTAACCTTGAATTCACGCCGGGGAAAAATGCCGGACTCTCACAAGCAGACTGGGCGGAAGTACTCGTGGGCAATCGACCACATTTTTATTTCTATACCACCGGAAATGTGGGGGAGGCTATAATAGCAAAACGCCGGAGCCATGCCGTTATAGTGACACATCTTACACCTCCTTATGTAGAGAGCGGCATGAGGGCTAAATATTGTGGATTGATTGAAAATATACATGACGCTATATCGGATCCGCACAAGAATACAAACGACATAAAACGAAAGATACAGACACTCGGCTTTCATAGAGATTTGGGACTGGATTCTTTGGAAACAGGCACTTATACACTCGAAGAACTGAAAAAAGTGGATGCCTTTGTCGAGGAACTTGCAAATGAAAAAATAACCGGTGCCTATTATGTAATGGGTAAGCCTTATTCCGACAGAGACATGGAGACATCTGTCCTGGCGATCGCGTCAGACAAGGTGGCATATAACCGTGCCAGGAATGATTTCGATCTGGGAAAAATCCGTAAGGAGGATCTTCAGGATTTCTCTTATATCTCACACCATTATCTGCCGAAGGCGAGAACTGATATTATTGAGGCGCTTAAGGCTCCTGGACATCTTGTCTCGGAAGAATTGATGGAAGCAGTCACATATAGGGATCTGTTGAAGGAGTCGGCAGGGGCTGAAATCCGGTCCATGCTCGATGTCCTTGATGGGATTCCTGTGAAGCCCGCTCCCGGAGGAGATCCGGTCTTGAATCCCAATGTGCTTCCCACAGGCAGGAACATGTTCAGCATTAATGCCGAGTCTACTCCGGGAGAAAAGGCATGGAACGACGGGGTGGCGTTGGCTGAGCAGACGTTGGCAAATTATTTGCGACAGCACGGGGAATATCCGCGGAAAGTGAGTTATACCTTCTGGGCGGGTGAGTTTATATCATCACAAGGGGCAACCATCGCTCAGGCGCTCCGTATGTTGGGTGTGGAACCGGTAAGGGATGAACAAGGGAGAGTGATGGATTTAAAACTGACACCGTCGGATGAACTCGGACGACCGCGCATCAATATCCTCGTCCAGGTCTCAGGACAGCTTCGAGACATAGCGTCGTCCAGACTGAAGATGATCACCGATGCAGTGAGACTTGCGTCAGAGTCAGACGATGATATATATCCCAATTATGTGGCAGAAGGTACTATCGCTCAAGAAAAGGATATGGTTGAAAAAGGGGAATCTCCCAAACGGGCGCGTGAACTTTCCACGATGAGAGTGTTCGGACCTGTCAACTCGGGATACAGCACCGGAATGTTACGATACACAGAAAGCTCTGGAGAGTGGGACGACAGGAAAGAATTGGTTGAAGGTTATCTCAACAATATGTGTGCTTTGTATGGAGATGAAGACAACTGGGGAATCATGAACCGTGATTTATTGGCTGCGGGAATCTCTGGCACCGATGTAATCGTCCAGCCTCGTCAAAGCAACACATGGGGACCTATTTCTCTTGACCACGTTTACGAGTTTACAGGCGCTCTTTCCATGGCGACAAAAGAGCTTGACGGTAAAGAGCCTGAGGCTGTCATGGCAGACTACCGCAACCCTTATATTCCGCGTCTGCAAGACACAAAAGAAGCGGTTGCCATAGAAACGAGGGCAACCATTCTTAACCCCGTGTTTATTAAAGAACGGATGAAGGGCGACGCGACGACGGCACAGATGTTCGGTGAAATATTCCGGAATATTTTTGGATGGAATGTTACGCGACCAAGTGCTTTGACTGAAAACATATATGATGATTTGTATGACACATATATCGTTGATAAATACGGACTTGGTATTGAAGAATATTTTGAACGGGTCAATCCCGCCGCTCTTCAGGAAATGACGGCAACCATGCTTGAAAGCGCGCGTAAAGGATTTTGGAAGGGGAGTGATGCCCAGATTGACGCTACTGCCAAACTGCATGCTGAATTGACAGTGAAAAATGATGCCCCATGTACCGAATTTGTATGTGCCAACTCAAAACTTACAGATTATGTGGCTTCCCGGCTGCAACGCGATGATTCCAACGAATATCGTGAAGCCATGGCGAAAGCCACGTCTGAGCCGAAAGGCGCAAAGGTGTTAAAGGAGGAAAAAATGAGCATGCTTTCCAAAGCGATCTCTGACTCCGATTACAAATGGATTATAACCGTCCTGACAATCGCTTTGATTGCCGGACTTGGCATCCTCTTGTACAGGGGAAGAAAGGATAGAAGATGATTGTGGCATCAGTTGTCCTGCTGATCTTGGCAGCATTGTGCGACATTATAAAAATGTCTATGATGTCACGGATCTTTGCTTATTCCATGTGTGTATGTTGGGGAATAATTGCCGCGATAATCACATATCAGTCATGCACGGTATCTTCAAACGACATCTCTTTCCGTATTTACGGAAAAGACATCATCATTGCAGTGTTTCTGGAGTCGTTTGTCTTTATAAGATTTTGCTTCGCGGAAAAAAGATTGAACAACATATTGAAATATTATCCCGGATTAGTCATCGCTTTATCATTGATTCCGCTTGCATCGGAATGTCTGCGACTGTTTCCCGGAAAAGATTTCACAATGCTCAGTATAGCGGTCGGTATTTCCACGGGAATTATTCTTATACTTTTGACGGCTCTTGCACGCTATCTTTATGCGGGTAAGGATGCACTGTATCAATGTGCCTTGATTTCTTTCTTCATTGGAATTATAATATATGGAATGATATGACAACAATTTCAGATATATTATTTGTGATTTCAAACGGATTGCTTATCCCGGTGATTCTTCTTCTTCTTCTTCTTTTAATGAAAGCGGCGGTCACACTTGCAGGTTTATACGGTAGATATAGATGTCATAGGCTTATCACAAAATCTTTGATTCCGATACTTCATGACTATTCTCCGGAAAAGATGCCAGATCTTTATGACGGTCTCGCGGCATACGGTGGATCCATCTTTTCGAAAACCTTAAAAAATATAATGGATCATTCAAGAGACAAGGCGTATTGTGACCATGAGCTCGCAAATTATCAGGTAGAGGTTCAAAGAATACTTTCGAAAGACCGTATGCTGGTAAAATTTGGTCCGATGTTCGGACTTATGGGAACACTTATCCCTATGGGGCCGGCGTTGGTCGGACTTGGAACCGGAGATCTTACCGCGATGGCTTACAACATGCAGGTGGCGTTCGCCACCACAGTTGTGGGAATGGTTATTGCGGCGATAGGTCTGTTGTCTCTTCAAATAAATCAGCGGTTCTATGCAAAATCATTGAACGACCTTGAATACCTTTACCGTAAAATGACAGAAGAATGAGACCGAACCCTATATATCAGGAAGATGAGGACAATGACAATCCATTGTCCATGCTTACCAATCTGTTTGATGTGGCAATGGTTTTTGCCATAGCGCTGATGGTTGCGCTGGTAGTGCATTTTAATATGAATGAGATTTTCTCGAAAGAGGATTACACCATAGTCAAGAATCCCGGTGAAGACAATATGGAGATAATCACAAAAAGCGGGAATGAAATAAAAAAGTATACCCCTTCCGGGAATCAGGATCCTGACTCAGGAAATAGAGGAAGAAGAGTCGGGGCTGCGTATCAACTTGAGAGTGGAGAAATAATCTATATCCCCGAATAAAAGTAACATATATATGAAACGACTAAGATATATATCAGCAATTATCGCGTTGATGGTTTTGGCAGCGTGTTCAAATGGAAAATCAGCTGACGCGCAAAATTGTAATGGAGTGCCAAAGGATTCTTTATCGACAATAGTCCCGAAATACGCAAAGGGGTTCACAATATCGTATGATAACGATATTGTGCTCCTAAACATCAATGATCCCGAGAATAAGGAAGCGGAACAGTTTCATTTCGCGCTTGTGGATAAAGATTTCAACGGAGCTGTTCCGGAAGGCTATACGCGTCTGGATATTCCGATAGAATCCGCAATATGCATGACATCGCTTCAACTGTCAAATTTTTTGAAACTTGATATTCCTGAGAAAGTCGTGGGAATAACCAGCACGCGCCATCTTCATAACAAGAAGATGAACGCTCGTCTAAAAGAAGGGAAGACCCATAAAATCGGAATTGAGGGCAACTTCGACAACGAGGTGATCATGGCTATAGATCCGGATGTCATATTTATATCTCCGTTCAAACGCGGAGGTTATGACGCGATAAGGAATGTAGATATTCCGATGTTGCCCCATCTTGGATATAAAGAGCTGACGCCTCTCGGGCAGGCTGAATGGATAAAAGTAGTAGGGTTGCTTACCGGGAATGAACGTAAGGCGAATGAAATATTCTCCGGGATTGAAGAACGCTATAATAATCTTAAATCTTCGGTGGATACGATAAGCGACCGTCCGAAAGTGTTCAGTGGAGAGATGCGTGGAGGCAACTGGTATGCCGTAGGGGGAAGGAGCTTTCTCGCTCAGATGTTCAGGGATGCAGGAGGAGACTATTTCCTTAAAGACAATAATGAATCCGGTGGTGTGACGTTGGATTATGAAACGGTTTATACGAATGCTGCCGACGCGAGATATTGGCGGATTGTAAATAGCTTTGATGGAGATTATAATTACAATGTCCTTGAGGAACAGGATAAACGATATACGGATTTTGATGCCTGGAAATATCATGGCGTTATTTATTGCAATATGAATGAAGTGCCGTTTTATGAGCAGATGCCTGTTGAGCCTGAAGAGGTCCTTGCTGACTTTATTCATGTGTTTCATCCTGAGATACTGCCGGAACGAAAACCCAAATATTATCATCTGTTGACAAAATGAGCCATACAAAGACAACGATATTAATGGCACTTCTCGGGATGTCCATAATGGTGTTTATTATCTTGAATCTGCTTCTGGGCTCAGTGAAGATTCCTGTAGACGCGATATTCAATATTCTTATGGGATCAACAGAAGAGTCGAGGATATGGACAAACATAATTATAAAATCGAGATTGCCGCAGTCTCTTACAGCTGCCATGGCAGGGGCGGGACTCGGGGTCAGCGGTTTGCTTATGCAGACTGTTTTCCGCAATCCGCTTGCCGGACCTTCGGTACTCGGCATCAGCTCGGGGGCAAGTCTCGGCGTGGCGTTTGTAGTCCTTCTGTCAGGAAGCATAGGAGGTGTGGCGCTCAGTAAACTTGGAGTCATCGGGGAGGTGACGATCACTCTTTCGGCGATTGCAGGCTCTTTGCTTATTATGGCGCTGATCGCGTTCGTAGCTCAAAAAGTGCGGGGTAATGTTACGCTTCTGATAATGGGAGTCATGATAGGTTATATAGCCAATGCCATTATCGGGGTTCTTAAATTCTTCAGTGCGGAAGAGGATATCCGGGCTTATGTTATCTGGGGATTAGGAAGTTTTTCCAGAGTCTCCGGTGGACAGACAACAGTTTTCATAATCCTCATGCTCTTACTTCTCCCTACTTCGTTTTTTCTGATAAAGACCCTCAATCTCCTATTGCTTGGAGATTCTTATGCAAAAAACCTTGGACTGAATATCAAAAAGGCGAGACTGGCGGTGATTGCCTGTTCGGGAATATTGGTCGCGGTTGTCACTGCCTATTGCGGTCCGGTCGTTTTTCTCGGGCTGGCGGTACCCCATATATGTCGGGGACTTTTTCATACGTCTAATCATGCGGTAGTGCTTCCGGCGTCACTTTTAGGAGGAGCGTCGCTGGCATTGTTGTGTAATCTCATTGCAAGGATGCCGGGATTCGAGGGCGCTTTGCCTGTAAATTCTGTAACTGCCCTTGTGGGCGCTCCGGTCGTGATGTGGGTATTGTTCAATAAAAGAAAAAAAGAATTATGACGGGATACAAAGAGACTGTCCGGATAAAGGATCTTGTCACCGGATACCATTCCGGGAAATGTGATATTACAGTTACGGATAACATTAATGCCTCTCTTTTCTCCGGAGAGCTTACTTGTCTGCTTGGTCCGAACGGTGCAGGGAAATCCACGCTTCTTAAAACGTTAATCGGATTTGTACCACCCCTTCGTGGAGAAATAATAATGGAATCCAGACCGCTTGCCACATATTCGGATCAGGAACTGGCGAAAGTTGTCGGTGTGGTACTTACGGAAAGGCTTAGTGTAAACAATATGACGGTGGAGGACTTGGTGAGTATGGGGCGCAGTCCTTATACAGGTTTCTGGGGAAGGACAGACAGCCATGATCAAAAGATAATTGATGAGGCGTTTTCTCTTGTCAGGATCGAAAACCTTCGTCACCGCATGGTACAGACACTCAGTGACGGAGAACGACAGAAGGTGATGATTGCAAAATCGCTTGCGCAGGAGACCCCGATTATCTTTTTAGATGAGCCTACAGCTTTCCTGGACTATCCGAGCAAAGTGGAGATCATGAGGTTGCTGCAGACTTTGGCAAGGGAAAAGGGAAAAACTATCTTTCTTTCAACGCATGATCTTGAGCTTGCCCTTCAGATAGCTGACAAAATATGGCTTCTTGACAAGGAACATGGTGTGACAATAGGCATTCCGGAAGATTTGTCGGTCAACGGTGATATCGGAAGATATTTTAAATGCGAGGGTGTGCTTTTCGATATTGAGTCCGGCTTGTTTAAGATCAATCACCCGACAAACAGAAGAGTGGCTCTCTCAGGAGAAACGCCTTATACGAATATTGTAAGGAAAGCACTTGCGCGACACGGAATTTCGGCCTCAGAGAATAGTCGTTCCGATATTGAGATCAGAGCCTGTGCCAAAGGATATTATATAGGGGATGCCTGCTTCCGTTCCGTGGAGGATCTATTGGAGGCGTTAAGAGAACATTGATAAAACCTGAATATGAAGTCAAAAATAACAGTTGTAGGAATAGGGCCGGGAGATACGGCAGACATGACAATACGTGCTGTCGAAGTGCTGCGTGAAAGCAAAGTCGTGGTGGGCTATAAATATTATATCCCGTTTATCAGGCATTTGTTGCCCGATGATGCTGAAATAGTGATGAACGGAATGAGGCAGGAACGTAAGCGCATAGACAAAGCTGTGGAAATCGCAGAAGAGGGCAGGGATGTATGTGTGATAAGTTCAGGTGATGCCGGTATCTACGGAATGGCTCCGCTGGTCTATGAGACCGTCCGCAGGGTAGGTGGAGATATTGAAATAGAGGTGGTGCCGGGAATCAGCGCTTTTCAGAAAGCGGCATCGTTGTTGGGTGCGCCGGTAGGACATGATTTCTGCGTGATTTCTCTGAGCGATCTGATGACATCATGGGCGGTTATAGAAAAAAGGATCATTGCGGCGGCGGATGCTGACTTTGTGACAGCGGTATATAATCCCAGGAGCAACGGACGTTATTGGGAATTATACAGGTTGAAAGAAATCTTTCTTGCACGACGTGACCACGACACTCCGGTAGGATATGTCCGTCAGGCAGGTCGTGACGGGGAGGAAGTGAAAATCACAACCTTAAGTGAATTTGACCCTGAAGAGGTGGATATGTTTACCGTTGTGATCATAGGTAATTCAAGATCTTTTCTCAAAGATGGAGCCTTTATAACTCCAAGGGGATATTCATCTTCTTCAGCTGTCATGGATGGGACGCGTGCTGGACAGTCGATCATGATAGAGAGTTTCAGAACAATTGAGAAAGAACTTTCCAACAGAGACATCTCTGTCGACAGGAAATGGGCGTTGCTTCATGCCATCCATACTACAGCTGATTTTGAAATGGAAAATATTGTCAAAACAGATGATAACGTCGTTGGAACGATATATAACGCTTTGACAAGGGGCGGTGTGCGTACAATAGTCACAGATGTGACAATGGCTGCTTCTGGTATAAGAAAAGGGGCATTGGAAAGGCTTGGTATAGAGGTAAGGTGCTATCTCAACGACCCTGATACCGTGGCACTTGCCGGTGAACATGGCATTACGCGTGCTCAGGCGGGTATACGCAAGGCTGTGTCTGAATGTCCTGAGGCTCTCTACGTATTCGGGAATGCCCCCACGGCATTGATGGAATTGTGTTCCCTTATACGGGCTGGAAAAGCACGTCCTTGCGGAATTATAGCTGCGCCGGTAGGTTTCGTGCATGTCTGCGAAAGCAAACATATGGTAAAACCGTTCAAGTCTATTCCCAAAATCATCGTTGAGGGAAGGAAAGGTGGAAGCAATCTTGCAGCCACACTGGTAAACTCGATTCTTTGCTGGCCTGACGCCGCGCAGCTAAAACCCGGAAGAGATGTCTGAGAAGCAGTTTATTGTAATAGGACTGTCTGATAGCCGCAGTCAGTGGTTTACTCCGGAAGTCAGAGAATTAGTCAGTTCCGGTCACGTCTTTTCCGGGGGTCGGCGACATCATGAGATTGTGAAAGACATTTTGCCGGAAGATTGCATATGGATCAATATTGTAGTTCCTTTGGATAGAGTGTGGATGGAATATGCTAAATATGACAAGATTGTGGTATTTGCCTCAGGAGATCCATTATTTTATGGCTTTGCCGCCACTCTGACTCGTGAGTTTCCTGATTGCTGTATGAAAGTATATCCGGCGTTCAATTCACTTCAGATGTTGGCTCACCGTATGCTCCTTCCTTATGCCGAGATGGTGAATGTATCGGTGACGGGTAGACCATGGAATGGTCTTGATACAGCAGTCATCAGGCAGTGTCCACTTATAGGCGTATTGACAGACCATAAAAAGGGACCTGCGGAAATCGCCGGCAGATTGCTTGAATATGGATATGGCAATTATATGATGACGGTTGGAGAGAATCTGGGGAATGAAAGAGACGAACTTGTCATGTCTCTTTCTCTCGAAGATGCTTCAGGTAAAATCTTTTCTAACCCCAATTGTGTGATCCTTACTAAGACATATTCCCGAAAGAGATATTTTGGCATCCCTGAGACAGATTTCTTCCATCTTGAGGGGAGAAAGAATATGATAACCAAGATGCCGGTCCGATTAATGGCTATCTCTATGCTTGATCTATATGACAGACATACTCTTTGGGACATCGGTTTCTGCACGGGTTCTGTTTCGATAGAGGCGAAACTTCAGTTCCCTTCTCTTGAAGTGATAGCGTTTGAACGTCGGGAAGAATCACGAGAACTTCTGATTGAGAACTGCTGTAAATTTGGAGCACCGGGGATAACAGGAGTGATCGGAGACTTTATGAATTGTGATCTCAGTGGCTATACCTCTCCCGATGCTGTGTTCATAGGTGGACATGGAGGAGGACTTGCGGAGATGGTCTGTCGGATATATAAAGTTTTAAACAAAGGTGGAGTTATTGTCTTTAACTCTGTCAGCGAGGAGAGTTGCAATGTATTCCGTGAGACTGTGGAATCCTGCGGTGGAGTCATCGAGACCGAGCACATTCTGATTTTAGATGATCATAATCCAATAACAATACTGAAAGCAAAATGAAATACATAGTTTATGTAAACGAAGCCGGATTTAAATTAGGAGAGATAATAAATAAAGAAAAATCCGATTACGAACTTATTGACCAAAGAACGTTCTCTTCGGTTGATTATCCGGCAATAGAGGCAATCATCTTTATAGGAGCTTTGGGCATATGTGTGCGTATGATAGCCCCAATGGTAAATGACAAATACTCTGATCCTGCTGTAATTTGTGTGGATAGTGTCGGCCGCAATGCTATTGCAGTTCTTTCCGGTCACGTCGGCGGGGCAAACCGTCTGTGTGAGGAGGTGGCTCATATCATAGGAGCGAGACCTGTGGTTACTACTCAGAGTGACAATGCCGGAGTATGGAAACTTGACATTTTGGGAAAGTGTATGGGCTGGGCCACCGATGCGACACGAGCCGAAATGAATCAAGCAATTGCTACGCTTGTCAATGGTAAGCCTGTCGGTCTGCTGCTCGATATCCGCGACAATGGAACAGATTATTTGGAAGCAACTCTTCCTCCCAATGTTTCTGTTGTCACTGATCGAACTGATATGAGACAATATCAACTGATCATTGCTGTGACACCTTATGTCTATGATTATGACATACCTACACTCTACTATCGTCCGTTGGTGTTGAACCTTGGCATCGGTTGCCGGCGCGATTGCAATCCCGACGGTGTGGCAGAGTATATTGGTAATACTTTGATTGAGAATGGTATCAGTCCTAAGGCAATAAAGTCGGTTTCAACAATTGATCTTAAGAAAGACGAGCCTCTCCTTGCTAAGCTTTCAAAATGGCAAAACATTCATTTGTGCAACATATATACTCCCGATCAACTTGCAGGTATCGTTGTGCCAAATCCTTCGGAGAAGGTGATGGAAGTGACGGGGGGTCCGGGGGTTGCGGAAAGCTGTGCCATAAAATCGTCCGGTTATGGAAAAATTATTTTTGAGAAGCATAAGGGCAAGGTTTCTGAAGACTCCGATTTCACATTTGCCATCGCTCTTGATAAAGGGGTCGTGCGTGGAGGTCATATTGAGATCGTCGGGGCAGGTCCGGGCGATCCGGAACTCATATCGGTGCGGGGAAAGCGTTTCCTTGAGCAAGCCGACCTGATCTTATATGCCGGAAGTCTTGTTCCTATGGAATTGACTTATTATGCCAAGTCCGGTTGCGTGGTAAGAAGTTCTGCAACAATGGATCTTGAAGAGCAATTTGCTTTGATGAAGGAATTTTACGATCGGGACAAACTCGTGGTTCGTCTCCATACAGGCGACCCTTGCATATATGGTGCAATTCAAGAACAGATGGCTTATTTTGACCGATATGGTATGAACTACCATATCACACCGGGTATTTCATCATTCCAGGCAGCGGCTGCCGCTTTGAAATCACAGTTTACGATTCCCGAGAAAGTACAGACCATTATTTTGACGAGAGGGGAGGGGCGCACACCAATGCCGGAAAAAGAGCAGCTTCATAAACTTGCAGCCTCGCAGAGCACCATGTGCATATATCTCAGCGCCGGAATCGTCGATGATGTGCAGAGGGAGCTTTTGATGGCTTATCCCCCGGAAACTCCGGTGGCGGCATGCTATAAACTTACCTGGAAGGAGGAAAAAATATATCGGGGTGTCTTAAAAGACCTTGCCCGTATAGTTCATGAGAATAATCTTACATTGACCACACTGCTTGTCGTAGGGGAAGCGATCGACAACAGAAGCGGTTCCTCAAAATTATACGATCACGATTTTAAACATCTTTTCCGCAAATGATATTGGTATTCGGAGGAACAACCGAAGGGAGGATAGCTGTCAGCGCTCTTGATGAGGGGGATGGAAAGTATTTTTATTCTACGGTCGGAGAAAAGCAGGACATCGAGTGCGGACACGGTTCCAGAATATCCGGGGCAATGACGCCTGATGCCATGTATGAATTTTGTAAGAGCAATGGGATCAGGCTTATAATTGATGCCGCGCATCCTTTTGCGGTCGGGTTGCATCATACTGTTGGAGAGGTTGCTTCACGGATAGGATTGCCGGTTGTCCGTCTGGAACGGAATTATGAATGCCCGGAATCGGAATATGTGGTTATGTGTGATGATTACGCTGACGCGATGGTAAAAATGAAGGATGACGGCGTGTCGCGCCTTCTGGCATTGACCGGAGTCAATACTTTGCCGAAGCTGGCTGCTTTTTGGAAAGAGACAGAAACATTTTTCCGCATATTGGATAGGGAGGAGTCAAGGGAAAAAGTCAGGGAGGCGGGATTCCCTATGTCAAAAGTGGTGTATTATGTTCCGGATTCGACATATGATCTTATAGGAGAGTTGCATCCGGATGCGATAATTACTAAGGAAAGCGGAAACTCCGGGGGATTCGAAGAAAAAATCAGTGCAGCGCTCCGGCATGGTGTAAAGACGTATGTCGTGCGCCATCCTGTGTTGTCTCCGTCGTTCATAACAGTTACCGGCAGACATGGTCTGAGGCGTGCCGTTGAGAAGATACTTCCTGAATTTTATTCGCTGCATACCGGGTTCACAACAGGATCGTGCGCCACGGCGGCGGCTAAAGCTGCTCTTTTGGGGTTGCTGACCGGAGAAAAGGTCTCTTGTGTAGATTTCAGAATACCGGAGGGAGAAATAATGGAGATGTCTGTAGCTGATGTGGCTATAATGTCAGGGTCGGCATGTGCAACAGTGATAAAGGATGCCGGAGATGATCCGGATGTCACCGACAAGTGTGAGATCTCAGCGAAAGTGTCTTATGCGAGTCATGACGGTATAAGATTTTTTGGAGGTGAGGGGATAGGGACAGTTACTTTGCCCGGTCTTGGCATCAATGTCGGGGAGCCTGCTATCAATCCTGTTCCACGGAGAATGATGGAGACAGAGCTTTCGGCATTGTATCAGGGAGGACTTGACGTGACCATATCTCTTAAGGATGGGATGGAATTGGCAGATAAAACGTTCAATCCCCGCGTCGGAGTAAAGGGAGGTATGTCGATCATTGGGACCACAGGTATCGTCCACCCCTTTTCCCATGAGGCTTTTATAGAAACGATACGGAGAGAGATGGACGTGGCGAAGGCATTCGGATGCTCCCGGGTGGTGATAAATTCAGGAGGGAGAAGCGAACGGTTTCTAAAATCATTATACGACACTCTTCCTCCGCAGGCGTTTGTTCAATATGGCAACGCCATAGGAGAGACAATGGAGATTGCCGAGGACTTGAATATTGAAAATATTACAATAGGGCTGATGATAGGTAAGGCAGTCAAGCTTGCGGAGGGAAATATGGATACTCATAGCCACAAGACTGCGTTGAATAAAAGTTTTCTTATGTATGTGGCTGAAGAATGCGGCTGTTCGCAAGATGCGGTGAAAACTGTCGCCGGTATCAATCTGGCGCGTGATCTGTGGAACAAGCTGTCTATAGCTGACGCTGATAAATTCTTCCCCGCGTTGTTGAGTTTATGCCTTCGGCATTGCTCCAAAATCTATCATGGATGTCTGGAGGGAGTCTTGATATCGGATGACGGTGAGATCAGATACTGTCATAAACAGGAGAGGGGACATACAGCCTATGAAAACATGAAGAGATAAAACAAATTTATAACTGTATATGAAACCGTCATTTATAATAGCGGCGACATCTTCCGGATGTGGCAAAACCACCTTTTCACTCGGATTGATCCGTGCTCTTTGTGACAACGGAATGAGGGTACGCCCGTTCAAATGCGGTCCGGACTATATCGACACCAGGTTTCAGTCTGTAGCGGCAGGCGTGGAATCTGTCAACCTTGACCTCTTTATGGCAAGTGAGGAACATGTGAGAGATGTTTACTCTTATTATTCAGAAGGTTCGGATGTCTGTGTGGTTGAAGGAGTAATGGGTATGTTTGATGGTTATGACAAGATGAAAGGGAGCACCGCACATCTCGCACGAGTACTTGATATTCCAGTGGTGCTTCTTGTCAATGCCGCTTCCGCAGCATATTCTGTCGCGGCGATGATCTATGGCTTTTCCAATCTGATCGGCGACATAAAAATTGCCGGAGTGGTTTTCAACCGGGTAGCGTCGGAGCGTCATTTCTCATTTTTAAAGAGTGCATGCGAAGATGTAGGTGTAAAATGTCTGGGCTACTTGCAGAAGAATGACAATCTTAAGACTCCTTCCCGACATCTTGGTCTGACTTTACAATCAAAAGAAGAGATGGATCGGTTTGTCAATAATGCTGCTGAAGAGGTAAAACGTCATATAGACATCGGCTCCATCATCAGGTCCGCGAAAGTTAATATACGGCAAAATCACTTGAAAATTCCCCGGTATGACGGAATTACGGTGGCTGTGGCACGCGATGAGGCATTTAATTTCATATATCATGAAAACCTTGGAATTTTTGGGGATGGTGTCCGTTTTTTCTCTCCGCTTCATGACGAATGTTTACCTGAGGCGGATATCGTATATCTTCCGGGAGGTTATCCTGAATTGTTTGCGGCGGAGCTTGCCGCAAATATTACAATGAAAGATTCGATACGTGCGTTTGCGGAGAGTGGAGGGAAGATTTTAGCGGAATGCGGAGGCTTGATCTATCTGTCAGAAATGATAGACGGCAATGACATGTGTGGCGTTTTCCCATTGAAAGCCACTATGAAAGACGCAAGGCTTACTCTCGGTTACAGAAGCCTCGCTTTCAATGGTATTTCGATACAAGGTCATGAATTTCATTACTCACACATAGAGAATCCTCACGCATGGGAAAGTATCGCTGTTCAGAAAAATGCGAGAGGAGAAGAAGTGGACACTCCTGTATATCGCTATAAAAACACGATAGCCGGATATACCCATCTCTATTGGGGAGAAAAAGATATACTAAAAATATGGGATCAATGAAAAGAATATATACTCGAAGCGGAGATGCCGGCATGACTTCGATTCATGGCGGGATAAAGGTTGCCAAGACTGACATAAGGATAGAAGCGAACGGGGCTCTTGATGAGTTGAATGTGGCTATGGGGACAATACGCAGCTTCATTGACAGCGACCACCGGTTGCAACCCATGTTGAGAAAGATACAAATGACGCTTATGACAGCAATGAGTAT
>CAMWID010000013.1 GCA_947174235.1 uncultured Porphyromonadaceae bacterium | reverse complement strand
GCCTTTCCCACGGATTCCGTCTCTCTTCCCCCGCCCTTCCCTCGGCTTCCTCCCCTCTTCCCCCGCCTTTCCCTCGGCTTCCGGCTCTCTTCTCCCGCCTTCATCCCTGCAAGCATTCGAAATGATTCCAATTTAGTTCATCCCGATCTGTTCTGTTACCGGCTCCTCGGAGCCGGTCGTGAGTGCGACCATCGGAGAGAAGCAATCGGATTGAGGCAATCAGCAAAAACCTGAGGCTGCGCCGCAACTGAATTGCGGCACAGCCTCAGGTATATATGGATTCCTGTCTGCCTCTTGGCAAACCAAATTCCGGTAATTTTATTTCTTAACGATTGTCAAAGTAGGAATACCCGGCTGAACTGTCAGAGTCAAAGTGAATTCTCCTGATTCGGTAGCCTGCATGTCAGATCCGTCAAGGGTCAGAGCTTTCGGATCCCCGCCAAGATTGTAATCCCAGCTTGAGTTGAACCTGATCTTATATGAGTCACCTGCGGCGAAAGTCACGTCGGCAGTCCATGTGATACCGTTGTCATTTGAAGTCATGACCACATCATTGCTCCATGCCGAAGCGGCGAACGAGCCGATCAGACTTACCTGAGTGATCGGGAGAAATTCGTAAGTGGTGAGTTCGTATGAAACGGGATCAAACTGAACAGACGCCCAGATAAGACCTTCGTCACCTGCGGGCACTAAAAGATTCTTACCATCCTGACCGAGAAGGAGTTCGCCGGAAAGCGCGGGGTCAGCAAGTTTACCGCCATATGTATAGGCATTGTCCCAGGATGCTTCGGTACAGATCTTGAATCCATCGGCATCAACGGGGAACACTCCGTAATAACCCTTGCTTGAATGAAGTTGCATATATGCGGAAGTTTCAAAACCCCATCCGTTGGCGCCACCGGGAGTGTAAAGCACATCCGGCTGGAGAAGACGCTCTATTTCGTATGTCATCGACTCCATGTTGATGGTCATCTTATATTTGCCTGCCACTTCAAGCTTACCTGCCTGCGCATTCTCCGATACGAGTGTGCCAGACAACGCTGTATCTCCGTTTATCTCGGGACCGATTACCGCTGCCCAGTCTGCATTCTCGGCGGCAGTCTGTGAAGCTATCTTCCAATAAGCGCCACCCGCGCTTTCGATAAGAGATGCAGGTACCTCAAACTTGATGACAAACACAGGATCGTCATATACGCTTACATCTTCCGCATGCTCGAAAGCATAGGGAGCCACTCCGCTTTCCGACAGATCCCATGTGGTCATGTCACCAAGGAGATAGTAATGATCCTCGATGACAAAACCTGAATCCATGCAGGTCTCGGTCAATGTGCCTTCTGCCGCGTAATAGTCGATAGAGTTCAGACGGTAGTCACTTCCATCAAGATTTACATACACGGGCACACGATAATACACGGTTTTCTCTTTCGGACTTTTTCCGAACAGATAGAGATGGGCATCGTTCCATTCTTCAGCATTCACATAATATGTGACGGAGCCGTCTTCCGAGGCTTCCCCGGCAGTTGTGGACAATGTCACTTCCCTTTCAAAGGAATCAGTGGAAGAAAGTTCGAGATTATATGAAATTGTCGCATTTTCGGGAAGATTTTCAGTATTGACAAGGGTCATAACCGGGATTACCGACCCTTCCGCCCTGTAATCCTCAAGATTCAGCACTGCATCCGAGGCAAGAACCCCTGCTTTCGCCGAAGTGACGTCATCCACAGTCACTATCGGTTCCTGCGGATTATGCTGCGGGATTGACGGCTCTATGGTCTCGTCGCATGAAGATGCCATGAATCCAAGGGCACCCAGCAGGAATATATTGATTTTTTTCATTGTATTTATCTGGATTTTGTGTCGGTCCGCACCGGTTGGACACTGCGGACCGACCATTTAAAAATCTAATTAATGAGAAGGATCAAAAATTACAGTATAGATACCGTTTTCGAGGCTCAACTGAACAAGACCTGTGAAATTTTCAGAAAGCGTAAGGTTTCCGGGATTCTCGCCACCGTTCAGCACAAACGCGTCGCCGGGTGTGATCACGGAAGAATCTCCGGCACCGAGGTTGAGCGATCCCCAAGATGCGTCTGCAACCTTGAATTCCACACCGGTGTCTACAGATACATTCTCGATCACCCATGTGTTCTTCTCCGGACCGGTCACGAACTGATATTCGGGAAGAGCGTTCCAGGAAGGATCGAACCCGCCGCGCAGGTATATGTCTACCGGCACGCCTGATACCCAGATTGCGAGATAATCGGCGGAAACGCCATTGAAGCTTACTACATTTGAGAAATAAGTGGTCTCAGCCTCGCGCTGCTCCACATAAGCCCTGAGGCGCATATAAAGCTTGTGGTAATCAAGAGGAAGATCTTTCTCTGTCTTCACATCGCAAAGATACTCAAGCGCGGCAGCCACGTCACCGTTCATCGGATTGATCTCCGCACAATCATAGAAGCTCTGGTCTATCTCCTGATATTCCGCGAAATCCTCAGTCAAAGAGCACTGCACTTTATAGGTCACGATAGCCGCATAGCCATATTCCGGCTGAGAACAGGTAAGATGGAAATTCCCTTCCGCGTTGTCACTGGTCAGCATGATATACTGGTCCTGCATCACGGGATTGTTAAGGAAATCCACTGTAGGAGTCCCGGTGTGGGTTTCAAGCACCGGATTCTTGTCCCAGGTCTCGCTACAGCTTGTCAGACCGAGGGCGGCTGCGACAGCAGCCATTACAAATATCTTTTTCATCTTTAAAAGAATCTGATTTAATGAAATCTCAGCTGTCGTATCCACGGAAAATTCCGTGGATACGAGACTGAATTAGATTAATATCCCGGGTTCTGTTTAAATTCCGGCTGAGCCGCTATTACAGCATAAGGGATTGGATAGAGAGAATTACGCTCGCTGATACGTGTGCCCGCATTGTTGTTGATGCTGCCCTTGTACTGCCATACAGTCTGGGAGGGACCTGTGAACATTCCGTTCCTTATAAGGTCGGTACGGCGGGTTGACTCAAGATAAAGCTCTCTTGAGCGTTCATCCATTATACCCTTCTTCGTGAGGTCTGTAAAGCCGTAAGAAGGAGCCCCCGCTCTTCTGCGCACGAGGTTGATATAGTCAAGCGCTTTCTGACGGTCTCCCGTATTGCCGTTGACATAGCACTCTGAATACATCAGATATATGTCGGCAAGACGGATGATCGGCTGGTCGGTGCTGCCGAATGTAGTTGCGGGGAAACCGCAGGTGTATGTGCCGTCGGCATTGAGAGTCATGTCCCAGCCGCCGTCTTCAGCCGCGTTGCGGGTACGGCCCGTGAATTTTATGATAGCGTTGCCGCCTGTCGTAGCCCATGCGCCTGTGAAATCCACAAACCTGTCTGAATAGTCTTCAGCATCCCAGCTTTCGCTGCCGTTGGAGCCTGCGGGAAGATAGCCGCGGATCCAGAGATCATCGCGGACATCGGCATCGGAAATACCATAGAAACGTTCAGCCATCTCCTGACAGCCGCGGATACAGCTCCATTCGCCTGAACAGCCGTAGTTCTGACGGGGAATATAGTGTGTATTGGAGATTGTAGACGCGATGATGAATGTGGGACCGCCGTAGCTCTGTGTCATAGTGTCGTCATATGCGATACCGAAAAGGATCTCATTCTCATCTTTCTTCGAGCCGCCGGGCATATATGCGTCGTTATCACGGGCGAAAAGATAGAGATAATGATTTGCAAGACCGGATCCTTCAAAACCGCCACCTTTATGACGCGCTATGATATTCTCGCAACGTTCCTGACATTTCTCCCATGCCCCTGTACCTGAATATACCTCTGCATTGAGATAGAGTCTGGCAAGAAGACCTTCTGCTCCGTCAAGACCTACGCGTCCGTAGACGGGATTCTCGCTGATGAGTCTGTTGTCAACGATGTCTACAAGTTCCTGTTCAAGCCAGTCGTAGAGTTCCTTGCGTGAAAGCTGAACCGGAGATTCACCCACGGCAGCCTCTTCTGTGATGAATGACGACTGACCGAAGAGGTCGAGCATGTTAAAATATGAATATGCCCTTAGCACGCGTGCCTCGGCTCTCATCTGCTGGCTTTCTTCGTCGGTATCGCCGGCTGTATTGGCAAGGTACTGGTTGCAGATGGCGATGTGACCGAGGAAACGGTAATAAGCTCCTTCGAGCAGACCGTTGTTGATACCCCAGGTGCAGGATGTGATGTCGACCACACCTGCATCGGGCCAGATCCACAACATCTCGTCTGAACAAAATTCATTAAGAGTGAAGACGAGGCGGAGATAAGCGGATGTACCAGGGTCAAGACCGCTGACATAAGAACTGCCGGCTCCCGTGATACCGCTGACCGCAATACCGGAATAGCACATTGCCAACGAGTTGGCTTTGAAATTTGGATCGCTGGGGTTTACCAGATTCGGATCGTTTGGCTGGAGGTCGAGATCGCCCACACAGGAAGTAAGTCCGAGACCGAGTACGACACCCGCCATCGATATATATTTTTTAAGATTCATTGTTTTTTAATTATTGATTCAACCATTTCAAGTGATCAGAAACTCAAGACAAGACCGAGAGACCATGTCGTGGCACGGGGGTAGATGTTGCCGTCCACACCGTCAAACACCTCAGGATCAAGACCGGCGTATTTTGTAATCACAAAAGGATTCTGAACGCCGAGGAAAAGACGGAGGCTGGAGAAATCATTCCAGAGGTTTGTGAAGTTATACCCTAAGGTGATATTGTCACAGCGCAGGAAAGAAGCGTTGCGCAGCCAATAGTCTGATTCGTTCTGGTTGGTGTCGAAATAAACATCAGATTGGAACACATTCGACAGCTGGTTGTTGCGGAAAAGACCGTCAAGCGCGGTACCGCCGCGTAGAGCCGACGCGTAAACATAATTGCCGATCGATGCACGGAGTGAGAATCCGAGATCCCAGTTCTTGTAGCGGAAATTGGAACCGAATGTCATTGTCACCTTAGGATCTTTGGAGTGACGTACCACAAGGTCGTGTGAGTCGATCACACCGTCACCGTTCTGATCCACATACGCACCCTCGATAGGGTTGCCGTCGGCATCGTAAACCTGCTGATAGAGATTGAATGAATAAGCGGGATAACCCTCTTTCTGGATCATACAGTTACCACCGGTTCCGCCGAAGCCGCCGCCCACTGCGAACTCGTTGCCGTCGAGGTTGGTGATCTCATTGTGGTTCCAGCCGATATTATAGGAAAGGTTCCATACGAAATCATCTGTCACGATCGGTTTCGCTACAATGTTGAACTCGATACCGTAGTTCTCCATGTTGCCGATGTTCTGAGGCAGATAGTTCACAGTGGAAGAACCTGCGGGAACTGGCACTGTTGAAAGAAGGTCGCGAGTCTTACGGAGATAGTATTCGATGCTACCGCTGATACGGTTGTTGAAGAAACCATAATCAAGAGCGAAGTTCCAAGTAGTGGTGGTCTCCCATTTCAGGTCTGGATTGTAGCCTTCGGGGAAGTTGGGCACAAGCCATCCGCCTGCGCCGTTGGGATAGAATGATCCCGGCTGTGAAGCGGTATAGATTGGAATATAGTTGTAGTATGAGCCCACTGCCTGCTGACCTGTCTCACCCCATCCGAGACGGAGTTTGAAATCGCTGAGCCATCCGCGTGCGCGGTCCATGAAACCTTCCTGGTCGATTCTCCAGCCGAGAGCCACGGCGGGGAACACACCCCAGCGGTTGTCTTTAGAGAATCTTGAAGTGGCGTCACCACGGACTGTGGCTGTAAACAGATAACGGTCTTTGAAAGTATAGTTCACGCGACCGAAGAACGAGAGGAGCTGGAGATGGTTTTTCCAATGATAATCACCATTCTCGTCGATTTCATCCTTCTGGAAAATCTGATCGGCGGCAGTGCCTTCTGTCCAGTTGAGGATATATCCGCCGTTGCCGTCGGAGAGAGCCGGAGACAGACCGGGAGTGGTAGACATACCTGCGTTGGAGCTTGCACCGATGTTCCAGCCGTTGGCGGCGTCGCGGCTCCAGGTGTAGCCGGCGGTAGCGTCAAGCATTGACTCCGCAGCCTCAAATTCTTTCTTATAGTTGAGATAGAACTCAAGAAGAGTATTGCTTCTGAAAGCATATTCATGGTTCCTGTAGCCGCCGCCATAGTTGTTGTGATCCTTCCAAGCCATGTGGGAGTTTCCATCCACTATGTAATAATTGTCTGACTTGGTCACGTCATAACCAAGATTGAGGTTGGCGTGAAGTTCAGGGAGGAAATGGAATGAGTAATCAAGCTGGAGGTTGCCGTTTGAACGCCATACATTGGAGTAGTTCTCTGTCTGCTCGATAGTAGCCACCGGGTTATAGGTAGCGTTGTTCTCAAGGTTGGCTGCGCCGCCGGTCACGGTAAACGGCTCGTTATATCCGTTGAAAAGATATTCGTATGTGCCTGCCGCCGTACCGCCGGTGACTTTATCATATCTGTGGATAGGTATGGTGGGGTTATAAGCCACCGCCTGGCCGATAGCGTCGGTAGCCGCCCAATTGTTGCGGATATAATAACCTTTTGCGTTGGCAGTCACCGAAAGATGGTTGTTGAAGAATTTCGGTGTCAATGTAAAGCCGACGGTCGCACGGTTCATGTCGGATTTCTTTATGATACCGTTGTTGTTGGTGAATGAACCGTTGATACGGTAAGGGAGGTTGCCTGCCGTGCCTGACACTGCGAGACTGTAGTCAGAGCTGAAAGATGTGCGGTAAATCTGATCCTGCCAGTCTGTGCTTGTGTCACCGAGGTATCCGGCAGCAGATGAATCAGCCCCGAATTTAGACTTGATAAGGTTGGTGAACGCCGCTGCATCAAGCACTTCCTGTGTTTTTCTTGCGTGATCTACGAAAAAGTTTGCAGCGAATGTCACCTTCGGTTTTCCTGCGGTGCCTTTCTTTGTAGTGATAAGGATCACACCGTTTGATGCCCTCGAACCATAGATGGCAGTGGCGGATGCATCCTTAAGCACAGTCATTGACTCAATGGATTCAGGGTCGATCATCGCAAGAGGAGAACCCATACCGAGAGGGGTGTCTGAACTCAAAGGTACTCCGTCAAGCACGATAAGGGGGTCGTTGGACGCAGAAAGAGACGCACCGCCGCGGATACGGATATTTGCCGCGCCCTGCGGACCGCCCGCTGTGGTCACAACCACACCCGGAGTCTGTCCCACGAGCATGTCCTGCACCGAGGTGGCAAGACCTGCCTCGATCTCGTCAGGCTTAACTATAGATACTGAACCTGTGGCGTCTGATTTCTTCACAGAGCCATAGCCGATCACGACTGTCTCGGCAAGCATTGTCGAGTTTTGGCTCATTGTGATCCTGATCTCCGTGCGGCCGTCGACAGCCACCTCTATGGGATCAAATCCTACATAGCTGACCACAAGGGTAGCCTTGGGATCGACGTTGAGAGTGAAATTGCCGTCGATGTCTGTCGCCGTACCGTTGGATGTGCCTTTTTCCATTACGGTGGCGCCGATCAGTGGCTCGCCGGTCTCATCGTCCACATATCCGTGGACAGTGATCTTCTGCGCGAAGCCTGGAAGAGCGAGACCCAGCAACAGAGCCATGGTCAGCCACAACTTCCTGTTCAGATGAAAACAGATGTTCTTCATGCAAGAATAATTTAGTTGTTATTAATTGTTATTTGTTTAATTATATTTAATTTCTGAGCATAACTTATCCAAAGACATAGTTTTTGCTTTGGGAATAATTCTCGGTGTTAAGTCCGTACCATAATCCAAATGTTAAATCTAATGTTCTTAAGATAGTTAAGCTTTAATAATTCAGGTTCTTTTCCCTTTTGGTTTCATGAATTTTTACGAGTTTTACAAGGCCTTCGGAGTTTTTCCGGCTGTTTCCCGTTAAAATCAGCGCAAATGTAAGAATTTTATTTCCCTTTATACATTTTTAACTCAGCAATTAACACTGTTAATTAACAATATTAACCCTTTATATAAAAGCCCCCTACAGACGGAACTTGCCTTGCGGCATGGGTTCCACCCATAGGGGGCTTATTAATCAATCCTCTTTAATCCTGATTGCAGGTCACTTTGTATGGAACTTCAGATATATCGAACTTAAGCCGATAGACACCCACTCCGGGATCCGGAATGTTGGGACCGTTGAAAGTCATGTCCTCCACACTGGTGCCGAAACTTATAGCCCAGTCATTGTTAGCCCTTATCTTCCATTCCCCGTCTCCGGCGAAGGTGACTTCCGCAGTCCAGACCTTCCATGAATCATCGTGCGACATCACCACGTCTCCCGACCAGCCGTTGAAGGAGCCGATCACCCCAAAGGTCGAGATCTCGGTAAGGGAATAGGTGAGTTCATTGGTGCTGACCTCCACCCAATAAAGTCCCGGAGTTCCGACTGTGATGTTGCCGGCTCCCCCGTCTGTGCTCAAAGTCCCTTCAGCATCGCCGGCGCCATAGTTGATTCCGTCCCAATTTGTCGCTGTGGTAAATTTAAAGGAACCGGAAAGCACGGCAAGACCCGAATAGTTCTTTCCGTCGGTAGAAGGGAGCTGCATACTCGACGCTCCGTCCCATCCGTTGCTGTCGCCGGGCGTATACAAGACAAACGCCGGATCCGGTGTCAAAAGAAATGTAGCCGGGGCATAATAGACGTCATCTCCTCCGAGCCGCACCACCGAATTTTTGTCGTTCACGGCATAAAGGGCTGTCCTTGCATGAAACGTGACTGCATCCGATTTCAAGCCCTCCAGCGCCTCATAGGCATCTTCAAGCTGCGCGGTGGTCACATATCCCATGGTGGAATCTGCCGGGAAAACCACATCCATTGGAAAGGATTGCGCGAAATCCTCCGTCTCCGAAACCTCATATACAGCTGAGATACGGTAACCGTCGGGCAGATTGCCCGGATCTGTGATCTCCACAACCGGCACATCTTTCGTGTCTGCGGCATTCAGGGCGGGGAGATCAATCCCCTCCCCCACCGGAGAACTCACCTGAAGCGACGACAGGTCGTAAGACGGTATCGCCGGATTCTCTTGCGGTTTTCCGGTCATTTTCTCAACCTCGTCGCACGAAACAAGCGCCATGCATCCGAGCAAGAGGACATATATCGATTTTTTCTTCATAAGCTTCTATAAAATTATAGTGGTGATTTCCCTATGCATATGCTAACACACATGCCTGTATCACGTCAATCATTCAACTTCATAACTCTTCACTCATACTTCCCACTTACTCAATTTGCCTGTTCGAACGACACAGTGGCAGGCTCTGTGGAGGTATTGACAGTGAACTTTATGGTCTGTCCGGCAACGGCATTCATGATTCTCCACGTATTCTGACTCGAATCGGCTGAACCGCTGAACGGCATATCCACCTCGTAGTTGTCACCGTCGGGACATCCTATCCATTCCACCGCGTCCCATGCCCCCTCTTCTTCGGGGGCGAGAGTCTTCGTGAATCTGAAATTAAACCAGTCGATGGACGCGTCGAGTGTATATTCCGCCGTGTAGATCCCACTGTCTGTCTTGTCGACAAGTGCCAACAGTTTGTCTTTGTTCGCCTCACACGGAGCTTCCCATCCAACCGGCTGACCTACCAGATAGATATATTTAGGATCAACCACAGCCTGCGCGCCTGCCATTATCTGGATGGAATTGTCGTTGAGATCCACCACTATGGTCATGTCTCCCCCGGGGAAATCCGGGAAACTCAACGACCCTTTTCCTGCCACAAGCTTGCCCTGCCATTGTCCGTCGGTCAATGTATATTCCACAGGGTTGTCTTCTACCTGCGAACCGAGTGAGTTTTCATCCCAGCTCCCGAGTGCCGTATAGAATCGGAAAACAGGAGCCGCCGGCATGTCGAAAACTCCGGAATATACCTTGGAGCCTATCGCTGTCTTGCTTTCAAACAGTCGCCAGTCTGCATAATGGGCGGCGTTTTCAGGGAGCGGACCGACCCACCCTTCCGGGGTACCTACAAGATAGATGAATCCCGGTTCGGGGACTGCGAAGTACGGCTGCACCTTGTCAAGTGTCACCCATTCGCTTGTCACGAGACTGCCGTCCACGCCCGGCAGCTCAGCCGTCGCCCTGACATAGACAGTCTGGGGTGCGCGGGCGGCGGGATCTGCATCCCAGTCGTCTGACGACTCTATCCCGTTGAGCACGCACATCGCCGTGGCAAATTCCGACTCCTTGACTTCTATATTGCTTGACGTGAGCTTCTCAGGTACGATCTCGCGGATCTTTTCCTTGTCAAGAGAAACCTCCAGCCCGTAGTTAACAGAGGCTACGAATCCGTAATCCGGTTGTTTCGCCACCGAAAAATCCATCATTCCATCCGGATTCAGGATATAGAGCTGCGAGGCAAACGGCGGAGTGTTTAGTTCAAGAGGTTCCGTCGGCACGCGGTAAGTCGGGGAGTTGTCGTCGCGGCACCCGGAAAAAGCGGCTAATATAACCGCAGCCGCGATATACGGTAATATCTTGGTAATCTTCATATTCATATTTTTATAAGTATTAATATCCGGGATTCTGACCTACGGTCGAGACGTATTGATAAGGTATCGCGAACACGGCGCGCGTCTCAGGTATCGAGACTCCTTCATATACCCCGCCCTTCCATGACCAGTTGTAGGCGGAACCGGTATATTTGCCGAAACGGATAAGGTCGCTCCGGCGCCATCCTTCCCAATAAAGCTCGCACTGACGCTCATGAAGGAGGTTCTCCCGAGTCAGTCCGGTAGCCGGAAGACCGGCACGCGATCTCACCTCATCGAAGTATTTCTTGCCGTTGCATTCCACTCCGTTGAGCTGGCACTCGGCAAGCATCAGGTAGGTGTCGGCAAGACGGAACAACGGATAATCGGCATCACACATCTGGTTGGAATTTTCAACCCCCGCGGTATTCTCATAGTCATCCTCGGTCGTATACGTATATTTTATACACATATATCCGTCGGAATTTTCATCGTAATTGTCAAGGTCTTCCACTCCCACTTTGTAATTGCCGGCGTAATAGAGAGCCCTTTTGTCACCGGGTTCGAAAGCGGTGGAAAGTTCGGGGCGCATCCTGACACCGCTCCAGGGGGTGGCGACACAACCGAGTTTTTTCAGAAGTTCGGCGGGTGCGGACTCCACATATGCTCCTGCCGTCATGTAAGTGGTACCTCCGTAAGTCTCCATCACTCCCACTTGCTGCGGCACCGCCCACAGTATCTCCCCGTTACCCACATATCTGTCGTTTGACGCGCAGAACAGGTATTTGTAGACCGGGGCAAGCGTATTTACAGTCTTGACTATCTCCAGACATTGTTCGGCGCATTTGTCCCACATCGGGGTTCCGGTATATACTTCCGCGTTCAGATAGAATTTGGCAAGCAGCATCCTCGCCGCCTCAAGCGACAGCCTGCCATATTCCTGACGTGCCGCCGGCTTGAGATGACCTTCTCCGATGGTGGATACAAGCTCCCCAACGGCGGCGTCAAAGAGTTGTTTGCGGTCATAGGTGGGAGGGATAGCGCCTGTAGGGGAATCGTTGACAAATGGACCCTTACCGAAAAGATCTGTCATATAGTAATATGCGAGACAACGCAGCACCTTGGCTTCCGCCTTCATGCTCTCCACCTCCTCATCTCCGAGAAATTCCTTGGCGCCATCCGCCTTGGAGAGGAACTCCGTGCATTGGCGGGCGGTATAGAACTCCCGTGAGAATGCCGCATAGACCCATTCGTTGTCTGTGAGCCACGTGTTGAAGTTGAGGGAATGATAGCCGGGATCGTTCCATTTGTTTGAGATTATAGCCTCGTCGGCGGTAATCTCCTGAAGATTCCAATGGCAGCGGGTGAATGTGCCGGCTCCTCCGTCTGACGTGCTGAGGTTGCCTACATATAGCAGCGAGCCGTAAAGGCTTCCGAAATACCCGTTCCATTCCGCCGCGCTGTTGAGCGTGATCTTTGTGTTGGGATCGGTCGGGGTGAGGTCAAGGTCTCCAACGCATGAAGAAAGACATGTCATCGCCACCGCGACCGCGCCTGAAGTCAGATATTTATATAATTTCATATTTTTTCGATTTAATAAGTGACGTTGATGTCTCAAAATTGTGCGACTATGCCCAATGTGAATGTGACTGGACGGGGATAGACGTTGCTGTCGATACCGCTACCCACCTCAGGGTCAAGACCCTTGTATTTTGTAATGACAAACGGATTCTGTACCGCGCCGTAGATACGGAGACGCATAAGGTCGTTGAACAGTCCGGGCCAGGTATACCCCACGGAGATATTATCGCACCGCAGGAAGCTGGCATTGCGCACGAAATAGTCGCTTGACCGCACTGCGGTGTCTCTGGTCATGTTCCAGAGATAGACATTGTCAAGAAGGTTGCTCAGTGGTGCGGCGGAGGTGGAAGAGATAAACGCGTTGTTCATCTCGTTGGCGTTATAGAGCCAGTTCCCTATACTCGAGCGCAGGACGATACCGAAATCCCAGTTCTTGTAGTTGAAGGTGTTCTGCCAGTTGATTGTCACCGCCGGGTCTTTGCTGTGATAGAGATACTTGTCGGCATCTGTGATCTCTCCGTCGCCGTTGCGGTCCACATAGGTACCTTCCACGGGGGTGCCGTCGGGATTATAGACCTGTTCATAAACCCAGAAGCTGTAGGCGGGGAAACCTTCCTGATGCTTCATGACGTTGATACCGTTGCCGATACCGCCTGTAGAAGTGTCGGCGCCGTCTGCCAGTCTGGTCACTTTGTTGCGGTTCCATGCCACATTCAGGCTGCTCGTCCACTGGAAATCCTGCGTCACCACAGGACGGGTCACCAGATTGAATTCGATTCCATAGTTCTCAAGGTCTCCGAGATTGAGGTTGCCCATGTTCGAGAGGTTGGATCCCGCCGGGAAGTTGGCATAGGTGAGAAGATCCTTGGTCTTTCGAAGATACCAGTCGATGCTGCCGGATATGCGGTTGTTGAGGAATCCGAAATCAAGACCTATGTTGTAGGTGGTGGTGGTTTCCCACTTCAGATCTGAATTATACCATCCCGGGGTTACAAGAAACTGATCCTCTCCTCCTATCGGGTAACGGGAATTAAGATCTGTCGAAACGTTGTAAGCGGGGATATAAGGGAAATATACACCGAGATCCTGCTGTCCGGTCTGTCCGTAATCGAGTCTGAGCTTAAGATCGCTGAAGACATTGCGAACATTATCCATAAAAGATTCGTCTATGGCGCGCCACGCGAGGGCTACCGCCGGGAAGACTCCCCATCTGTGCTCTTTTGAGAATCTTGAGGTTGCGTCGCCACGCAGAGTCACTGTCACCAGATAACGGTCTTTGTAACCGTAGTTGACCCTGCCGAAGAACGACACGAGCTGATAAGGTGTGCTTCCGTACCATACCGGACTGCGCATATAGCCGTCAAAAGGCTCTCCCGGTGCGTTGACTTTGGAATAATTCCTCTGTTTGTCGCGGAATTTCTGCCACGAATAACCTGCCGTAACGTCAAGCGAAGAACTTATGGATTCAAATTCCTTGTTGTAATTCAGGAAGAAATCAAGGAGAAGGTTGTAACGCTCCTGAATCTCCTTACCCTTCGAGGTATAGCCGTCATATACCGGGCTGTCGCTCCCCTCTACATAATGTCCGTCTTTCCAAGCGGCGGGAGAGAATGGGAAGTTGTAGTTCCAGCATTCCCCGTGATTATATTCATATCCGAGATTGAGGTTTGCCTTGAGTTCAGGAAGGAACGGGAAAGCATAGTCAAACTGGATATTGCCCACAGACTGGTAGACTTTCGATGTGGAAGAATAATCCCTGATCAGGGAAACCGGGTTGAGAGCCATCAGAGTGTTGGGACGCCCTTCCGGAGTATCCATGTCGGCGAGGGTGCCGTTTTCCATGTATGTGAGGTAATTGTTGAAATGGTTGCCGCCGGGCATATATACCGGCAATGTGGGGTTGAAGCTGACAGCTCCTCCCAGACCGTCGCCGTTGTATCGGTTTGCTATATATGCGCCCTTAACGTTGGCGTTGATCTTGAGCGAATTGTCGAAAAATGAAGGATTCAGGTTTATGCCTGCCGTCACACGGTCCATCTTGGAGGTACGTATCACACCGTTGTTGTTGGTGTATCCCACCGCCACACGATATGGAAGCCATCCGGCGGTGCCACCTATACTTAAATTATAATCGCTTGACACAGACGTGCGGAGCACCTCTTTCTGCCAGTCCGTATTATATATAGTGCCATCCACACCAAGGGCTGCCGCCTGTGGAGAATCGGCTCCGTAGCGGTTGACGATGAAATCCGCGAAACGGGAGCCTGACATCATGTCCATGTAATTGCGAGGAGTGTTGACATACATGTTGGCAGCGAAGTTCACCTGCGGCCGTCCGCTTTTACCTTTCTTTGTCGTGATGATTATGACTCCGTTTGACGCCCGGCTACCGTAAATAGCGGTGGCTGACGCGCTTTTCAGTATGGTCATTGATTCCACGTTTTCCGGAGAGACAAGGCTCAAAGGGTTGGACGAACCCTTGACACTTCCCCGCTCCATTGGCACGCCGTCTATCACGATAAGGGGCTCGTTGGACGCGGCGAGAGAGGCGCCGCCCCGGATCAATATGGAGGCGTCTCCCTGAGGACTGCCTCCATTGGTGGTGACAACCACGCCCGGAGAAGCACCCACAAGAAGATCCTGTGCCGAGGTGGCGAGACCCGCCTCTATCTCACTGGGTTTTACCACCGACACTGATCCCGTGGCATCGGATTTCTTTACTGTGCCATAGCCGATCACCACAGTCTCCTGGAGCATGGTGGCGTTTTCTTTCATGGTAACGTTGATTTCGGTCTGTCCGTTGACCGGCACGTCCAGCGGATCATACCCGACGTAACTGATGACCAGCGTGGCGTCGGGATTGACATTCAGCGTGAACTTGCCGTCAATATCAGTCGCCGTGCCGTTGGTGGTGCCCTTTTCCATCACGGTGGCGCCGATGAGAGGCTCGCCGGTCTCGTCATCCACTATTCCGTGGACTGTGATCTTCTGCGCGAACCCGGGAAACGCGAAGCAAAGCAGCAACGCCATTACTGTCGCAAGCTTCCCATGCAAATGAAAACAGATGTTCTTCATGCAAGATAAAATTAAGTGATTATGATAAATTTTCTCTTTTCAGAAATTGAATTGATCAATAAGAATACCACTCCGGTCAAGAATCTTAATTAACATTGTTAACTGTTAATTTTTCTTTCCCATTGTCATATTCCAACCACCATCATTTACCTTTAGTTCGCCATTTTACATATTTTATACTTTATATCACCCCTTATATTATTGAGATTTTTATAACCTTCTGACAAGCAATAAAGCGGCATATTCTCACAAGAAATTACAAAAAAAGAGATTCCCCAAATTCGGAAATCTCCTTTTCCACAATGTTGTCAAGGCGCTCAGCGCCATGAGTCCTTCACTTTTCTTTTTACTGCAAAAACGTTGAATATGATGATGACCGCAGTAAGAGCCATCGCTGTAACTACCCCGGGCAAAACATTTCCCGATCCGGCTCCAAGACCTGTAAGATCTCCGATATATGCCGACCTCAGGAGGCAGACTCCGCCGGCGGCAAGAACTCCGGCAAAAAGAGATGCCGTCACAACGATCCTGACATATGGAGACGCTACAGAACTCAACGTGAATCCGAGCATAAGCAGCGAATGAAGCTTGTCGCGGTTCTTTTCCATCAGCAAGGACATCGAAAGCAAAAGAATGAAGAACGACAACAATGTTATGACGCCACCCACACCCAACACGATCCCGGTCACTATTTTCAGCAGAAACGACGCCGAGGAACCGCTCTTGTCGCCCGCAGTCTCAAGGTCATGGCTTTCCAGATATTCCTTTATCGCCACATCCCCGGGACTGCTGACATCAATGATCAATCTTGAGGGAGAACTGTCGCCATTTCCTCTGCCGAGAACGGAATTGCTCCATCGCATGAAACTTTCCGGTACGAGGATGGTGTTCAACCGGCTCGAATATCCCACTATCCGCCCCTGCATGCGCCGTGTGCGGCTTCCGTCTTCGGATGTAAGCACAAGGGTGAGCGGAACTGACGACATGATATTCTCCGAAATCTGGGGCAAACCCGCAGATGACGCGAATCCAAAATTATAGAGCGCGAGATAGTCTTTAGAAATCACCACAGGGACAACCGCATCCCCTTCCCGGAAATTCCATTCATCTTTCCCGGCATCTACAAAATCATCTGGGACAGACTCGAAAAACAACATGGTCGACAATCCTCTCCCTCCCTGATCTACCGAAGCCTTGACGCTATAGTCCGTGGAGGTGAATCCGCCGACCTTCCTTACCCATGGCTGTCTGCGGATGTCGGCTATCTCGGAATCCGTGAATCCTGTGCCGGAATCTCCCCATAGATTGGAGGCGGTCACTTTTTTATTTATCACAAGGAAATCCGACTTGACAAAACTGTCGTCTGATGTCCACAGAGAGCGTGCGTCTTCATAAAACTGCACACCTCCGGAAATGATCGCCAGTCCTATAAAATTTGACAGAACGAACCCGGCGATACGCGCCAACGACGTATTCTTTCGCAATAATTTTGAAATCAAGCTCATAGTGAATTTCAAAGTCGTAATACCACTGGATTTTCCATAACAAGAGGATTGCCCACGGATGTGGAGATCACTCCAGCGCCCTGACGGTCTGCCTCCCCGCAGATAATTTCGGAAGCCTTGCGGTTGTTTTCCTCGTCAAGATGACTCACCGGCTCGTCAAGAAGTATGAAATCAAAAGGCTGGCACAACGATCTTATTATTCCGACACGCTGCTGCTGTCCGATCGACATACGTCCTACAGGATAATCTCTTCTGGAGTCAATCCCCAATACATGTAGCCATTCCTCGATCCTCCCTTTTTCCACATGACCGGTAAGACCATTCTTCAACTCTATGTTCTGCATCGCCGTGAGTTCCGGAAACAAAGACAGTTCCTGAGGAAGATATGCGAGATTCATGCGGCGAAGGTTCTGCCATTCCCCGATACCGAGTTCCGAGACGTCAGTGGCGTCAAACATCAGGCGTCCTTCATAATCATTACGGGATCCGTAGATATATGAGCACATCGACGACTTGCCTCCGCCGCTCGCCGCCTCCACAAGATAGCGCATACCGCGCCGGAATGTCAGCGACACCTTCCACACATCTGACGGGGGAATCTCCTCAGACACGAACACCCTGGGCAACATCCCTTCAAGGCATATCCGTTCAATCTTGTCTATCATACTGTCTCATTGAGTCTTTCTTCGCGACAATATACTATTCAGCATCTGCCTCTATCATGGAAAGCAGGATGTTTTTTGACGCATCGCCGCTCTCCAGTGTTATGTCGCACCTTACTCCTCCCCCATCCGGGACCATCATGACGGACAATATTTTGAACATAGGATTCTCCTCAAGTCCCCCGAGATCAGCGGCAACTCCGGCAAAAGCCCCTTTCATATCATCCGACGCTTTCGACACATCAACACCGCCTGATACTGAGCCTTTCGAAAATCTGACAAGCTTACCGTCTTTTTTGGTGTTGCCGAATTGTGAAAGCATCGACATAAAGTCGCGTGTAGGATCGCCGTCTGTGGTCACTACCCCTTCCAATGAAGACTCCGGATCATTCAGATTGCCGAGAGCCACAGCAACTGTGCCGTCTACCGGCTTAAGCATCTCCGTGATCTGTCCGAGCATGCTCCCTCCTATCTTATCGAGTTTTTTAACGAAATCACTCGTAATTGATACCGCCACAAGTAGCTGTGCGCTCTCTCCTATGCTTTTTACAGTAGGCACGTCAAGCTTAGCCAGCGGAAGAAGACATTTGGCATTTTCCCCTTTGCTGTTGAGCACTTTCAGAGAAGCCGCCGCTTCCCCTTTACGGAAATCCACATTAAACGACACCGAGGATGCCCCGTCAAACGCCGCATTGAGAAGCATATAGGCTGATGAAAGTTGACCGACAGGCAATCCCGCCTTTGAGAACGATTTTATATCTCCCCAGCCTACAATGTCGGATGTCATTTTTGCGATATCTGAAGAGATCCCGTTTTTCAGAAAACTCTGGCTGTCGCCAAGAGTGGCGTAATTCGCCACAGCCTTGCTGTCGATAGTATTGTTAGACGACACACAGATCCATGCCTGCGCCCCTTTCACAGCCACATTGCCGCATGTGCGCACTCCGTTGCCGGCATCCTCAAACTGTTCTCCGCTTTGCGTCGCGACAAAATTCTCAAATTTCTCCGTGTCCGCAAGCGACGCGGTGAGATAATTATTGTAAGCGTCGGTAAAGAATATTGCCACCGAAGGATCCACGCCGCTTTCCCCGTCAAGGAAAAGTTTCAGGGCATTACGTTTTGAATCCATTGCGTCCTTCTTGCTGTCGATCCAGGCTGTGACCGCATCTCCCGCCTTTATCTCAGATCCATCGACCTTGCATCCCGATTTTTCAAGAACCGACTTCAGATTGATTCCCGCCACAAAACCTGATGACGAGGGCACGGTGGCAAGAAGATCGCCGGTATCGGCAGTCTCTTTCTGACAGGATCCAAGCATACCCGCAAGAATCGCAAACATAAAGACAAGAGCCGACACATACGGCTTTCTTGTCAAAGTCATCTTATTCATATCGTATCTGGGTTTATTAATTATTATTTCATCTGATGCCCTGCAATGAAGTTGTTTACTGAAGACTAAACAACTTCAATCAGCAAAATTAATTAAAAATTTTAATCTTTCGGCAAAATTATTTTGTCTCTTTGCCAATAATAACTAACTTCGCGGCAATTACCCTGATCCGGGGACAATCATATGCATTTTAATCATTATTGATATGACACAGATTTCACAGCGCATTCAGGCTCTGGCTCCTTCCGCAACCCTCGCGATGTCGCAAAAAAGCGCAGAGCTGAAAGCAGCCGGGGTAGACGTTATCAACATGTCGGTCGGCGAACCGGATTTCGACACTCCAGAATTTATAAAAGAGGCTGCAAAAAAAGCTATCGATGACAATTTTTCACGCTACACTCCGGTGCCGGGTTATATGTCACTGCGTAAGGCAATCGCCGGAAAGCTGCTCCGCGAAAACAAAATCGAATTCGCCCCTGAACAGATCGTGGTGGGCAACGGTGCAAAGCAGGAACTTTGCAATGTGCTTCTCGCCTGCATAAATCCCGGTGACGAGGTTATAATCCCCGTGCCGGCATGGGTAAGCTATGTCGAGATGGTGAAGCTTGCCGAAGGCGTGACCGTGGAGGTATACGCCGGGGTGGATCAGGATTTCAAGATCACTCCCGCTCAGCTGGAGAAAGCCATCACACCGAAGACAAGAATGATCATGCTCAACTCTCCTTCCAATCCTACCGGAAGCATCTACAGCTACGAGGAACTGAAAGGACTCGCCGACGTGCTGGCAAAGTATCCCGACATCATCATTCTCGCTGACGAGATCTACGAGCATATCAACTTTGTCGGAGAGGTACACAGCATCTCCGAATTTGAGAACGTCCGCGACCGCGTGGTAATAATCAACGGCGTCTCCAAGGCATATGCGATGACAGGATGGAGAATCGGATATATGGCGGGACCGCTTCCCATCGCCAAAGCTGTCACCAAACTTCAGGGACAATACACCTCCGGATGCTCTTCTATCGCCCAGAAGGCTGCGGAAGCGGCATACAACGGTCCGCAGGAATGCCTTGAGACAATGCGTCAGGCATTCGAACGCCGTCGCGACCTTATCGTAGAGCTTGCTGGTCAGATACCCGGATGGGTGATCAACAAACCGCAGGGCGCGTTCTATCTTTTCCCGGAAGTCTCATCGTTCATAGGGAAGAAATATGGCGACAGGGAAATCAAATGCAGCGGGGATTATGTGATGTACATACTTGAGGAGGCGCACGTGGCATGTGTGGACGGAGCCGCATTCTGCGCACCGGGATATATGCGTCTCAGCTACGCCACTTCCGACGACAATATCCGGGAGGCTATGCGACGCATCAAGGAAGCATCCGCAAAACTCGTCTGACCTTTGCAAGGGACAAGCCAAAAATCAGGATAACTGTCCCAACGAATACTTTCTGAAACAATCCGGATGAAACACAATGTTTCATCCGGATTGTTCCCTTTTACAGAAACACACAATTTATATCTCCAACCCTCCTATTACGATTCCCGGGGATAAAATCAAATCTTTAAAGACACTTGCCATCAGTTTTATGCATTTGACATATTTTATGGCATAAATATTACAAAAGTAGCAATAATAATATTAAATTTATGTTACATATACATAATTGATATCATTTTTGAATAAAATCTGACAGATGAAACATATCACGTCATATCGTCCGATTGTTTTATTGTCGCCAACTTCATTTACAAGTGGCGCATCTGTCACATGCTGTCTTGACATACATCTTAACGCTGTGTTTTGGTGCGGAGACTAAAACCTCTCCCAAAACTTTCCCCCCATCCTTTCATCTTCCACTCACAATATATTTGCATCGGATCCTCTGTGATTCTTGCTTCATTTTAATTTAACCTCCATGAAAAATTTGATTTCAATATTCATAGTAGCATTATCACCACGATACCTTATACGAACTGTTGGCGAAGTCTGAACCTTGCAACCGTTCGTTATGGATGATATGGCATAGGCTATGACCATACATTGTTTTTGAAGTTGTTTAACCGTATTCATCATATAAGAAATAAGAAACGTTTACATTCCATGCTGTTTATGAATTATCTATCTCAAACATCAGTTACGACCGGACTGAGAAAATTTTTAATCAGTCGCACCGTTTGGCTTGCAACCATATCCGGGATATTGTTCACCTACAACCACGTTGCAATCGCCTCTACGCCATCACCCAATAATCATTTGGAAACTCCCGGTAATAATTTACATTATGATCCCGACAGAACAGAATCACGCGACACCATAACTGCGAAAGATAAAGACAACGAGCTTTCTCAAGATTCTACGGCATACTTGCTCCCGGGAGCCACAGTAGAGGCTAAAAACTATCTGCATACACCGAAAAAATCCATCTACACTCCTTCAAAAAGTGAGAAAAACACTTCCATAGATGCCAAAAACCTGTTGAAAAGGATGAGTATCCCTCAGCTTATAGTCACTGCATCAGGAGATTTCACAGCAGCCGGAGGAGCCCCTATATCATATTTCATCAACGGGATGCCCGCTTCGCCGGAGGAACTGAGCGGCATGAACATGAACGACGTCAAAAAAGTGGAATACCTTGATTTCCCTGATGATGCCAACTTCATGAGCGCGCCTCACGTAATTAATTTCATCGTACAGGAATACCAATCAGGGGGATATACAAGAGTCGGAATCAATCAGCAATATCCGGGAGGATACTATCTCTCCGAAAACTTATTCTCAAGATGGAACTACCGGAAGATGACGTATGACCTTAGCTTATCGGCAACAAACTCCGACATCAGACATTATTATTCAACACGTTCAGATATTTTTCGATTCGATTCCGGAACTGTAGAACGCTCGCGTATACCCGAAGACGGCAATGCCAGATCCGAGACATACCCCGTGCAGTTCCGCGCACTATATGCAAACGGGACGACATATATATCAAACAGCGTGGGATACTCATATCAAAACTGGTCACGCAATTCCGAGGAAGGGATTATCTCCTACAAAGGATACCCATCGACTGAAAATTCATTCAAAACAGACAATCCATCCAGGACATCTTCCGTATCATGGGACGGATTCGGTTATTTCGGACTCGGAAACGATTGGTCACTGTCAGCCCAGGGGAAATTCAATTATTCCCATTATCGCATCAGGAACAGCTATATGCTTTTCGGGAACGACGATGCTTCTGTAAACCCGTTCTACAACATTAAAAATTATATCAACGAGAATTCTATTGACGGCAAATTGGATATCGTCTCGAGCAAACGCTTCTCCCAATTGCATTCATTCAACATGACAGCCAACGCCTCATTCCACAACTCCAACATGAATTATCTCGAAACAATGCAAAAAAGCAGTTTCGATTTCTATAGTTTAGCATTCAAGGGTGGATATTCATTAAACTTACAAAAGTTATACCTCAACACCACTCTCGGTGTGGCGGATGAACGCACCTCAATGGATGGATTCGTCGTCAATACGTTATATCCGTTCGGTACTGTCTCCTTAAACTACATCATCAACCAGACAAACAATCTTTATCTATGGATGCAGTACTCGACTTTCTCACCAATGATAAGCGCCAAGAACCCGGTGCTCGTACAGTACGACGAACTTTCTTATACCATCGGCAACCCTGAACTGAAGCCGTATCCCCGTTATGAATTGACTTTCAATTACATGTTGCAGTTAGGAGTGTTCCGGGTATTCTCGATGTTCCACTGGAACCATACCTTCAACACAGCCCGCATATGCTTCACTCCCATGCAAGACAGGGTCGGAATGCTGAAGTCATATGTGAACGGCGGACACACCGACGACGTGTCACTGAGAATCAACATGTCGATTTCCCTTTTCAACAACAAACTTCTTATCGCCACCACTCCTGAATATCGGATTCAGCGTCCAAGTTATCCGGGCTATCCCACCCTACATCATGTAGAGATGTATTCCGCCATAATCGGCTATTTCGGCAATTTCTTTGCCGAAGCAAATTTCCTTAGCGGGAAATCAAAAAAATATGATTCGCAAGGAATGTACACTATCACAGACTCTCCTCATAAATATTGGCTGAGCGGGGGTTGGGGAAACGGGAAAATCCGCGCGGAACTGGGGCTTCACAATATATTCTCCAAAAAAACAAACAGCAACAGGACAATGGTGATCTCTCCCTATCTCAATTCGACCATAGTCTCCCACTCTCCATATGACTGCCGCCAGATAATCTTCAGGTTTTCCTATACCTTCGGATATGGGAAAAAGGTTGACCAAGGCAATGAACTTAACGGTAACGTGTCAAAATCTGAATCGGCAATAAACCTCTGACATCCCACCTCCACGCCGTGCCTGCATATGGCGTTGTGTATCAACAATCAGGATCTCATAAGAGGCGGATGCAGAATACGGGCAACCGCCTCCAAGACCCCATCCCGGGAAATCAGAATGTAAAAAAATTCAAAAAATTTGCAGGGTTGGGAATTTATTCGTAACTTTGCAACGCAAATCAGCGGAACGGACTCCGCTCCGCTGACAAGCTCGGGTGGATACCAGAGTGGCCAAATGGGGCAGACTGTAAATCTGCTGGTTTATACCTTCGGTGGTTCGAATCCATCTCCACCCACTTACGACATCAATTCAATTATTGCACATAACGACTTACTGAGGCGTATCCGTGAGGACGCGCCTCTTTTTTTTTACAATCATACAATGCCTGATCCGGAATATTCTTTCGGCGATCTGTAAACGCAAAGGGGAAACCTTCACAGGCATCCCCTTCACTTCTTTTGTGTAATTGAAATTTTGTATATATGCTATCTTGTATACTTGCCAATCATATCGAAAGTCTTCTTAATGTAGACATCAGCTCCCGGTTGATGGGCTTGTCATTCTTGATCGCTTTTGTAAATGGAACATAGACTATCTCGTCGTTCTTTATGCCGATCATGACATTCCGCTGGTCATCGAGAAGAGCGTCCACAGCCGCCGCACCCATTCGTGATGCAAGGATACGGTCATAAGCTGTGGGAGAACCTCCACGCTGAAGGTGGCCGAGTATGGTGACACGCACATCATAATCAGGATATTCTTTCTTAACCCTATCGGCAAGAGCCATCGCTCCTCCCGTCGACGGAGATTCTGCCACAAGAACTATGGACGAGTTTTTGGATTTGCGGAACCCGTTGGCGATAAGCTCGTCAAGCTGGTCTTCCTGTGTGGCGACCTCCGGAATTATCGCAGCCTCGGCTCCCGAAGCGATTGCGCCGTTAAGCGCGAGGAACCCTGCGTCCCTGCCCATAACCTCTATAAAGAAAAGACGCTCGTGAGAGGTAGCTGTGTCCCTGATCTTGTCAACACAGTCCATGATGGTGTTCAGCGCCGTGTCATATCCGATTGTGGAGTCTGTGCCATAGAGATCGTTATCTATGGTTCCGGGCAACCCTATGATCTGAAACTGAAACTCATTGGCAAAGATTCTTGCTCCGGTGAGAGATCCGTCTCCGCCGATCACCACGAGAGCGTCTATGCCATGACGCTTAAGAACATCATAAGCGCACTGACGCCCTTCCGGAGTCTGAAACTCCTTGCAACGCGCGGTCTTCAGGATAGTACCGCCACGCTGGATGATGTTGGATACATTCTGGGTGGAAAATTCGACTATCTCATCAGTGATAAGTCCTTTGTATCCACGCATTATTCCGAACACCTTGAAACCTGCGAAAATTGCGGCGCGCGTCACAGCCCTTATCGCCGCGTTCATCCCCGGTGCATCTCCTCCGGAAGTAAGTATGCCTATGGCTCTTTGCTCACTCATAACTGTTGGTTTTTATATGAAAAAGAGTTTATTTAGTCAACATTCAATATTCCGACTATTGTCAGAATTTCAGATTATTTTCCACAAAGGTAGTGTTTTGTCGGGAAGTGACAAAAAAAATCCTTAATTTTGCAATCACAAACCTCTTCTCTTTTAGATCTGTCTCCTCCGTTTACCTGTTTTATTTTCAATTGACAAATTTCAAATGATGGAAAACATAAGAAACATAATATTTGATCTCGGTGGGGTCGTGATAGACCTTGACCGCAGCCGCGCGGTCGCGGCGCTATCCGAATTCGGACTGCACGACGCCGCTTCCCTGCTTGGAGAATACGAACAGAAAGGACCGTTTCTCAGACTTGAGACAGGAGACCTGTCTGCCGCAGAACTGTATGACACGCTCCTACCGGGATGCCTGCCCGGAACTACCGCCACTGACATTCAGGACGCTTTTGAGAAATTCCTTGTAGACATCCCTGTGGAAAGACTCAGCACCATACGGGAGCTGCATGCCCTGGGATACAACCTGTTTGTTCTGTCAAACACAAATCCCATTATGTTTAACCACTGGATTGACGAAAAGTTTCGTCAGGAAGGGAAAACTATCAATGATTATTTCGACGGCATAGTGGTGTCTTTTCAGGAACGCACCTGCAAACCGGATCCCACTATCTTCAAGAATCTTATAGACCGGTATGACCTTGATCCCGCCGACACACTGCTTCTTGATGACTCCGAAGCGAATTGCCGGTCGGCGAGAACCGTAGGTCTGAACGCAATTCAGGTCAAAGAGACCGGAGTGGATTCATTCGCCTCCATCTGCCAAAGACTCTTGGAGAAAGGAAAGGAGAAATGAGAAAAAAGGCTGCTGTGATCGGCTCCTTCGACGGGGTTCATCTCGGTCATGCCGCCGTCTTGTCTACCCTCAGGAATGAAGCGGAGGCAAGAAATCTTGAGCCGATAGCCATATCCTTCGACCGACATCCCCTCTCTCTTATCGACCCTTCGAGAGCTCCTGAAGCAATAACCTCCTTACAAAAGAAGGAGGAGCTCATACGAAAAGCCGGAGTCAGTCCCGTCATACTCCCTTTTGACGAGAATCTGCGTGCCACGACAGCCGCCGACTGGATAAGATTTCTGAAAGATTCTTTTGACATGGAACTGCTCGTCGTGGGGTACGACACCACTTTCGGATCCGACGGGCTATCCTATTCAATATCCGGATACCGCAACCTCGGAAAAGAGAACGGAATCGAAGTCATCGAGGCTCCTTTTGTCGCCGGCATCAGCAGCTCCGCGATAAGGAAAGCGGTTGCCGAAGGGATGGTGGAGCATGCCGCGGAAATGCTTGGACGGAATTTCCAGTTGAACGGAATTGTAGTGGGCGGCAACAGACTGGGAAGGACCATAGGATTCCCGACAGCAAACCTGCTCCCCGCCCCGGGCATAGTGATCCCCGCAAACGGGGTCTACGCCGCAAGAGCTATATTGACTGACGGAAAGCATATAGGCGCGATGGTCAATATCGGCACACGTCCCACAATCATGAGGGGCGACGACCGTACAGTGGAGGCTCATCTCATCGGCTGGGAAGGAGACCTGTATGGAAAAAACCTGACACTCGCCTTCGTGTCTCGCCTGCGCGATGAAATCAGGTTCAATTCTATCGACGCGCTCAGACGTCAGCTTGAAGAAGACCGTCTGAACACCGGGCAAACGCTTGAAAATATGGGCAAATGACATCCGAAACCCCTTTTATTAAAAAAATTTCACATCTCTTACGACAAAACACCGTAAATAATGGTTATATTTGCAAATATAAACATTTGCGGTCTTTCTTGAGTCTGCGTCAGTTGATTCCGGACGCCGCTTTCATACCATCCCACTATGAACGATATTGAAATTGTTAACTTTGCAACGACTCCAAGTATTGTGAGCCGATATATGAGAGAGCTGCGTGACGTCAACATCCAGAATGACCCTATGCGCTTCCGCCTTAATCTGTACCGTATCGGCGAGATCATGGCTTACGAGATCTCAAAACGCCTTGACTACACTCAGGAAAAAGTACAGACCCCTCTGGGATTCACCATGTGTCATGAGCCTATAAACAAAATTGTGCTCGGCACGATCCTGAGAGCCGGACTCCCATTCCACCACGGATTCCTGAATTTTTTCGACCATGCCGAGAACGCGTTCGTAAGCGCATACCGCAGATATAAGGAAAGCAGCGACAAATTCGACGTGCTTGTCGAATATATGGCGGCTCCGAAAATCGACGGGAAAACCCTTATTCTGATCGACCCGATGCTCGCCACAGGAAGCTCAATGGAGCTCGGCTATCAGGCGCTCCTCAAAAAAGGAACCCCGGCACGGATACACATCGCCACGACAATAGCGTCGCGCAAAGCTGTGGAATATATTTGTGAAAAATTTCCGGGAGGCATCACCACTCTCTGGGCGGGAGCCATCGATCCGGAAATCAACGCCCACAGCTATATAATACCGGGACTCGGTGATGCCGGAGACCTCGCATTCGGAATGAAAGACGACAACTGATCCGGCACCGGTCAGCCGGAACGTCTTTGATCAGGCGTAATATCCCGAATATCTTATCCTCACGCGAACTATAAAAACCTGACCAGTGATTCTAAAAAACATAGACATCCTCAACTTCAAAAACATCGCCGCGACTACCCTCGATTTTTCTCCGGGGGTAAACTGCCTGCTGGGGATGAACGGCATGGGGAAAAGCAATCTTCTTGAAGCCATACATTTCCTGAGCATGGCGCGCCCAATGTCGGCTATCCCGGACAATGCCCTTATCCGACACGGAGAGGAGATGCTTATCGTGAAAGGGGAATATCTATCCGATTCCGGAACATCCGATACCATAGCGTGCGGAATTACAAAAGGGAAAGGGAAGAGCCTGAAACGAAACGGTAAAGAATACCGCCGCTTCTCGGAACACATAGGCAGATACCCTATCGTGACCGTTACTCCCGGAGACTCGCAGCTTGTCAACGGTCCCGGAGAAGACAGGAGGAAACTGATGGATATGGTCATATCGCAGGCAAATCCCGACTATCTCGACCGGCTCATAAGATACAACAGATCGCTCGAAAGCCGCAACCGCATGTTGCGCGCCGGAGTGAGAGACGCCTTGCTCTTTGAATCCGTGGAGTCAGGACTGCAAGAGGCTGCCGCCGTAATCCACGACACACGCGCACAATGGGTGGCGGCAATAGCCCCGAAGGTGGAACTCTGCTACTCGAGGCTCGCCGGCGCCAGGGAATCTGTGGAAATAAAATATTCAAGCCAGCTTACCGGAAGATCAATGAAGGAGCTTCTCGACGAGCGACGCCAGAAAGACACCGTGCTCGGATACACCTCAGCCGGCACCCACCGCGATGACATAGAGGCGAAACTTGACGGCTACAGCCTCAGGCGTCTCGGAAGCCAGGGACAGGTCAAGACTTTCACCGTCGCGTTGCGCCTCGCCATTTTCGACTATCTGAAAGAGTCCAACGGATTCACGCCGCTGCTGCTGCTTGACGACATTTTCGACAAACTTGATTCTTCTCGTGTAGAAAGCATTATGCAGGAAGTCACAGGCAACCAGACGTTCGGTCAGATATTCATCACCGACACAAACCGCAAGCACCTTGACGACATCCTTTCCGGAATGTCGGGACCATGCACGATGCTGAATGTGGAAGACGGCATGTTCTCCCCCCTAATCAACCGATGATATGGAAAGAAAAGAATCTCAAAGCATCGGCGACATCCTCAGGATCGCCTTTCAGGAAAACTGCATGCAAGACCGCCTCGACGAATGCAAGGCAGTGGAGTATTGGTCTCTTGTCATAGGAGAAGGCAACGCCCGCGAATGCAGACGCCCTTTTGTCAAGGACGGAATCATGACCGTGGGAGTCCCTAACGCCTCTCTCAGGCATGAACTTTCCATGAACCGGTCGTCAATATGCAGATCCATAAACTCCATGATCGGAAAAGAAACTATAATCGAAATCAGATTCATCTCATGAACCCAGACATAATACCAAACCCGGATATCTTTCATCATTCAACCCCGGTACAATTGCGATTCAACGATGTGGACATACTCGGACATATGAACAACACTGTCTATTTTTCCCTCTACGATACTGCCAAAGCGGAATATTTTTCATCTGTTCAGGGAAAACCAATCGATTGGAAAAATGTTGACATAGTGGTGGCAAACGTCAACTGCGCGTACATCGCCCCCATTTTTTTCGGAGAAAAAATAGAAGTGCTGACTACATGCACCTCTGTCTCGGAAAAAAGTTTCAAGGTCTTGCAGATGATTAGAAAATCCGATACACACGAGCCTAAATCTATCTGTGAGACAGTAATGGTAAGTTTCGATCCTGAAAAACAGACTGTCTGCGAAATGCCCCGGATATGGAAACAACAGCTCTGTGACTTCGAGAATCGGGATCTCATAAAGAAAAAATAATCCTACATACTATGACGCAGATAGATATACCATTGAAACTTGACAGTTTCAAAAAGCATTCTCCGGAGATACAGGTTCTGGAAGAAGTGATGCAATGTCGAAAAGACGCCGGGAGACTCATGGATGAAGGGCGAGAAATGGACGCCATGCAGAGAACCGTGGAGGCTCTCCGCACCATGAGGGAATTTCCTGATTTCAGCAACACCGAATTCCGGGCTTTGCTTGTGGCTGTCATTTTTGATCTCGCTGAAATCCATTTCACCCTGAAAGATTACAAACAGAGTGAAAAAGAACTTGATACCCTTTTCAAAATCCTTGACAATCTGGTTAAACTTGACGAAGAGAGATTCGGAAAGTTCCATATCCTGGCGATGGAACTATCAACGAGGATTCTGCGCTCTCGCAAGAAAGCGCTTGATCTTCTTGTCAAACAGCAGATAAACGCCGGAGCATTATACGATAAGGTCAATTCGGGAGTGGTAGCTGCCACTGACAAACTTGTGGACTCACTGCGCAACGTGGGACAACTCCTCGCGTCGACAGGTGATCTTAAGGCGGCTCTCAAATTTTATGCCGAAGCGATAAAATTCTCTAAGAAACGAACCGGAAGGGTCACAAGAAAAGAGATCAAAATGACCGTGGAGATGGCTGAGATCATGATGAGGATAAAATCCATGAGACCTCGCGCGCAACGTCTGTTGGGCGCCATACTCCCTCATGCAATTTCCCTCGAGACTATAGAGCTCGAACAGGACATTCTCGCCCTGCAGACATTGATTGATGCGGAAACCGACAATGAATCGAAATGGAAAAATTTCATACATCAGCTCACTGTCTCCGCTAAGGCAAAATTCAAGAAAGGTCAGAAAGAAGATAAAAAGGAAAACGACAGCCAAGAGGAGGCTATAACTGAATAATCATGTCTACAATACTCAACACCAACGGTGCGGAATTGAGCATCCCGGAGCTTTCTCCGGAAGTAAAAGGGAAGTTTTATATCCTGACAGCAGACTGGAATCCACAGATCACATACGCGCTGCGCGACGGGGCGATCGACGTGCTGCGCAAAGCCGGTGTCAAAAATGAAAACATAATCAGTCTGGCGGTACCGGGGACTGTAGAGCTTGTCAACGCCGCAGCTGTCGCCATCAACCGTGGTCACGTATCAAGATTCTCCTCCAAAGGAGAGCTGATACCGGGGAAGCCGGTCGAAGCGGTAATCGTCATAGGATGCGTGATCCGCGGAGACACCCCGCATTTCGATTATGTCTGCCAGATAGCAGCCCAGGGAGTCGCAACTCTCAACGCAGAGGGGAAAGCTCCGGTGATTTTCGGAGTCCTCACTGTCGACAACCAGCAGCAAGCTTTAGACCGTGCGGGAGGTTGCCTCGGCAACAAAGGCGCGGAAGCGGCTTGCGCGGCGATATCAATGGCAAACTTTCCACACCTCGTCTGAAAATAGAACAAGTTACAAAGACGGTTACAAATACAACCAACCGCCGCTTACATCGCCGGGATCTGAATGCACGATCCCGGCGATGTCGCATTATAGGCGTGCCCCCTATACTACACCCCATCCCATTGTGCAACTTAATAGCATTCTTTAACTTTTATACACTAATATTTAGGGCAGACATCACGTTTCTATATCGGATCTCTGAAATAGATAATCTTTTACTATTAATCCAAAAATGTTGTCCCTGACCGGGACTGAATGTCTGATGTCTCAGAACATCAGGATCACCTGATATCTCATTTTTTCATTCACCTAATTCTTTAAAGTTATGTTCTACAACTTCCTTTCTGACAACATCGGTATGCACGGCATTACCGAACAAATCATTTCCGATTCAGACATCTTCAGCATCAATCATGCCGAGGAACATGGATCGTACATAACCGAAAACTTTTTTTCATGACTTAGATATGTTTTAGGACCTTGATCTATACCATTATACAGAAAAACATAATTGTCTAAATTTTGGGTTATATACATTAGTAATTTCTATCAACTGCCGAAGATACGGAAGCCATTGACAAGCCGTTGATGACATTTCTGTCGGATATAGCTTGCTTTGGAATCTGAAGCAGGGAAAAACCGGACACCGGGAGGTGGTCGGTTTTTTTGTTTATATCCTTATTTTTCATTAACTTTGCCAAACGGCATTGAGCCGGAATAAAGACAGTTTGTTTTATCTTTTTACTCTGAATTTTATTCAATGACTCCATATCTCCCTCAAAACCCGCAAGATGAAGACCTGATGGTGGAAAACGCATATCAGGAGGTACTTCACGCATATCTCGCAAGCAATCACCGCAAGAAAGTTGAAATCATCGAACGCGCCTACAGATTCGCAAAAGAAGCCCACAAGGGCGTAAGGAGAAGAAGCGGTGAGCCTTATATCCTCCACCCTATCGCCGTGGCTAAAATCGTTATTTCCGAACTGGGACTCGGCTCCACATCAATATGCGCCGCATTGCTGCATGATGTGATTGAAGACACCGAATACACCCGTGAAGACTTGGAAGCGGCGTTCGGGGCAAAAATAGCGGATATCGTTGAAGGGCTGACCAAAATTTCAGGCGGCATTTTCGGAGACAAGGCATCTTTGCAGGCTGAAAACTTCCGGAAGCTATTGCTGTCGATGTCGACAGACATAAGGGTAGTGCTCATAAAAATGGCAGACAGACTCCACAATATGCGTACGCTCGGCTCTATGAGACAGGAGAAGCAATATAAAATCGCCGGAGAAACTCTTTATATTTACGCGCCTCTCGCCCACAGGCTCGGACTTTTCAAAATAAAACAGGAACTCGAAGACCTCGCGTTCAGATATGAGCACCCGGCGCAATATGCCGCCATTATGGAAAAACTCAATGAGACGGCTGACCATCGTGAGCAGATCGTGGAGGAATTTGTGGCGCCCGTGAGAAAAATGCTCGACGATGCCGGGTTCAAATACGAAATAAAGGCGCGCGTGAAAAGCGCCTACTCAATCTTCAACAAAATGCAACACAAAAAGATTCCGTTTGAGGAAATCTACGACGTGTATGCAGTGAGGATTATTTTTGAAAATGACGACGACGCCCTTGAGAAAATACGATGCTGGCAGATCTACACTTTCTTCACCGACGGACACCGACTGCATCCCGACAGATTGCGCGACTGGACAAGCACGCCGAAAGCAAACGGATACCGCGCCCTGCATCTCACCGCCATGGGTCCGGAGGGGAAATGGATAGAGGTGCAGATAAGATCAAGAAAAATGGACGAGATCGCGGAACTCGGATATGCCGCCCATTGGAAATATAAGACCGGGGTGCATGAAGATGAGAGCGAGCTTGACACCTGGATGAATACAATCAAAGACATCCTTGCCAATCCGGAACCAAACGCGATTGATTTTCTCGACACTATAAAACTCAACCTCTTCTCTTCAGAGATATATGTCTTCACCCCCAAGGGAGACCTCATAACTCTCCCCTCAGGTTCGACTGTGCTCGACATGGCTTTCGCAATCCATTCGGAAGTCGGGACTCATTGCATCGCCGGGAAAATAAACCACAGGCTCGTGCCTCTTTCCCACAGACTTGACAGCGGAGATCAGGTCGAGATCATTACATCGGATTCCCAGACCCCTCAGGAGGAATGGATGAAATTCTGTCATTCCGCAAAAGCCCAGAACCGGCTGAGATCAATATTGAGGAAAGACCATAAAGTCCTGATCGAAAAAGGGAAAAAAATCTTCAACGATCTCCTCGAAAAAGAGGGTATAACTCCGACCAACCAACTTTTCTCGAAATTGCTGGCGAGCCACCATCTACAAAACAGGAACGATCTGTTCATGATGCTTGCAAATGACCACATAAATCTTTCTTCAAAAGAATTGAAAGATATGTCGGTCAACAAGAAATCTTTGATGAGCAAGATACTGAGGAATCCTTTCTCCTCCAAAAAAAGTTCCGACACTTCCAAAAAGGAACCGATAGACAGAAAAAAAGTCTATGTGCTGCGCCCTGATGATTCCACACCGAACTATAGACTCGATTCATGCTGCTCCCCGGTGCCGGGCGACGATGTGTTCGGATTTGTCGACGATGACGAAAGCGTTGTGCTGCATAAGACCGATTGCCCTATCGCGCTGCGCCTGAAAAGCGCATACGGACAGAGGCTTGTCGCCACAAGCTGGGGAGGCGTGGCGAAACGTTTCCTCGCTACGATAAGCATTGACGGGATCGACCGCCACGGTATCCTCGAAGAGATCACCGCAACCATCTCTACCAGAATGAATATAAATATACGCGGATTGAATATCGCGGCGAAACATGAAGTCTTTCATTGTGACCTCACTGTCCAGATCGACACCGTAGAGACCGTAGACGCGATCTGCAACGCATTAAGAAACATAAAGGGTATCAAATTCGCCCAACGAATATCCTGACAAAGACAAAGAGTATATCTAACATTCTTTCAGTTATGTGGAACAACCTGTTTTCCCGTTTGAATCTGATCCGCTTCGGACTCGCCATAATCTCCGTGGCGGTCATTATCCTCATTCTGCCAAGAGCAGACCATCAGAGTTTTTCATATGAGCTCAACCAGCCATGGAAGTATCCCCTGCTGACCGCTGACTTCGACATGCCGATCCTGCGTGACTCTGTTTCAGCGAAATCAATGAGAGACAGTATCGACAAAGTCTTTATCCCGTTTGTAAAGCGTCATGACAATATAGAAAAAGAGAATGTCGATAAATTCTCACAGATGATCAACAATCACGCGTCGGCACAGCAGAAAGAAATCTTGATGAAGCTTCTTGAGAACACGTATGACAGGGGGATACTCGGTCCGACAATATATGAAAGTGTTGTTATCAAAGGGAAGAAAACCCTGAGGCTTGTGGACGAAAACAACCCTCAGTCAAAGGCTGTGGTGCGTCTCGACGCTTCTGATATGCTTTCGCCCGCACAGGCGTACAGAAGGATCGACTCCCTATATCATCACGACTCCCACGCTGACCAGCCACTGAACCAGGACATCATTAAAGCCCTGAATATCTGCCTGAACCCAAATGTCGTGATAGATTCTGTCACCGACTACAAATATCGCAGCCAGGAATATCTTAATGTCACCGGCGCCATGGGCGTGATAAAAAAAGGACAGAGAATTGTAGACAGGGGCGAGATCATTACTCCGCAAATATTCACAAACCTCAATACTTACCAAGATATGATGGCGTCCCGCCAGTCGGAAACAAGCCATACATATTTTATCATAGGGGAAGGGATGTATATTGTGATCATAATCATAATATTGTATATATTCCTTCATCTTTACCGTTCAAGATTTTTCGCAAATATCAGGAAAATGACATTCCTTATGTCATTCACTACCCTGTTTACCGTATTCGCGATAATTATGTGCGAATATTTCACCAACGGCATTTATCTAATACCATTCGCCGCCGTCCCGGTGATTATTCTTGTATTTTTTGACTCCCGCACCGCCATATTCTCCCTTATAACGACTGTACTGATCTCAGCGCTCGTCGCCACTTATCAGTTCCAATTCATTTTCATGGAACTTACCGTCGGGCTTGTGGCAACCTTCAGTATCCGGCAACTCAGCAAACGGTCACAGCTGCTCCGGACAGCGGTCTTCTCTTTTATAGCCTACACCGCAACATATTTCACGATATGCCTCATTACCGAAGGCAATCTATCCCAGTTCTCCATCAGGACGATAGGCACATTCGCCATAAACTCCGTCATCCTCTCATTCGCTTACATCCTGATTCTTGTGATTGAGAAGCTTTTCGGATTCACATCCACTGTGACTCTTGTCGAACTCAACGATATCAACAGCAAGCTGCTTCAGAAGCTTGCCGAGGTCGCGCCGGGCACATTCCAACACTCCATACAGGTCTCTACCCTTGCCGCAGAGGCAGCCAGAGCCATCGGAGCAAACTCAACCATGGTGCGTACGGGAGCTTTGTATCATGACATAGGGAAAATGAACAGTCCGATTTTCTTCACCGAAAACCAGCATGGCGTCAATCCTCATGCCGGACTTGATCCGGAAACGAGCGCGCATAAGATCATTTCTCATGTCACAGACGGCATTGCCATGGCGTCTAAAGAGAAACTTCCCGCTGTCATAAAAGATTTTATCGCCGAGCACCATGGGAAAGGGGTGACCAAATACTTCTACAACACGGCTGTCAACGAAAATCCTGACAAAGTCATCGACAAGGCAAGTTTCCAATATCCCGGTCCGAACCCCCAGTCAAAAGAGACCGCGATACTTATGATGGCAGATGCCGTAGAAGCGGCATCACGCAGTCTTAAAGACTACACCCCGCAGTCTATCGACAATCTCGTCGACAAGATCATCGACAGTCAGGTGCAGGACGGTCTTCTCAAAGAAGCGCCCATATCATTCAGGGATGTCGAAACTGTGAAGAGATCATTCAAGTCAAGGTTGTCGACCATCTATCATTCCAGGGTGGCATACCCTGAAATGAAAAAAAATACCGCCACCGCCGAAGAAATTAAAAAATCTGAGGAAAATTCCAGCGGAATACCATCCGGCAACCACAACCAGAATCCGGACAAGGCTTCCGAAGAAAAATAATCATTCAATATTTTTGACATCTCAGACGTTTTAAATTATAGAACCCCTCAAACCCGGGATCTACGTTCCGTTCTAATGGATAATCAAATGACAATAATAAATAGAGTATTCCGACATATTCCGGCAGTCTGCCTGTGCGCGATAGCCTTGTCCATACCCGCCGCATTCGCCCAGACAACGGTGCCGTCAGCATCTGCAGCCAACAAGAGAAAAATTACTGTGGAGAAACCGGATCTTGAGAAAATAAAGAATGAGACTCTTGATCCCGCAAGCCCGTTTTATTTCCCTAAACTGATGAAGAAATATACGCGCAACGACACCACTATGACCAATGAGGAATATCGGAATTTCTACCTCGGCTATATGTTTCAGGAGGATTACGACCCATACCGCACTTCCCCCTACTCCGGAATAACCGACGAACTGCGCTCCAAATCGTCTCACACGAAAGAAGAGATCGACACTATACGCAAGTATGCCGAGATGTCTTTGCGCGACAATCCTTTCGATCTTCGCCAGATGTCGTTCTTGATTCATGTGCTCAAGGAAAAACGCAAGGACATGAGCGCAAAAATATGGGAATACAGACTTGAACACCTCCTCGGCGCGATAAAAAGCACCGGCACCGGCGAGGATGTGGAAAACGCTTGGTTCGTGATTTATCCCATGCATGAATATGACATGGTACAGCTCCTCGGATATGAGGCAACCGACGCGGCTTTCATCGAACCGGGATGCGATTACCTGACAGTGACTCCTGACCCTGAGACCAAGAAACGGCTGCGCGACAAGGTGGCGAAAGGATTCTATTTCAATGTAGAGGTGCCTCAGGCTCAATACGAACTCAAGCATCCTGATGCCGCCGCAGACAACACTCCCGCCGAAGAATCTACGGATGACATTCCGGCGGAAGAAGAGTCAGACAATACTCCGGCGTTATAAAATCCTCATGCTATAGTAAAAACAACCCGAAATTAACAAGATATATTACAATGGAAGAAAACATGAAAGAGACAGTAGGCCCCGGCAAGTTCGTGGCATATTCATATAAGTTGTATAACGACGCCAACGGCGAACTCCTGTTTGAGGCTGACTCCAAAGCCCCGGACGTGATGGTGTATGGAGTAAGCCATGAGATTGTACCGGGTCTCATAGCAGTTCTGAAAGATCTTGCGAAAGATGACAAGTTTTCGGTTACCCTTCCTCCCGCAGCTGCTTTCGGTGAAAAGAATCCGGAATATGAACTTACTCTCGACCCGCAGATTTTCATGCGCGACGGTCAACTCGCGGAAGAAGTTCAGGTCGGCGCCCTGCTTCCGATGATGACGGCGGAAGGGTATCGCATTGAAGGTAAAGTCATTGAGATAGGAGACAAGATCAAAATGGATTTCAATCATCCGTTCGCCGGAATGACAGTAAGATACGAAGGGAAAGTGGAAGAAGTGCGCGATGCCACTCCTGAAGAGCTCCAGCCGTCTCACGGATGTGGTGGATGCGGCGGAGGATGCGGCTCAGAAGGATGCGGATGCGGCTCCGAGGGAGATGCCACACACGGATGCGGAGGAGGATCCTGCGGATCCTGCTGCGACTGATGTAGCTGTATCAATATTCCGACAGCGAATATCATACTGCATATAAAAACACGACACCGTGCAGCTATCTTTTGCCGCACGGTGTCATGTTTTTTAGCATAGCCGTCAGGTCAACGGCGCTTCTTTTTTGAAGTGGTCTTTTTCGCAGCCGCCTTTTTCGGAGGTATCTTGAGTGTTTTCCCGGCACGCAACGCATCTGACTTCATACCGTTTGCCTGTTTTATGGCGGCAACGGTCACGCCGTATTTCTTTGCGATTGTCGACAGGCTTTCCCCGTTCTTGATCTTATGTGTGATCGGAGCCGCCGGCTTTGCCGCTGTCTTTGTCGACGTCTTGCCTGAAGATTTTGCAGTTGTCTTTGCCGGGGCGGCTTTACCCGTGACTGCGGCAACCGTGCTTTCCATCACATCCTGAGGAGTGGTTGTGGCGATACGCAGCTGCTGCCCTACCCTCACGGCATTTCTGCGAAGATTGTTGCTTTTCTTTATCTCTTCAGGGGTGACATCATACCTTGCCGCGATAGACGCGAGGCTTTCTCCGGCAACTACCTTATGGATCACAACCGAGGTTTTCCCCTGAGATGCCACAAACTTCATGTCAGATTCCTCGTCTTCAGGCCATACGGAGGTGTCTTCAACCGCGAGAAGCGCGTCAGCCGGCACCTCTCCCGGATCAACCGTCTCGCGCTTCCCGTATTTGTCCGGCTCAAAATTATATATATCGTTCTCACTCATCAGATAAGCGTGGATCTGTTGGGAAGGGAGTATGAGTGTATACGGAGATTCCGTCGTTCCCGGTATCACGTCAGCTCTGAACTGCGGGTTGAGTATCCTCAATTCATCGACAGGAATGTCAAGCACCTTTGAAATCTGATTGAAATGGACCCTATGCGCCACCTGAACCGTATCCATTACCAACGGTTTGACAGGAAGCACCGGAGAGATGTTGTGGTCCGTGTGATATGCCATGACATAATTGGCGGCTATGAACATAGGCACATATCCCCTTGTTTCCGGGGGAAGAAAATTATAGATCGACCAGAAATCATGATCTTTAGCTTCGCCTCCCGCCCTGCGGATAGCCTTGTTGACATTACCGGGACCGCAATTGTATGCGGCGATGGCGAGCGACCAGTCTCCATATGCGGAATATAGATCCTTCAGATAGACAGCCGCGCGTTCAGACGCCACATAAGGATCCCGCCTCTCGTCTACAAGCGAGTTAACCTCCAGTCCGAGACCTTTAGCAGTGATGAGCATCATCTGCCATAGACCTGTCGCCCCATGACGTGAGACCGCGTTAGGGTCAAGACCGGACTCTATCACCGGAAGATATTTCAATTCAAGAGGAAGCCCGTGTTCTTCAAGAGCCTGTTCGAAAATCGGCATGTAATAGAGACTGAGTCCGAGTAGGGCAGCCACCTGCGAACGCCCCTTTTTAGTATATCTGTCGATATAGCTGCGCACTATCTGGTTGTAGGGCATCTCTATCACGGTCGGAAGAGCGGCAAGACGTTTCATCATCTCCTCGTCGCTTACCTCAGCGTCAGGCTCCGTGGCATAGCGCGTGTCGGTAGCCGTATAGTTCTTGATAAACCAGCTTTCAAGAAGTTTCTGCGTGTCTGCCTCAAAACTTTCAGGATATACGATCGCGGAATCGGTTATACTGCTCTTGAGGTTGAGCACGTTGGAGTTTTTTGTGGTTTTTGCGATCCCCGGTAGCGCTGACGCCGCGAGAAGGGCAATGATCAAATATCTTTTCATCTGTTAAAGTTGTCGGTTTCAAATTGTTGTTTCAAAAAGAATCTTACCGGCACGGCAGAATCCGGAATCAAAAGGTAAAAGCCCAGTTCAGACCTACACTCACTTTGCGGTCGCCGGGATTGACCATCATCGACGGGCCCCAGTCTATCGACAGATCGGGAGAGATGTCAAAATGAGCCAGAGAGGCGTCGACATAAGCGTCTACCATACACAACAGATACATCCCTACACAACAAATTATACACAAGTCTCTGTTGCGGCGATAGAAATCACGCCTTGTACGCATAGTGTTGGTCAGCCAGGTCTTATCAAGATCCTCCTCCTTTGTGGTTGGGGGGAAGAAATTCATATACGATTTTGTGGAAGGGTCGTCATCGGTAAGGTCCCGATACGCTTGCGTGTATTCGTTAAGCTGGTTGTTGTTCCAGCTTGTGGCATAACCGAGTCCCATAAATCCCCCCACCACTATAGGCAGCTTCCAGTAACGGCGGTTGTAGACCTGCCCGAGACCGGGGAAAAGAGCCGACATCCACACTGCCCGTGTAGGGGAAGGATTAAATTCCTTCTTACCTTCGAGACCATACGGATAGTCATCGGCGGTCACGACTGTCTGGATGGTGTCGTTGGCGTCTTCCTCGGTATAATCCAAAGGAACCTTCACCAACGCTTCCGCATTTACATACACCGATGAATCGGGAGGAATCACGGTATTTCCCCTGACTGTATCCGTCATGATCCCCGCGGGCTCCGCTACGGATATGCCGTACATCTCCGCAGGCGTCACCGCAGTCAGCGCTCCTGTCAGCAGGATGGAGGCGAGTCTGCCCAAGGTCTTAGGCAGACGGGACTTTCCGTCACGACAGGCGATATGCATAAACATATATCCAAGCATATCAGTCTCTCATCTTTCCGAAAAGCTCGACAATACGCTGAAGCTCCTCGTCTGACGTGAATTTCAAAGTTATCGTACCCTTTCCGTCTGCCTTGCGGGCAAATTTCACCGGAGTCGGGAAATAAGAGGCAATCTCTTTGGCGAAGGTATCGAAACGCCCGTTGTCATTGTCATTGAGGCGCTTTTTCGTACCCGATACCGCATCGCCGTCCATGGCGCGGGCAAGCTCCTCCACCCTCCTTACCGACAGCCCGTCCTTAAGGATGAGGTTATACAGCTTGAGCTGCTGCTTCGGATCGGTCACCGAAAGCAAGGCGCGTGCATGTCCCATGTCGAGTTTATGGTCACGCAGTCCAAGCTGGATTTCGGCAGGCAGTTTCAGCAGACGCAGATGGTTTGCCACTGTGGCGCGTTTCTTACCGAGACGTTCCGAGAGACGGTCCTGGGTGAGATTGTAGGTGTCGATGAGCTTACGGAAGGCAAGCGCCACCTCTATCGCGTTAAGATCTTCGCGCTGGATATTCTCGATAAGCGCCATTTCTGTCACTTCAGAATCGGAAGCGGTGCGCACGTATGCCGGCACGCTTGCCAGCCCGGCAAGCTTTGCCGCCCTCCATCTGCGCTCGCCGGCGATTATCTGGTAAGTGCCGTCGCCCGCGTCACGAAGCGACAGCGGCTGTATCACCCCGAGTTCCCTTATCGACGACGCAAGCTCGTCAAGCGTCTCCTCGTCGAATGTCCGGCGCGGCTGGTCGGGATTCGGATATATCAGTTCCACCTCGATCTCATTTATAGCCGAGGATCCTCCTGTCTGTACATCACCCATCGAGATAAGGGAGTCAAGTCCCCTTCCCAATGCATTTCTTTTCAATGCCATAATCTGTTATGCTTTCTTTCTCCTGTTGCGGGCCACAAGTTCCCGCCCCAATTGTTCGTAGGCGATCGCCCCACGGCTTTCAGGGTCGTATAAGATCACCGGCAATCCATGGCTCGGAGACTCCGAAAGCTTGATATTGCGGGGAATGACCGTAGTGAAAACCATATCGCCGAAATGTCCTTTGAGCTCCTCGAATATCTGGTTTGCCAGACGCAGACGCGCGTCATACATGGTCAGCAGAAATCCCTCTATTTCCAATGCGGGACGCAGACGGCTCTTGATAATACGGATCGTATTAAGAAGCTGGGAGATCCCCTCAAGGGCAAAATACTCCGCCTGGACCGGTATGATGACCGAATCGGCAGCCGAAAGGGCGTTGACCGTGATAATTCCGAGCGACGGGCTGCAGTCTATAAGTATGAAATCGTATGCGTCCTTCAACGGCTCGAGAACCTTCGACAGCGATTTTTCCCTGTCCCTCCGGTTCATCAGCTCCACTTCAGCGCCCACAAGGTCGATCCGGGAGCTTATCAGCGACAATCCTTCCACACATGTCGGCACGACAGCCGTGGAGGCGTCAGCGCCGTCCACAAGACATTCATATATCGAGACCTCGATCTCTTCCGGATTCACGCCAAGCCCCGAGGTGGCGTTTGCCTGAGGGTCGGCGTCTACAAGAAGCACCTTCTTGCCGTCGCTTGCCAGACAGGCTCCCAGATTGAATGCGGTAGTGGTCTTTCCCACACCACCTTTCTGGTTGGCGATAGCTATGATTTTACCCATTTCTTTACTGTGATATGGTTTTGGATTGCAAAGTAATAATTTTTCTCTGACAATTCACAATTTTTAATATTAAAGTGTCTTAACAGCCGCGTTTTTCTCCTCGTTTTCCCGTTCTTTTCTCCTGAGGACACGGCTGAACGTACTGACAAGAAGTATGGTGGCTGTCAATAACGCAACCGAAAAACTGTAGTACACCCCTTCCGTCTCCCATCCGAACGTCACTCCGAAAAGGAGAAGCACCGGAATCCCGACCAATATATAACTTATTATCGATATCCAGAGAAGCGGCTTCACTACGGAAGTGCCGCGCAAGGCGTTGACATACGTGAGTTGGGCGCCGTCGCAATACTGGTAAAGGATGAGCGGTATGACCAGTGGGACGGCGGCGAGAGCGACGTCCGGATCAGGCGTGAACAGGCGTACAAGATCTTTTGTGAAAAAGAAAAACACTACAGAAGCCACCGTAGCCATGGCGAGGACTATATGCAGCCCGGCGCGGCTTATCCTCCTGATCCCTTCGGTGTTGCCTACGCCGGTGAAGTTAGCCACCCTGATCGAGGTCGCCCATCCCATGCTCATATAAGTCATGAATCCGAGCTGCGCGATAGTGTTCACCACCTGATAGGCGGCGAGCTGTATCTTCCCGAACCATCCGCTCGCCACAGCCCCCATCGACCATAGCCCGCATTCCACCCCGCTCTGTATCATGAGCGGATACGACGTCACCCATACGCGGTAACGCCGCTCACGTCCCGCGGGAAGAGAACACAGCGAACGCCAATAGATCCTGTAACGCTTTTTACCCGCCATTGCCGCCACTATGGCTATCGCGGCAAGAGTGCGTGCGGTCAGCGTGCTTATCCCCGCGCCGGTCAGTCCCAGCTCCGGGAAGCCGCAGTTTCCGAAAATCAGCAGGTAATTCCCTATTATGTTCAACACGTCGGCGCCGAGGATTATCCACATCGGCGTGGCGGTGTCGGTGGTGCCGTTGGCGGTCTGCTGGAAACAGTTGAACACCGCCATCGGAAGGAGCGTGCCGAGGAGTATCAGAAAATATTCGCGCGCTATGGGGAGGAGATCCTCGTCCTGACCGAAACAGTCAAGAAAAAAATAAAGACATCCCATTATCGCCATAAAGCACAGGGCGAGAACGACATTCACCTGCAATGCGCCACGCAGCATACGCCCCCCTTCCTCATGTTCCTCCTTGCCGTACAACGCCCCTATCAGAGGGGTCACGCCTCCTCCGAAACCCATGAGCATGACTGTCACGATTATAAAAAGGCTGTTGACAAATGCCGAGGCGGCGAGTTCGTCAAGTCCGTATGCCCCTACCATCATCGTGTCGGCGAAATTCACGACTATTACCCCGAGCTGCGTCACGAGCACCGGCAGTCCGAGCCGGAGAAGGCTCACATATGACTCAAGATATGATTCCGGCGTAAATTTCTTGATAAGTTTCTTTCCAACCATCCTTCATCTGTTCTTTGGGATTGTTTATTTTTTTGCGGCTGCAAATTTAGCCATAATTATCCATCATTACAAGAATCCACCCACAGCCCCCTTTCCGCACATGAGAAGTTAGTGGGAAAAAGTTGGTCAATTTTTCAGATTCGTGGATTTGACATATGGTGGCGTTGGTTTTATTAAACAAAAAGGAGATAACTTTGTAATGATATTAGACAAGGGTTCCGTTTGCCACCGGATATGCGCTGTCCGTATTGACGGGATACATTCCACAAATGACGGTACTCCGGGCTTTCTATCAAAAATTCCTGCTTCCACATCAGGATATCAGCATCAGGATTATGAAAAAATTATTATTGCTCATCGCCGCCGCATCATGCGCCGGATTTGCTTCAGCTTCCGTAAGCCTTGACTCCTGCCGAAATATGGCGGTCAGGAACAACAAGACCGTGAAAAGCGCGGAAGAGACTATCCGCAGTGCCGGATATTATAAGAAGGCGGCACAGTCCGCCTATCTGCCGGGAATCGACTTTACCGGCACCTATATCTACAACCAGCACGGCATAAGCCTTCTGGGTGAAGACGCGAAACTCCCCACCATGAGTTTCGATCCCGCCACACAGACCTACCAATACAACATCCTCAAGGGTCCGGACGGAACTCCGATAAAAGATCCCTCTTCCGGAAGCTACATCCCCACCGAAGTGGCGGTGATCCCGAAAGAGGCTATGAGCTTCGACACCCACAACGTATTCGCCGGAGCGATAACCCTGACACAGCCGGTCTTCATGGGAGGACAGATAAAGGCGCTCAATGAAATAGCGGGATATGGAGAGAATCTTGCCAAGGCGATGCGCAACACCCTGACCCAGACAGTAGTCTATGCCGTAGACGAGGCATATTGGCTGGTGGTGTCGCTCAAAGAGAAGAAAAGGCTTGCCGAAAGTTTTGTAAATCTTGTAGACACCCTCCGGTATGACGTGCAGGCAATGCTCGACGAAGGGGTGGCAACCAGGAGCGACCTGCTCACCGTGGAGGTCAAGCTCAACGAGGCGAAAATAGCGATGACAAAGGTCGACAACGGACTGACCCTCTCCCGCATGGCGCTCGCACAGCTCTGCGGACTCCCCGTCAACACCGTAATGGAGCTGGAAGACGAAGATCTCAGACATGCCGGGACAGCGGTGGCTCACGATGACGTAAACATGGATGACGTGTATGCGCGCCGTCAGGATCTTGAGGTCATCCGGCAGGGAATCAACATGCTGAAAGGGCGTGAGAATCTTGTAAAAGGCGACATGCTTCCCAAAGTGGCTTTGATAGGAGCGTACTCATTCTCCAACCCGAATGTGATCGATGGATTCGAGAAACGGTTCGGAGGAGGATTCTCGGTCGGCGCGGCAGTCACTATCCCCATATGGCACTGGGGTGGAAAGATGAACCGTTACAAGGCGGCGCAGGCAGGTACCAAAGCGCAGCGGCTTCTGCTCGAAGACACAGAGGAGAAGGTGCAGCTTCAGGTAAGCCAGGCGCAATTCAGTTTCGACGAAGCGAAAAAGACTTACGACATGACTGTCACCAACCTCACCAAAGCCGACGAGAACCTGCGTCAGGCTGAACTTGGATTCAAAGAGGGGGTGCTCACCACAAACGATGTCATAGGAGCGCAGACAGCATGGCTCGCGGCGAATTCCGAGAAGATCGACGCCGAGATCGGGATCAGGCTCTGCCAGACATACCTCTCCAAAGTGCTCGGGACCCTCACCTACTGACAATCCCGCATATAAGTCTCAGAAATATCAATAACCAAACTAAAAACCACCATAACCATTATGGACACTATAGATAAAAATTCCACCGTACCCGCTGATTCACGGGCAACAAACGACGAAGTCTCCGCAAAAGACCGTATGCTCATCCTCACCATCGTTATCGTGCTTTGTATCGTGGCGGCTCTCGCCATAATAGGATTTCTATGTATAAAACAGGGTCCCGACACCGTTCAGGGACAGGCTGACGCCACCGAGATTCGCATATCCGGCAAACTGCCCGGCAGGGTGGTGAATCTGATGGTCGAGGAAGGGGATCATGTGAAAGCGGGCGACACGCTGGTAAGGATACATTCCACTCTCGTCGACGCAAGGCTCGGACAGGCGGAAGCAATGGAAAATGCAGCCAACGCCGCGAATGCCAAAGTTGACGCGGGAACGCGCAAACAGATAATTTCCGCCGCCTATGATCTCTGGCAACAGGCAAAGGCTGCCGCAGAAATAACCCGGAAGACATACACCCGCATGCAGAATCTTTTTGAGAAAGGGGTGGTAAGCGAGCAGAAGCGCGATGAGGCGAAAGCAGCCTACGACGCCGCCGTGGCAGGTGAACATGCGGCACAGAGCCAGTATGAGCTCGCCAAGTCAGGCGCTCAGAAAGAAGACAAGGAAGCCGCCCTCGCGATGGTCAATGTGGCGAAAGGGAGCGTGAACGAAGTCAACGCACTTCTTGAAGACCAGTTCCTTGTAGCCCCATGCGACGGGGAAATCACGGAAATATATCCCCATGTCTCCGAACTCGTAGCCACCGGAGCGCCCATAATGTCTCTTCAGAAAGACGACCACTGGGTGGTGTTCAACGTGAGGGAAACGCTTCTGAAAGACATAAAGCTCGGCTCAGTGCTCAAGATAAAAATTCCCGCCCTCGACATAGAGACCGAAGCGAAAGTATTCTATATAAAAGATCTCGGGACTTATGCCAACTGGCAGGCAACCAAATCGACAGGCGATTTTGACGCGCGCACATTCCAGATCAAGGCACGTCCCGAAAAGAAAATCGACAATCTCCGTCCGGGAATGTCAGTGATTCTCGTGCAATAATCAAGGGTGTTATAAAAATCTACTCGTATGAAGCCGACAGGATTCAAAGCCATATTCGTCAGGAGCGTGCTCCAGATCGTGAGACGACCCATCTACTGGGGGGCGTTTTTCATCCTGCCGCTCTTCTGCTTCCTGTTTCTTTCCGACCTCATGACCGACGGATTGCCGATGAAAGTGCCCGCCGCCATGGTCGATAAAGACGGTTCTTCCCTGTCCCGCTCTGTCAGCCGGCAGCTCGCCGGTATGCAGATGGTGGATCTTGTGGAAAACTGCAACAGTTTCACGGAAGCTCGACATCTTATGCAGAGGGGCGACATTTTCGGTTATTTCCTCATTCCCGAGGATTATCAGCAGGATCTGCTTGCCGGAAGAAAGCCCGTGATAACTTTCTACACCAACATGACTTATTTCGTCCCCGCCAGCCTGCTTTTCAAGACGTTCAAGACCACCGCGCTCTATACCAAAGCCGGGATCGCCATGAACGTGCTGGAATCTGCCGGAGTATCGGAAAATGTAATAACCCCGCTCCTGCTTCCCATAAACATTCAGGCGCGGGCGATACACAACCCCGGGTTGAACTATGCCGTATATCTGTGCAACTCATTCATACCGTGTGTGCTGCAGCTTATGATATGGCTTGTCACCTGCTTCAGTCTGGGACAGGAAATCAAATATGGCACCTCCCGGCGACTCCTCGCCATGGCACGCGGCTCTATAGTCAGGGCGCTTGCCGCGAAGCTCCTTCCCCAGACCATAATATGGATCGTGATAGCCCTCTTCATGGAGTCGTGGCTTTACGCCATCAACGGATACCCCATGCACGGATCCTGGATGTGGCTGACGGTATCCGAAATTATGTTCGTGCTCGCCTGCCAGGGAATGGCGGTATTCTTCTTCGGGGTGCTCCCGAATCTCAGGCTGTCGCTATCGATCAGCGCGTTGCTCGGCATTCTGTCGTTCTCTATCGCGGCATTCTCATTCCCTGTGGAAAGCATGTATCAGTCGATAGGGATTTTCAGCTGGATCCTTCCCATCAGATATAATTTCCTGATATATATCGACCAGGCTCTCAACGGCATCCATATCTATTACTCCAGAATATGGTTTGTGGCGTATATAATCTTCATGCTGCTGCCGCTGACCATGTTGTGGCGGATAAAGGCATGTATGAAAAAACCTGTCTACGCCCCGTAAGCCTCCCGGAGAGATTCCGGCAGGCGGCGATGCGTAGTCAAAATCAAGAAAAGATCATGCGCAATCATAAGAAATCATTTGTCAGGCAGCTGTTTGACGTCTATTGCCGGGAATTCCGGCTTGTAATAAAAGATCCCGGGATAGTGATCTTCTTCCTCTTTCTCCCTATCGCGTATCCGGTGATCTATTCTCTGATATATAATCCGGAGGTGGTCAGAGACGTGAAGATGGTGGTGGTCGACAACGACCGTTCCGCAGTGAGCCGTGAGCTTGTGAGAAACCTCGACGCCACCCAGGAGGCATGGGTGACAGGATATGCCGCCGACCTTCCGGAGGCGCGGAGAGCGATGGATTCCCACAACTGTTTCGCCATCCTTGAGATTCCTGACGGATTCGGAAGGAAAATCGCCCGGGGAGAACAGGCGAACGCCGTGATGTATTGCGACGCCAGCCTGCTGCTGCGCTACCGTGGTTTTCTGGTGGCATCCACAAACGTCACCCAGGCGATGGGGGCGGAGATTCTTGCCGAAAGGATCAACGGCACTGTCCCTCTTGCCGGAACAATCGTGTCGGGAGACGTCATGCCTATTGAAAACATCTCAATGGGCAATATCGAAAACGGCTTTGATTCGTTCATTATGCCGGGAGTCCTGATCCTGATTCTTCATCAATGCATCATTTTGGCGTCGGGAATGGCGGGAGGCGCCAAAAGGGAACGCCCGGGGCTGACAGGGTATGATCCGTACAACGAGCAGCCGAGCGTACTCATGACCATGGCGGGACAGATGTTATGCTATATCACCATCCTCGCGCTCCCTATAATATATCTCGTCCACTACGTGCCGCTGATGTTCTCCTTCCCTATGGTGGGAGAATTTTCCGAAATCATGATGTTTCTTGTCCCGATGGTGCTCGCGTGCCTCGGTCTCGGATTCATTTTCCAGGGTATCGTGTGGGAACGCGAATCGGTATTCGTGCTCTGGGTGGTCACTTCCGTGGTATTCCTGTTCCTTTCGGGTCTCACATGGCCGCGCTATGCCATGGCTCCGTTCTGGAAATTTCTCAGCGGCTGCGTGCCTGCCACATGGGGTGTGGAAGGGTTCATACGCATGAACACCAACGGAGCGTCGCTGGCACAGGTGAGCCACGCCTATATCCGGCTCTGGATCCTTGCCGCGATATATCTTGCCGGGGCTTATTGCGTGCAGAGATGGATAGTGCGTCCCGCAGTTATCAAAGGTTACGACGCTTATGAAAGTATAAGAGCGAAAGTATAAGAGCGCGCCGGATATGATTCCGGCGCGCCGCTGTTTCTCTTCAGCTGATCATCATTATAGGGAGGTAGAGTGTGGCTGAAAGTATGCCGAGCACAAAAGACACGATTATCCATATCTGGGCACGGTCTGACGCACGTTTCGCCCCCTCTGTGTCGCCGGCATAATAGCGCGAGCTTACCTGAGACGAGAATATGATCGCCACGATACCGGGGATAAAACAACAGAACACCGTTGAAAGCACCGACCATATGAGATATGTGGGAGGCATCGGCTCCTGAGGCGCGGCGGCTATGGCGTGTTCGTGGGCTTTGTAATTGTTGCCGTAAGTCTGTGCCGGATGTTGCGCGGCTGCCCCGGGCACGGGGGGTGGTGTCATGCGGAGTCTTGACGGATCATAATCTATTTTCAAAGTTTCCGCCCATTCCTCGTCCACGCTTTTGGTCTCGTTTCCGTCATTCCGCTTTTCCATATCGTCCTCAGGCGTGGCTTCCTCTACAGGGGCATTGATGTTATCAAGGGCTTTCACCACTTCCAGCGGTGCGGCTTCGGGCGAAGAAAGAGATACTGTTTTCCCTCTGAATGCCTCTTCCACTCCGGCGGGTACTATTCCCCGGAAATCATCAAAAGCTATAAGCTCTATTTCATTCTCTTCAAGAATGGCAACGATTTTTTCCGGGGAGTCATGCCACTGTTCGCGGGGCACGAACATCACCTCCATGCCAAGAGGAGTCAGCCGCTCGATTATTTCTGCATTCTCGCGGTCTGTGACCACGACACGCACCCTGATTCGGTTTCCCTCGTTAAAAAGAGACACTACTCGCTCGGCGGCATCGCCGCTCCCAGAAGAGAATATGGCTATATTTTTCATAACTGTCCGGACAAAAAATCACTACATAAAATACAGGGAAAAATATGTCTCCGCTTTTTCCGGAAACATATTCGCCTCAATTATTCGCCAAATTTATAAAAAATATATCTAACTCCAAACAATTAGAGCGCGAAATATTAAGGGACATTATTGCCGCGCGGGGCTGCCGGAAAGTATATGTCGCAGTATGGTCTCTCCCTCGGAATAGGGATAAGGAAGAAAACATACCGCCGCTATCAGGGCGATGAATATTAAAAGGATGATTCCCGTACCCCACCTCACGAGCCCTGGTGGGATCTCGCCGATAAGGGTTCTTACTTTCTCGCTTCTTATCTCGATATTGTCTCTCTCCATATAGCTTGGTTTTTATCCGATGTTTTTCTTTTACCACAATTCCGCCGTCTCCTCGCTTTCCTTATCAGGTGCCGAGTTCAAGCTGATTTTTCACAAGATTGAAATAAACTCCCCCCTTGGCTATAAGCGACGCATGATCACCGGTCTCGACCACCTTTCCCGAATCAAGCACGATTATTCTGTCGGCATCCCTTACAGTCGAAAGACGATGAGCCACAACCACTACAGTGCGCCCTTTATAGAACCCGGCAAGATTCTCGACTATGGCACGTTCGTTTTTAGCGTCAAGAGAATTGGTAGCCTCGTCAAGGAAGATATAATCCGGATTGCGGTAGACAGCCCGGGCTATCAGTATACGCTGACGTTGCCCCTGACTGAGACCTCTGCCGTCTTTCCCTACCTTTGTATTATACTTCAGGGGAAGCGACATCACATAGTCATGTATACAGGCTATCCTGGCGGCGTCTTCAAGACGGGCTACGTCTATCTCTCCGTCATCTACCGCGATATTCCGTGCTATGGATTCGGAAAAGATCACGCCGTCCTGCATCACGACGCCGCATCGCCTGCGCCACCATTTCATCCCATAACTGTTGATATCCTTCCCCGCAATCCTTATCTCCCCTTTCATTGCCGGATAATACCCGAGCATAAGTTTGATGAGCGTGGTCTTCCCGCTTCCGCTCGCCCCTACTATCGCCGTCACTTTGCCCTCCCGGATGTCAAGGGAGATATCCTCGAGAGTGGTCTTCAAAGCATGGGGGTCATACTTGAACGACACGTCATCAAAAACAATCGAACGGGAAGACTCCTCCCCGGCGCTCCCATCTTCCCTGTCAGGGTAACTTTCCCGGCGCCCCGTCTCAGGCTCTTCGTTACGACCGCTGTGGATCTCGTTGATACGCTCAAGCGAGATCTTGACATCCTGCACGGAATAGATAAACGATATCAGCTGCGACACCGGAGAATTCAGCTGCCCCACTATATATTGGATCGCAAGCATCGCTCCAAGTGTAAGGCTCCCGTTGATCACTGATGTGGCGGCGAAGACTGTCACAAGTATATTCTTGACCTCATTTATGAATATGCTCCCCGCCTCCTGCGTCTGCTGGAGCTTCAGAGACTTCATCTGCACCTCGAAAAGATCCGCCTGGGTGTCTTCCCATTCCCATCTGCGTCTGCGCTCACAGTCCTGAAGTTTTATCTCCTGCATGGATGTGATAAATTGCCATGTACGGTTCTGATTCTTCGCCTGCTGCTCAAACAGCTCATAGTCTATCACTTTGCGCCGGCGCAAAAACACTATTGTCCACAAGGCATAGGCTATGGTGCCGACAAAAAACACGAGAAACACTATCCTGTTGTAAATAAAGAGCACTATCCCGAAAATAATGAAGCTCAATATGGAGAACACTATATTCAGCACCTGCCCGGTAAGAAATGTCTGGACTCTGGAATGGTCTGACATGCGCTGTAGGAGGTCGCCGGTGAGCTTGGTGTCGAAAAACGACATCGGAAGCTTGAGCAGCTTTATGAAAAAGTCGCTCACAAGGGAGATGTTGATGCGCATCGATATGTGGAGGAGAAGCCAGCGGCGTATAAAGTCTGTGGCGGTACGCCCCACCACTATCATCATCTCTCCGAGAAGCACAAGCCATATGAATCCTATATCGTTGTGATGTATCCCAATATCGACTATCGACTGGGTCAGGAATGGAAGGATCAGCTGCAAAACGCATCCCAGAAGCAGTCCTAAGATGATCTGGAAAAAGTATTTGCGGTACTGGCTGAGGTAGCCGGCAAGAAACCTGAACGAGCGCCTCTCGCCGTCAGCGCTTTCTCTGATCTTGCCGAAATCCGGACCCGGCTCGAAAAACATCGCGAGACCTTTCTCCTCTCCGTTTGACCTGGTGCTTATCCAATGGCGGCAAAACTCATCCTTATCCATAGTGCGCATCCCTTTCCCCGGATCAGCGATATGGAACCGTCCCCCTTTTCTCGACACCTTATGCAGCACTACGAAATGGTTCTGGTTCCAATGTAGTATCGCCGGAAGCGGGCAGCGTGAAAGCTCTTCCACTGATACACGGCATGACACCGTTTCCAATCCCAGTCTTCGGGCAGCTTCCGTTATACCCAACATTGACACTCCCTCTGTAGTGGCATGACAGAAATTGCTCAGAAACTCCAGTGAATAGGGTGCGCCGAAACAGCGGCACACCATTGCAAGCGAGGCGACGCCACACTGCATTGAGTCTTTTTGACGGACATAATCTCGCGCTTTCATACTGATTCAACGTAACAAAGACTCCAAAAATTGCCTTCCCTAACGATCCTCCCCCATATCACCACCGTAGACCAACACATCCGTATGACACAAATCCGGATACCAACAACACTTGTAATCCCCCATAACACTTGTAAACCTCAAATAAAATATAATTATCATTATATTTTATTCCATTACGATAGACATAAACATGCGATACGCCTGACTTTTCCAATCAGACGTATCGTGCATTGTATCCAACATTGTAGCTTTATTGAAATCGGATATTCCGGAATCTGATTCCATATCGCTGACCTGTGTCTGCTGACGTTTCTTGAACACTCCATGGGAGAATGACCGGGTGATCCCGACAATTATCCGGTTCGCGAGACGGGGGTAGCGTGATCGCGAATCATATTCAAGGATACCCGGGGTTTCCCTGTGTGTCTTAAATCCAGGGTGTCAGAAGAGATCCACCGATTCTTCCGAA
>CAMWID010000012.1 GCA_947174235.1 uncultured Porphyromonadaceae bacterium | reverse complement strand
AGAGCGTCTGCCTTACAAGCAGAGGGTCTGCGGTTCGAATCCGTAATCGCCCACTTCCCCGAACTTTTAAGAATATTTCGTATACAATCGGTTCATTCGTGAGAATGAACCGATTTGCTTTTAGCAGTTTCTGTAGCTGGGGGGATGTCAATAAGACGGAGCATCTTAAAAAGATGCTCCGTCTTATTGACATAGGTTTTATTGGTTGTCAGAACAGTGTTGTGACGAGAAGGTAGGTGAAGTGAGCCACCATGGCTGCCACAAGGCCTCCGACTGTATGGGCAGCAATGGCTTTCGGTGTGAGCTCGCGATAACCCATGGAGTCAAGCATTGCTGTGTGTGTGCTAAGGTAGCCGCTCCAGCACATGCCGATAGCTGTGAATACCGCTATCGCGTTTCCATCGATCCATCCCTGTGTCGCAAAGTTCGGCACAAGACTCAGCGCGGCACCTACCGCACCAAGTGCTGTGATCGGGAATGCCACGAGATGTGGATCTGAAAATCCGAACAGCCATTCGAAAATGATGTTCACTTTTCCTGCAAGCCAGGGGAGGAGCTCGATACCCTCATAAGCAGCCCCGGTGTATCCTTCGGCAGATGCCCCGAAAGTAAGGATCATCACAAGGGTCGAGATGATCAGGACACCCGGAATAATCGCGATTCCGACCTCCACACCCATCTTGCCGCCGTCGAGTAAAGAATTGAGCGTGCGGATGAACGTGGATTTTGATTCAACTTTGTTTTCTTCAGCTGCAATTTCGCCTGCAACTTCATCGACAGCGTTTTCAACAGCAAACGACGGATATGCCTTTATGATGAAACGCTGCATGAGCCGTGTCGACACGATGCAGCCGCAGAAAGCTCCGAACAATCCCACGACCGGTTCGACAAAATATCCCTGACCCACCATGAAGACCATGACAAGGAGTCCCATGCCGAACGCCGTGCCGAAGTTGGTGAGGGATATGAACTGATATTTCTTGAAATAGCTGCTGAACCGCTTGTCCTGCGACAGGGATATGATGGCGGGATTGTCGCTCAGGAATGTCATTGTAGCTCCCAAGGCGGCTACGCCGGGAAGATTGAAAAGGGGACGCATGAGCGGACGGAGTATGTTCTCAAGGAGTTTGACCACTCCGAACTCAACGAAAAGACGTCCGATGGCTCCCGTCACTACGCATATGCCCATCAGATAGAATACCGTGTTGAGAAGAAGGTCGTGGGCGGTATGCATGATGGTGTTGAGCATGTTGGGCAGACCCATTATCGAGCCGATATACCAGAAAAGGGCGATGACAATCACCAGACAGGGCACTCCTGTCGGAATAAACCTGTAGAAGGAAGACTTTTTTGATGCCTCCACAGGGGTCGAGGCTGTTTTTTCAAATTCCATAGCTGTCTATTTGCGTTTGAGTGAGAGAAGATTCATGTACCACGTCACGCCTACGGAAGCAGTCAGCGTCTTGTCTTGCATGATGTTGGCTGAGTTGGCGTTATGTCCCCAGGAATAGAATCCTGTGGCATGGAACCTGAGCACGTGGCGGGCGTTGACAAACGGCATGAATTCCACACCGGCGCCTACCATCTTGAGTTCGGTTCCGTCAAGCACCGTGGCGTCCGCGTCCGTGCCGCTTTTATTGACGTCATAAGTGGCTTTCGCGAAAATATTCCATTTCTCCGCAGGTCGGTATTGCAGTTCCGCCATCACAGACATGTCTTTGAAAAAGAATGTCTGATGGGAAGACGCGCGGTTCATGAGATCCAGTTCAAGTGTCACCTTGTCAAACTTGAATTTATTGCCGAGGGCGAGATAATTGATATATCTGCCGGGGGCGTACTCTATAAAGTTTGCCGAATAGATCGCGTCGAAACATCCGTGGCTGCCGTTCCACATTATATTGTAAGCATACATGTTGCGGTTGTCACTTCTGTAGAACGGACTTTGGCAGAACTGTACGGTCAGTTTGTCGGCAGGCGATACCTTCAGTCCGACAGATGCGCCGATGTCGTAGCAGGGTATGTTGTTCCAGAAAACCGAGCAGCCGTAGAGATCGATGGGGGCGCGGTCATATTCCCAGCCTCCGATAGCCACGACCTGCTTTCCTCCGGCAAACGACCAGTCTCCTATATTATAGTTGAGATAGATCCAGTCGGTGGCGTCAAAGAATGATGCGTCCTTATGTGGTTTGTTAAAACGCTGGCGCCATGAATAGCTCAGATTGGAGGTGATGTTGCCGTCAAGGCGGAGGTTGAGGAATTTGCCGGCGAATCCGGTATTGTCTTTCACCGTATTGCCGTCGTTCCAGTCACCCTGCCAGTCCAGACGGGTCTCCAGACGCAGGTTGAGGATTTTCTCGTCGGTCTCCGGGGTGTCGGCATACATGCCTGCCGCTGCAACTCCCAGGGCGAGAGATAAAAGAAATCGCTTCATATGTTTCAGAATAATGGTAATCTTTAAGGTCCGCCCTGAAGCAGGGTCAATACTTTTCAAGATTAGAGTTAAGGTTAGACATTTTAAAAGCCGGGAATGAATCAGAAATTACACCCGGTTTAATTTTCGGTGCAAATGTACAAAAATAAATTGGAAATGTAAAAAACTGTTTAGGGTTGAGTCTTTATAAATAAGACTCCGATAGGATGAAACGGTGTAGGATCCGAGGGGGATAGCCTGTCTGACAGACAAGCATGGTGTGGAATCATCACTTTGTGTGGAGATTCGCGGTATCCCCCTCGTGTGTCTTATCCTTTTTGTCTTATCCTTTAAGGAAGTCATCAATCGCTTTTGCGGCTTTCCTGCCGGCGCCCATGGCGAGAATCACTGTGGCGGCTCCGGTCACTGCGTCCCCTCCGGCAAACACACCCTTGCGGCTTGTGCGACCGTCTTCGTCTGCAACGATGCAGCCGCGCCGGTTGGTCTCAAGTCCTTTTGTAGTGGATTTGATCAGAGGGTTGGGACTTGTGCCGAGTGCCATTATGACTACGTCGCAATCTATCTCGAAGTTGCTTCCCTCTTTCACTACCGGGCTGCGTCTGCCGCTCTCGTCCGGTTCTCCGAGTGTCATTTCCACACATTCGATACCTTTTACCCAACCTTTATCATCGCCAAGCACGCGTACCGGATTGGTGAGCATCCTGAATTCGATACCTTCCTCTTTGGCATGGTGCACTTCTTCCACACGCGCCGGAAGTTCCGATTCGCTACGGCGGTACACTATCACGGATTCTGCCCCGAGACGGCGAGCGGTGCGCACCGCGTCCATAGCCACGTTGCCCCCTCCGACAACGACAACTTTCCTGCCGGTATAAATCGGGGTGTCAAACGAATCGTCATAGGCGTGCATCAGGTTGGCGCGGGTAAGGAACTCATTGGCAGAGAAAACCCCGTTGAGATTCTCTCCCTCTATCCCCATGAAGCGGGGGAGTCCGGCACCGGATCCTATAAATACGGCGTCATACCCCTCGTTGTCGAGAAGGGAGTCTATTGTCATGGTTCTGCCTACGATCACGTCGGTTTCTATTTCAACCCCGAGGCGGCGCACTGCATCCACCTCTTTCGCCACTATCCTGTCTTTGGGAAGCCGGAACTCCGGAATGCCGTATACAAGCACTCCGCCTACTTCGTGGAGCGCTTCAAAAATCTTCACTTCATATCCCATGCGGGCAAGATCTGAGGCACATGCCAGTCCTGCCGGTCCGGATCCTATGACCGCCACTTTCTTGCCGTTGCGCTGTATCTCCGGTTCCGGAAGATTCCCGGCATTGGCAATCGCCCAGTCGCCGACAAAGCGTTCAAGCTTGCCGATCGCCACAGGCTCTGATTTTATACCGAGCACACACGACCCCTCGCATTGGCTTTCCTGTGGGCAGACGCGTCCGCACACACTTGGCAGGGAGCTGTCGGCTGCTATCGTGATAGCGGCGTTTTTAAGATCTCCGGAGACTATGTGCCGGATAAATCCGGGTATGTCGATATGTACGGGACAACTTTTTACACATCTCGGATTCTTGCAGTCGAGACAACGGGAAGCCTCAAGAGATGCTTCTTCCGGATCATATCCGTAGCAGACTTCTTCAAAGTTAGTTGCCCTTTCCAGAGGGTCCTGTTCCCTTACCGGAACTCGTGGTATTCTGTTAGCCATTACATTTGCATTTGTGGGTTTCAGGATCTGTTTTCTTGTTGCCGCGATACATGTTCTGACGGCGCATAGCCTCGTCGAAGTCTACTTTATGCCCGTCGAACTCGGGACCCTCCACACATGTGAAGCGTGTCTGTCCGTCCACAGTTACCCGGCAAGCCCCGCACATTCCGGTGCCGTCGACCATCAGTGCGTTGAGAGAGACAACGGTGGGTATGCCATATTCTTTAGTGGTAAGGGCGGCGAACTTCATCATGATCATAGGTCCGATTATCACGCAATGATCATATCTTTTCCCCCGGTTGTCGATAAGATCTTTCATAAGGGCGGTCACCATGCCGTGGAATCCTTCCGATCCATCGTCGGTGCAAAGATATACTTCACCCACACTCTTCATCTCCTCTACATAAGTGAAAAGATCTTTGGTTTTGGCGCCGATCACAACATCCGCCTTCACTCCGCGCGAGGCAAGCCATTTCACCTGGGGGTATACAGGCGCCGTGCCCACTCCTCCGGCTACGAAAAGAATCTTCTTGCTCTTCAGCTCTTCTTCCGGAAGCTCGAGAAGATCCGACGGACACCCAAGAGGACCCGCGAAGTCTGCGAACGCCTCCCCGGGATTCATACCGTTGATTTTCTGAGAGGAGAGACCCACCGACTGGGTCACGATCGTGACTGTGCCGGCTTCCGGATCGTAGTCGCAGATAGTTAGAGGTATACGTTCCCCTGTGCGGTCTGTCCGGACGATGACGAATTGTCCCGGCTGTGCGGATGAGGCCACGCGAGGCGCGTTGACTTTCATCTCTACAATATTAGGCGCAAGCTCCCGCTTGCTGACAATTTCAAACATATGACAGTGTTTCTTTGTTAGGTATTGTTTCTGGTCAGATAAATATTTTTTTGACAATTTGTCAGGCGTATAATAGCCGGTTGACGGGTCTTATACTCCGCAAAAGTAGCTGATATTTCCGTAATCAGCAAATTTTCAACAAACTAAATATCTGATTAATTTTGTTAAGAGTTAAGAAACTGTTTAAATTTATTTGTCGAAGGAATTGAGAAGATTTGTCAGGCAGATTTTTGATATTTATGAAGAAGTTATGGGGTTCCATAATGACTGAATAAATATCATAAAGATGCCGACAAAGAACTCAATGACAAGATAAAATAAATTTAAACAGTTTCTAAGAGCTTATGGGCGGGCGGTCTTATGTAGGAATGTGGCAATTATTGTCGGGGATAAATATATCGACGAAAAATGAAAAGATTGGCAGTTTCAATTTGTTAAAACGCATTAATTTTATTAAGTTTGCAGTGAAATAGCAAAACATGCTGTTTCGGAATATTAAATGCTTATTTCGAAATACCGGAAACGACATGAAAAAACTGATCCTGCTTTCAGCCCTCGCCCTCGCGGTTCCCGCATGGGCAAACGGCACAGACATGGCTGCCCCCTCTGAAGCGGCAAAGAAGAAAGAGACAAAAAAAACTGAACCTGAGAAATTCAAATTTACCGATATCAAGGTGAATCCTACTACCTCAGTAAAAAATCAGAACAAAACGGGGACTTGCTGGAGCTTTTCCGGAACTTCGTTTCTGGAAGAGGATATTATGAAGAAAGGTGGCCCTGAGCTTGACCTTTCCGAAATGTATACCGTGCGTCATTGCTATATCGACAAGGCAAAGAAATTCATGCGCACACAGGGAAATATCAATTTCGCCCAAGGTGGAGGATTTCCAGATGTGGTGTATGTGGCGGAAAACTATGGTATGGTTCCCGAAGAGGTGTACTCAGGTCTGAACTATGGCGAAGAGAAACACAATCACGGAGAGCTTGCAAACGCCCTCACGGCATATATTAACGCGATAGTAAAGAATCCCAACAGAAAGCTTTCAACCGCATGGCTTGACGGATTCATCGGCATCCTTGACGCATATCTCGGCCCGGAACCGGAATCGTTCACCTACAACGGCAAGACATATACTCCGAAGTCGTTTGCCAAAGAACTCGGATTTAATGCAGATGACTATATCATGATCACAAGCTATACCCATCATCCTTTCTACAAGCCTTTTGCTGTGGAGATCGCCGATAACTGGCTTTGGGCTGAAAGTATGAACGTGCCTATGGAGGAGATGAAAGCTATCGTGGACAACGCTATTGAGAACGGATATACTGTGGCTTGGGCGGCTGACGTTTCTGAAAAAGGTTTCAAATGGAAAGACGGTTTTGCCGTGCTTCCGGCTCCTACTGACGAGGCGGACCTCGAGGGAACCGAACTTTCAAGATGGGTGAAGCTTTCGGCTGCAGATAAAGAAAAGGAACGTTATGACGTGAAAGGTCCTGTAAAAGAAGTTGATGTGACTCAGGAATCCCGTCAGAAAGGTTTTGACAACTTCGAGACTACAGACGACCATGGTATGGTTATCGTAGGTATCGCTGAGGATCAGAAAGGCAACCGTTTCTACAAGGTCAAGAACTCCTGGGCTGACGATCATATATACGGCGGATATTTCTATGTGTCGGAACCATATTTCCTTGACAAGACTATCGACGTTATGGTCAACAAGAAGGCTGTTCCTGCTGAGATCGCAAAAAAAATAGGGCTCTGATTTTCTGATCCCTCTCTTTATGACACATATTTTTTAAATTGTCTTCACAACGGGCGCACAACTCAAACGGTGCGCCCGTTGTTTATGGTTTATGGCACAAGTAAAAGCAAAAAAAGCGCTCGGCCAGCATTTCCTGACCGACCTTAATGTGGCGAAACGCATAGCAGCCACTATTGACCGGGAGAATCTTCCCATGGAAAGGCAACCGTTTCTACAAGGTCAAGAACTCCTGGGCTGACGATCATATATACGGCGGATATTTCTATGTGTCGGAACCATATTTCCTTGACAAGACTATCGACGTTATGGTCAACAAGAAGGCTGTTCCTGCTGAGATCGCAAAAAAAATAGGGCTCTGATTTTCTGATCCCTCTCTTTATGACACATATTTTTTAAATTGTCTTCACAACGGGCGCACAACTCAAACGGTGCGCCCGTTGTTTATGGTTTATGGCACAAGTAAAAGCAAAAAAAGCGCTCGGCCAGCATTTCCTGACCGACCTTAATGTGGCGAAACGCATAGCAGCCACTATTGACCGGGAGAATCTTCCCATGGACTCCAAGATATGGGCGGACATCCCCGTGCTTGAAGTGGGTCCCGGAATGGGAGTGCTCTCCCAGTTTCTTATGTCCGGAGGAAGACGGATAAAGGCTGTGGAGATCGACACTGAAAGCGTGGAATATCTTAACAAGGTTTTTCCTGATCTTGAAGTGGTGGAAGGGGACTTCCTGAAAATGGATCTATCTGAGATTTTCGGAGGTAAATTTGCTTTGATAGGTAATTATCCCTACAATATTTCTTCTCAGATATTTTTTAAAGTCCTTGATTATAAGGAGAGTATTCCAGTGGTGGCAGGTATGCTCCAGAAAGAGGTGGCGGAGAGGATATGCTGTAAACCCGGTTCAAAGGTATACGGAATATTATCGGTGTTGCTTCAGGCATGGTATGACTGTGAATATCTTTTCAATGTCCCTCCCGGAGTCTTTTCCCCTCCTCCCAAGGTGATGAGCGGCGTGATACGCCTCACACGCAACAGCCGCACATCGCTCGGATGTGACGAGAAGCTGTTCAAGACGGTTGTCAAAACAGCTTTCGGACAGCGACGCAAGACTCTCCGCAATTCTTTGGGAGGTCTGATTCCGTCATCTTCTCCGATAATGCAGGATCCGATCATGGGGCTACGCCCCGAAAGGTTAGGGGTGGAGGACTTCATTCGTCTCACGCTCGCCTGCTCTTAATTTTGAATGATTCACCCCGCAACTCACAACTCAACCCCCAAATCGCTTCTTTTGTTCAGTGTTCAGCCCGCCAGGCTGAATCCCGATCTCACAACTCAAAACCCAAAACTCAAAACTAAATATGAAGATAACGGTACTTGACGGTTATGGCTTGAATCCCGGCGATCTGAGCTGGGATTGGCTCAATAAATATGGGGAAGTCAAAATCTATGACCGTACCTCCCCCTCCCAACTGATGGAAAGAGCTGCCGATGCAGATGTGATCTTCACCAATAAAGTAGTGATAAATGCCGAGACACTCAGCTCTCTGCCCAATCTTAAATATATCGGTGTTCTTGCAACAGGCTATAATATCGTTGATGTGAAAACAGCACGTCAATTAGGCGTTGTTGTTACCAACATTCCGGCATATAGCACTGATTCCGTGGCGCAGATGGTTTTCGCTCTTCTCCTCGCAATCACCAACCGTGTAGAACATTATGCTATTGAGAACCATAATGGACGTTGGAGCAATAATCCCGATTTCTGTTATTGGGATTCTCCATTGATGGAACTTGCCGGAAAGACTTTCGGTATTGTCGGACTTGGGAATATCGGCAAAGCAGTGGCACGTATCGCCGGTGCATTCGGCATGAAAGTAGTTGCCTTCACTTCAAAAAAACAGGAAGAACTCCCCGCCGGCATTCAAAAAGTGGCTCTTGATCAATTGTTTTCTGAAAGTGACGTATTGAGTCTACATTGCCCCCTCACTCCGGAAACAGACCATTTGGTCAATGCCGAAAGGTTGGATCTGATGAAACCGACCGCGATTTTGATCAATACAGGGCGTGGTCCATTGATTGACGAGCAGGCGGTTGCAAATGCTTTGAAGGCAGGAAAACTCGGTGCATTCGGGGCGGATGTATTGTCTTCCGAACCTCCGGCAGCCGATAATCCGTTGCTGTCGGCACCCAATTCCTTTATCACTCCTCACATAGCCTGGGCTACTGTGGAAGCACGCGGGCGTCTGATGGAAATATGCGAAGGGAATCTGGCGGCATTCGTATCAGGCACTCCCCGCAACGTAGTCTCGTAAGAGATAGAATTTACAAACTATACAATTGTTTGCGTCCCGGTTATGATTCCCATTTTTAGGGCATCCTAATCCGGGACGTTTAAATAGGAGAATTAATTTTTGAATCAGGAAAAAGATTTTAAATGAAGACTTGCGGGGAAGATTAAGGACGCGTTCCTGTAAGCCTATTGCACTGTTGTCAGAAGTGTTTATAGTGGGATGGTATATGGACTATAAATTTGGAAATATAGAGAGAAATGACTACTTTTGCACTATTGTGATCAGACAATTGAAGATATTGATTATTATTGTTTTTTGTGCATTTTGTCAGGAGATTTTTGCGCAAAAAAATGGTTCAATTGATTCTCTCATGAATCAGTTGGACAGCGTTGTAGCCAACCGTGAAGTCTACATACGGGAAAGGGAGGCAAGAATCCGCGATTTAAAAGCGGAACTTGCGAACGCCTCTTCTGACTCTCTATTGTATGAGACGCTCGGACATCTGGTGGATACTTATAATCCGTTCAATACTGATTCTGCATTCTATTACAGCCGACAGAGAGAGGAGATTGCAAAAAAGATGGGTGATCCGGTATTAATTGCCAATGCAAGGATGAATCAGGCGAATGTGCTTAATGCCGTGGGTATGTATCAGGAGGCATCGTCATTGATCAACACCATATCTTCAAAAGAATTGCCGGATTATCTTTTACCATATTATTTCTACATAAAAAGAACTCTATCAGGCAATCTCGCCCAATTCTCTGCTTTCTCCCCGTTGCGTGCCCAATATAATGCGTTGACAAATTCTTACAGGGATTCACTGATGAAGGTGAATGATCCCGGCTCCCTGGCGTTCGCTATCTCAAAAGCGGACCAATATAATGCCTTTGCCCAATACGACAAGGCTGTTGAGACAATGACACAATATGTCAATACCCATGAATTGTCGGAACATGACAAGGCGATATGCGCCTGGACCCTCGCACAATCTTATGAGCATCTGAATGACCTCCCCAAATTGAAGGAACAGCTTATAATATCATCGATCGGAGATATGAAGGCGGCGGTGAGGGAATATGTGTCGTTGCGGCAGCTTGCGCTGCTTCTATATAAGGAGGGGGATCTCGAACGTGCCTATAAATTTATGAATATAGCTGTTGATGACGCCACCAAAAGCAATGCACGTCAGAGAATAGTGGAGCTAAACGCATCTTATCCTGAAATTACAGGCATTTATATCGACAAGATAAAAAAGCAACAAGATTCTCTTGTTAAGGAACTTTGGGCAATTACAATACTGTCAGTGATATTGATTGGCGCTTTCATATATCTCTGGAAACAGATGAAAGTGATTTCAAGATCAAGAAAAGAGCTTGCCGATGCCAACGACAGGCTCAACAATCTTAATTCAGAACTGAAAGTCTCTAACTCGAAACTGAGTGAAGCAAATGAAAAACTGAGTCGAGCCAATAAGGAAATCACGGAAGCATACCGTCAGAAAGACCGGCTCAACAGCCAGTTGCGTCATTCTAACGAAAAATTGACGGCTGCCAATAAGGAAATTGCAGAAAACTCGCATCTGAAAGAGATTTATATAGGCAGATATATGGATCAATGCCTGTCGTATATAGACAGTCTTGACTCTTACCGGAAGACTCTTTTTAAACTTGCCTCGGCAGGTAAGCTCGGTGATATCAAAGACAAGCTTAAATCGACAGATATTGTGGATGAACGCCTACGGGACTTTTATGATACATTCGACGCTACTTTCCTGAAACTGTTCCCGACATTTGTAGAAGATTTCAATAACCTGCTCCTGCCTGAAGAATCGATAGTACCAAAGAAGAAAGGTACCCTCAACACTGAGTTAAGAATTTTCGCGCTTATAAGGCTCGGTATATCCGACAGCGACAAGATCGCCAAATTTTTACGCTACTCTCTAACTACAATTTACAACTATCGTACAAAAGTGAGAAATAAGGCGAAAGGGGACCGTGCAAAACTTGAGTCGGAAGTAATGAAGATCGGTCTTGCTGACAATTCCGAAAATGATAACTAAGACCCCGTAACGGCGTCTTTTTTATAATTCTTTTTTGTCAATGGCAGCCGGATCGCATTTATTTTGACATCAGATACCTATTCCGTGACTACATAAAAATTTAATGTTTTTGTGAATAAATAGTTTATTATCAAAACTATATAAATTAAAATATTATCTGTTTCACTACTTTTTAAATCACAGGCGTTGACCGATGGGATTTCATTGTATAATTTTGCTTCAAACATTCTAAGTTAACAATTTAATATTATGAAACCCCTAAAACAATCATGGAAACTATTCCTTCTGTTGGGATGGATGTTGACCTGTAGTCAGCTCGCGATAGCCCAGCAGATCAGTGTGTCAGGAACAGTCACCGATCCGACAGGAGAACCGATTATCGGCGTCACTGTCATGGCACAAGGCACAACCAACGGCACAACTACAGATTTTGACGGCAACTACACGATCACAGCCGATGCCCTTGGAACACTTAAATTCTCATACGTGGGATATGAGACACAGACAATATCCATTGATCAACGTGCCATCATCAATGTTACCATGCAGGAAAGCGCCGCCCTGCTCGATGAGCTTGTTGTCATCGGTTATGGCACACTTAAAAAAAGCGACCTTACAGGTGCTGTCGGCTCAATCGGAGGAAAAGATATAAAAGATGTTCCTGTGAACAATGTGGGACAGGCTCTCCAAGGAAAGATTGCCGGAGTCAATATCGTGGGCGGGGAGAAGCCAGGAGATAATGTCACTATCAAAGTGAGGGGACTTGGATCAATCAACAATTCCGATCCTCTTATCGTGATCGACGGAGTTCCTACAGATCTCGGTCTGAATGCTTTGAACCCACAGGATATAGAGCGCCTCGATGTGCTTAAGGATGCATCCGCCACAGCCATCTACGGTTCGCGCGGTGCAAACGGCGTAGTGATGATCACAACCCGCAAAGGTGTGGCAGGCACCGCACGTCTGACAGTGTCTGCAAACGCAGCATTTTCAAACGTATCTAAGAAGATAAGTCTGCTTGACGCCGCCGGATATGCATCCCTTAACAACGATATGCTTTCGCAGGCAGGTCACAACACAAATCCGGAATGGGTGGATCCATCTTCCCTTACCTCTTCCACAAACTGGGTTGACGAACTTCTTCAGACCGGTGTGATGCAAAACTACAACGTAAGCTATTCCGGAGGTAATGAAAAATCTCATTATTACTTCTCTGCCGGCTTTCTCAACCAGACAGGAGTCGTGAAACACGTCAATTACCGTCGTTTCACTTTTCAGGCAAACAATGATGTGAAACTGAAAAGCTGGTTAAAACTGTCAAACAGTTTTCTCTTCAGCGCAGACATAAAGAAAAGCGGCGCTTACAGCATGTGGGATGCAATGCGCGCCCTTCCGACTTTCCCGATAAAGGATAAAGACGGAGAATGGAGCGGCCCCTCGGGCAACTCCGAATGGTATGGCAGTGTGCGCAACCCGGTCGGTTCAAACGACATGTACCGAAGCTCCACAAACGGGTATAACTTCCTTGCCAACATTGCAGGCGACTTCATAATTGTGCCCGAATGGCTGCAGTTCCGTTCGCTTTTCGGCTTCGATGGCAAATTTTGGTTTGATGACAGCTTCTCTCCGAAATACAACTGGAAACCTACCCCTGTAGAGGAAAGCTCACAATATCAGAGCTCAAACCGTAATTTCACTTATCTTTGGGATAACTATTTCACATTTGACCATACCTTCGGTAAAAATCAGATAAACGTGATGGCTGGTATGTCGGCACAGTGGAACCATGCCTACTGGATGAACGGACAGATGAACGGATTCCTTTTCGACACGGTGCATCAGCTCGCCAACGGAGAGAAGATATATAACCTTGACGGCTCGCAGAGCGAATGGGCATTGCTTTCATACATGGCACGTGCGAACTATACGTTTGACGACCGCTATCTTCTTACCGCCACTATCCGTCGCGACGGCTCAAGCCGCTTCGGCAAGTCTAACCGCTGGGGCACTTTCCCTTCAATGTCGGCTGCATGGAAAATCTCTTCCGAAGAATTTTTCCCGAAAGACAAGGCTATCAACGATCTCAAGTTGCGTCTTGGCTGGGGTAAGACCGGTAGCCAGGCATCTGTGGGAAACTATGACCATATCCAGACTCTTGTGACCCTTCTTTATCCTTTCGGCACAACCCTCGACAATGCAGAGCAATCCGCTCTCTATTCCCAAGTGCTCGCCAATTCTGCTATACATTGGGAAGAGATCGAGCAGTTTAATGCCGGAGTAGATCTCTCTTTCTTCAATTCCCGATTGAACGTAAGCCTTGACGGATATATCAAAAACACCAACCACATGCTTGTGAAGGCAGCATTCCCGATCACAACAGGTTTTGAGGATACATTCGACACTTATACAAACGCCGGAAAGGTGCGCAACATAGGATGGGAACTCTCTGCAAGTTCAGTCAACCTTACAGGAGAGTTTGGATGGGAGACAGATCTAAACCTTACTTATAACAAAAACAAGATCAAAGACCTCAACAGCGACACTCCGCTTTGGCGAAATCAGTTCGGTGGGGCGTATGCGACCCTGCTTGCTGCGAATTATCCTATCAATGTGTTCTACGGATATGTGACAGACGGTATTTTCCAGACTGAGGAAGAAGTCAGGATGCATGCCTCACAGCCGGGAGCGGAGCCGGGCGACATACGCTTCCGCGACCTCAACAATGACGGGGTTATAAATGATTCTGACCGCACCGTGATAGGCAATCCCAATCCGACATGGTTGTATTCTATGAACAACCGCTTTACATACAAAGGGTTTGAACTGTCTGTCTATCTTCAAGGAGTGGCGGGTAACAAGATATATAACCGTACACGCTCAGTAATGGAAAGCATGTCGGCGGCTTATAATCAGGCTGCCTCCACAGCCGACCGCTGGCAAGGCGCCGGAACATCCAACTCAATGCCCCGCGCTGTGTGGGCAGACCCTAACGGCAACAACCGCATCAGTGACCGCTGGGTTGAAAACGGCAGTTATCTGCGACTGAAAAATATAACTCTTGCCTACAATCTGCCTGAAAGCTGGCTCAGAAGAATTAGTTTTGAAAATGCCAGAATTTTGGTGTCGTGCGAGAATGTCGCGACGATAACAGGCTACAAGGGTCTTGACCCGGAAGTGGGTATTGACGGGATCGACTATTCAAGCTTCCCGCCTTCAAGAATCTTCAATGTAGGATTTTCTGTAAATTTCTAACTTTTCGAACTTTATGAAAAAATTTATATATTGTGTGGCAGCCCTTATCTCCGGCATGACCTTCACATCTTGTGAGGATTTCCTCGACAAAACACCTTTCGACAGGGTTGACCCCCAGACAAATGTAACCGATGAAGTGGCGGTGGCTCTCGCTAACGCATGCTATATCCCTTTGCGGTCATCCAATCTCTACAACCAGCGTATCTGGAGTCTTGACATTGTGGCAGGCAACTCGAATGTAGGAGCCGGCGGCGGCGACGACGGCATCGAGACTATCCAATGTGCCAACTTCACTACCCTCAGCGACAATGCAATGGCTCTATATATGTGGCGTTCTCCCTGGATCGGGATCGCACAGTGCAACAATCTTCTTGACGCGCTCAAGAAAGAAAATTCTGTGAGCGAGGAGATCGCTATGCGTTCAGAGGGAGAGGCGCTTTTCCTACGCGCCCATTACTACTATCTCCTTGCCCGTCTTTACGGCGGGGTACCTCTCCGTCTGGAGCCCTACAACCCCGATACTTCAAGCGCGATAGCCCGTGCATCGCTCGACGAGACTTATCAACAGATAATCGAAGATTGCTCACGTGCAGCCATCCTTCTGCCTGAAAAAGCGGATTATAATTCCCATGAGGTGGGAAGGGCATGTAAAGACGCAGCTCTTTATATGCTTGCCGATATCTATCTGACGCTTGCTCCGTCAAATCCTGCACTCTATCAGGAAGTGGTGGATATCTGCGATGAAATCACTGCAATGGGCTATAATCTTGCCTCATGCACTTATGCCGCCAATTTCAACTGTCCTGTGAGAAACGGAGCAGAGTCAATATTTGAGATTCAATATTCCGGAAGCACGGAATCCGATTTCTGGGGCAACACTCCTTACGCTTCCTGGCTGTCGACATTTATGGGTCCGCGCGGCTCCAATATGGTGGCGGGAAGCTGGGGTTGGAACCAGCCTACGCAGGAATTTATCGACCAGTATGAGGAAGGGGATCTCCGCAAGCCTATCACCGTCTTCTACGACGGTTGTCCCGACTGGGAAGGGATGCCTTACCGCACTTCTTATTCCAACACAGGATATAACGTGCGCAAATTCCTTGTATCGAAAGAGATTTCTCCTGAAACAAACACTTCTCCTGCAAACTTTATAGTCTATCGCTATGCCGGTGCGCTCCTCATGCAGGCTGAGGCTCTGAATGAACTGGGTATGACTTCAAGTGCGGCTGCACCGGTGAACGAGGTACGCAAACGTGCCGGGCTTGCTCCCCTTTCTTCTTCTCTTTCTCAAGACAGGATGCGCGAGGCTATTATTCACGAACGTCGCATGGAACTTGCTTTCGAAGGACACCGCTGGTTTGACATGATACGTATCGGCAACGGTCAATATGCCATAGACTTCCTTCATTCAATCGGAAAAACCAACGCAAACAAGGATCGTCTGCTCTTCCCGATTCCTCAGACTGAGATGGACGCCAACCCACTCATGACCCAAAACCCCGGTTACTAATTACCTATCAGACTCAATTATTATGAAACTAAAATATTTTCAACTCGCAATGGCATCGACGCTTCTCCTCGCAGCGTCGGCGTGTGGCGACAACGATTATACCCAGCTCAACAAGGGGATGACGGAACTTGCCGTCTCCACAAGCACTTCTGACATCGTGCTTGATGAATCGAACCATAGTGTAGAGGCGGTGGCGGTGAAATGGACCACTGGCAACAACTATGGATCAGGCAACGCAATTTCCTATACTCTTGAGCTTGCGGAAACCGGCACCGATTTCGCCAATCCATACGTGGCTGTCGACAACCGCAGTCAGGTTTATTCCTGGAATCCTTCTGTAGAGGAACTTAACGGAATCATCAGAGATCATTTCGGGATAGACGCAGGTAGCGGCATCTCGCTCGACGCGAGAGTGACAGCATCTGTGGCGGGACATGAGGAGCGGCAGACTTCCGTGGCTACTTTCACTGCTGTGCCTTATAACCCTGTCACCACCACACTCTATATGATCGGCGACGCCACTCCCAACGGCTGGAGCGCAGACGACGCTACAGAAATGCAACGCACCGATAACGGCAAGTTTACATGGACAGGAAACCTTTCCGAAGGTGATTTCAAATTTATAGTAAATTTAGGGAATTTTATACCCTCGTATAATAATAATGGTTCAGGAGGTCTCGTTTATCGTACGAATGACGAAGAACCTGATGAAAAGTTCCATATCGATGAGGCACATTGCTATAAGGTTGATGTGAACCTGCTGGCATTGACAGTTGATATTGCTCAGGTGGAGGGCATTGCCCCCGCATACGACAATATATTCTTTGTCGGCAATGAGACTGACTGGGGATTCCGTCAGATGTGGCAAGACCCTCTTGATCCATTCCTGTTCCGTCTTGGAATTTTCTTTGAGAAAGGTGGGGAATTTAAGTTCGGCACCGCTGACGGATCTTGGGAAAACATGTATAAGGCAACCTCTGCAAACGCACCTTATTCCCAACAATCTGTGGAATTTGTAAAAGGGTATGACCCTGACAACAAATGGTTTCTGACCGATTCTGAAAAGAATCTCGCTTACAAGATATGTCTTGACATCCGTAGCGGTGCGGAACGTATGATAATGCGGCAATTCACCCGTTATACGGAAATGTATCTTGTGGGCGATGCCACTCCCAACGGCTGGGATCTTGGTAATGCCACTCCAATGACGCAAAATACTGCTGATCCCGATATCTTCACATGGAGCGGGCATCTCAATACCGGCGAACTTAAATTTTCAGCCGATAAACAGGATGACTGGAACGGAGCCTGGTTTATGGCTACTTCTGACGGAGCAGCCCCTACGGGTGAAGTGCAGAAAGTGATCTTCATCAACAAGAGTGACAATGCCTGTCAGGAAGAATATAAAGATATTTCGACAGGCGGTGTGGATCTTAAATGGAAAGTGACAGAAGCCGGAGATTATACCATTACTCTCAATCAACTTCTGGAAGAGGTGACTATTCATAAGAACTGATCTCGATAGAAGGTGTGGCAATGCTGAATATCGTAGGATTCAAACGCAACCTTTTTAACAGCTGCCATGTTGAGTGTTGCCATACCTTCCGCATTTTTAACTCTCTCATAATTAATATGACTCTCTCTGATTTAAAAAATCTCTCTAAAATGGACAAGATGAACTTATTATTTGCGGGTATATTGATGATGGGCGCCGCGTGCAGCTCTTCAGGAAATGACGACCCCACACCCAATCCCGGATCTTCCGGTGGTGAGGAGAACACTGTGACTGATGTCACTACTGTGAAATCCAACCTTATGGTTGACCTTTCAACCGACAAAGCTTGCTATACACCCGGTTCTGTGGTGAAATTCACTGCTTCGGAAGTGCCCGCAAACGCTACCGTCAGGTATCGTCGCGGCTCAGAAATTATCAAGGAGGAACCGATGACATCCAAAACCTGGAACTGGACTCCTTCTGCTACGGATTTCCAAGGATATATGGTGGAAATATATCAACCGGGTCAGAATGAAAAAGAGGAAATTGTGGTAGGTACTATCGCTGTTGACGTTTCGAGCGACTGGACTAAATTCCCTCGCTATGGATTTGTCGCCACTTTCGATGCATCAAAACTTGCAGACGGAGTGATCGAGGGGGAAATGGACTATCTCAACCGTTGTCATATCAACGGTGTGCAATTTCAGGATTGGCATTATAAACATCATTGGCCTCTCCCCGGCATTCCCGGAAATGTGCTTGAGTCGTACACTGATATTGCAAACCGCACCCTTTCTGCAGATGTAGTAAGAAAATATATCGAAGTGCAGCATTCTTTGGGAATGAAGTCTATATTCTACAACCTGTGTTTCGGGGCTCTCGATGATGCTGCATCCGACGGCGTGAAGGAGGAATGGTATGCGTTTAAAAATGACCGCCGCGGAGATAAGGATATGCACTCGCTCCCTTCCAGCTGGAAGAGCAGTATTTATGTGCTTGATCCGGGTAATGAAGAATGGCAGGCGTATCTGGGCGAACGTAACGAGGAGGTTTATTCCTCGTTCGATTTCGATGGCTATCAGATAGATCAGCTTGGAAACCGTGGCGACCTTTACGATTATTCCGGCAACAAAATCAATCTTCCCAAAGGGTATGCCTCGTTTATCGGGGCTATGAAAGACCGTCATCCTTCCAAGCGTCTGGTGATGAATGCCGTTAGTAGCTTCGGAGCTTCCCAGATTGCCGGATCAGGGAAGGTGGATTTCTGTTATAATGAAGTTTGGGGTGATGAGGCTGATTTTTCTCATCTTCATTCAATCATAAAGGCAAACGATTCATATAGCGGAAACAATCTGCGCACAGTCTTTGCCGCTTATATGAATTATGACAAGGCTGACCGCACCACCGGAGAATTCAACACTCCGGGAATCCTGATGGCGGATGCCGTCATGATGGCTCTCGGCGGTTCTCACCTTGAACTTGGCGACCATATGCTGTCGAGGGAATATTTCCCTGCTTCACCTCTTTCAATGTCTGACGAATTGCGCACTGCAATGATCCGTTACTATGATTTTATGACGGCTTATCAGAATCTTTTGCGCGGCGCGTCCACTGCATCGGAGTTTGAGGCAGACATGACCTGCACTGATGCCACAAAACGTATAAATGTGAATGCATGGCCTCCTCGGGAGGGTGGTTTGACCACATACTCAAAGAATGTTGAAGGAAAAAAGGTGATACATCTCCTTAACTTCCGTAATATTGACAATCTCAGCTGGAGAGATCTTGACGGAGAACGTCCGGCACCGCGTCTCACCCTAAACACTCCCCTTTCTGTCAGCTGTAATGAAAAGGTGACAAGAGTATGGACAGCCTCTCCCGACAACCATGGAGGAGCGGTTCAGGAACTTCCTTTCACTCAGAAAAAAGGTAAATTGACTTTTACTCTTCCGTCGTTGAAATATTGGTCAATGATTGTGATAGAATAAGGTTGCTGACAATTACGAATTATATAATCTGACATTATGCATATAAACAGAATTTTTCCGGTTCTCCTTTTGCATGCGGCAGTATTTACTGCAAACGGCGAGGTGATAAAATCCCCGGATGGGAAAGTGGCTGTTGATTTCGATGTGAAAGACGGACGCCCTGTCTATTCCATGACCTTCAACGGCAAGACAGTAATAAAACCATCCACTCTTGGACTCGAACTTGCAGGCGACACTGATCTCATGGACGGATTCCGTCTAAAAGACACTGAGACTTCTGAGTTTGACGAAACATGGCAGCCGGTGTGGGGCGAGACCCGCGACATACGCAATCACTATAACGAGTTGCTCGCGCATCTTGAACAACCGTCCACAGGCAGATTCATGGATATCCGCTTCCGTGTATACGACGACGGGGCAGGATTCCGTTATGAATTCCCCCAGCAAAACAATCTTACGTATTTTGTGATTAAAGAGGAGCATTCACAATTTGCTATGGATGGCGATCACACGGCATGGTGGATTGCCGGAGACTACGACACTCAGGAATACGACTATACGGAAAGCAAACTGTCGGAGATAAGAGGTAAAATGGCTGACGCCATTAGCAGCAATGCTTCTCAGACACAATTCTCTCCTACAGGCGTACAGACTTCTTTGCAGATGAAGACCGACAATGGGCTTTATATCAACCTTCATGAGGCGGCTTTGGTAGATTATTCATGCATGCACCTGAATCTTGATGACAAGAACATGGTGTTTGAGTCATGGCTGACTCCCGATGCCCAAGGCAACAAAGGTCATCTTCAGGCTCCCACGCATTCTCCATGGCGCACGGTGATGGTGAGCGACGATGCGCGCGACATGCTTTCTTCAAATCTTATATTGAACCTCAACGATCCCTGTGCATATGAAGACACTTCATGGATCAAACCGGTTAAGTATGTTGGAGTATGGTGGGAGATGATAGGTGGAGGAAAGCAATGGTCATATACCTACGACCTTCCTTCCGTGAAACTTGAGACACTTGATTATTCCAAGACAAAGCCTCACGGTCAACACCCCGCAAATAATGAGAATGTGAAGAAATATATTGACTTCGCGGCGGAACACGGTTTCGATCAGGTGCTTGTGGAAGGGTGGAACATCGGCTGGGAAGACTGGTTTGGTAAATCCAAAGACTATGTATTCGATTTCCAGACCCCTTATCCTGATTTCGATATCGATATGCTCAACGATTACGCTCATTCAAAAGGTGTGAAACTGATGATGCATCATGAAACTTCCGGTTCTATCCGTAATTATGAACGTCACATGGAGGCTGCCTACAATCTGATGAACAAGTATGGGTATAACTCTGTGAAGAGCGGATATGTGGGCAACATGATTCCCCGTGGCGAACACCATTACGGTCAATGGCTCAACAACCATTACCTATATGCAGTGAAAGAGGCTGCAAAGCATAAGATTATGGTGAATGCCCATGAGGCTGTAAGACCCACCGGTCTGTGCCGCACTTATCCTAATCTTATCGGTAATGAAAGTGCACGCGGCACGGAGTATGAGTCTTTTGCAGGCAACAAACCCTCTCATACCACCGTACTTCCCTTTACACGTCTGCAGGGAGGTCCGATGGATTATACCCCCGGTATTTTTGAGATGGACATGAAGAAGGTGAATCCCAATAGCCAGGGGCATGTCAACAGCACTCTTGCCCGCCAGCTTGCCCTTTACGTAACGATGTATAGCCCTCTTCAGATGGCTGCCGATGTTCCTGAAGTCTACAACCGTTTTATGGACGCATTCCAGTTTATAAAGGATGTTCCTGTAGATTGGGACGACAGCCGCTATCTTGAGGCTGAGCCGGGGCAATATATTGTTGCCGCACGTAAAGCTAAAGGTGGTGACGATTGGTATGTAGGATGTACATCGGGTGAAAACGGTCATGTCTCCGATCTGTCGTTTGATTTTCTTGATCCCGGAAGGAAATATGAGGCTGTAATTTATGCTGATGCTCCCGATGCCCACTATGCCACCAACCCGCAGGCGTATACTATAACGAAGAAGAAGGTAAGCGCCAAGACGCGCCTCAAGCTGAAGGCGGCACCCGGAGGTGGTTTCGCCATATCCATAAAACCTCTTGACTGACACATCGGGATATTCCGATCTTTTTATCATAGCCGCGACGGATCATCAGTCGCGGCTATATTTTGTTTCGCCTATAGTCAGGTGAGTAGACCTGAAAGAAACCAAATTTATTTACGATACGTTATAACAATCGGCAAGTATGTGTGCTAAATTAAGTGTTGTATGGGCGGAATAGGATTTCCATATCGTAAATATATTGCGGTAATCGCTTTGCAGATCGTGATGGTGATGACAGTGCTTGATGTCACTGTGGTCAATGTGGCTCTCCCTATCCTCGCGGATAAATTTGCCATAAGCGATTCTTCCGCAGTATGGATTGTCACTATCTATCAGCTTGTGATAACCATGCTGCTGCTTCCTGTCAGCTCAATCGGAGACCTCCACAGTTATAAGCGCATGTTCCTTATTGGAGTCGTGGTGTTTACGGCTTCTTCTGCATTATGCGCGGCTTCATTGAATTTCACGATGGTCATTATAGCCCGTGGACTGCAGGGTCTGGGCGCGGCGTGCGTGATGGGTGTAAATATCGCGCTTGTCAGACTTATATATCCGAGGGAGATATTGGGAAGAGGGATGGCGTTGAACTCAATGTGTATCGCCATAGCCACAGCCGCCGGACCCACAATAGCGGGCGCCATTCTTTCCGTCGCGTCGTGGCACTGGCTTTTCCTTATAAATATCCCTTTGGGAATTGCCGCTTTCTTTATCGGAATGAGACTACTTCCCGAGAATCCTGCCACAGGGCACAAACCGAGGTTTGACAGGATAAGTGCCTTGGAAAATATCCTTGTGTTCGGATTGATATTCTATGCGCTGGGAAATTTCACAAGGAAAGGGGATCTTCTGACGAGCGGGGCGCTTCTTGCGGCAGGATTGCTGACCGGATATTTCTATGTCAGGAGGCAATTCAGACGAGAACAGCCTCTTCTGCCGGTAGACCTGTTCAGGAATCCCGTATATACGATGAGTATCGTGACATCCGTATGCTCGTTCATAGCCCAGAACATGTCGATGATAGCATTGCCTTTCCTCTATCTTAACAACTATCATTTTTCAGCCATCACCACCGGTCTGCTTATGACTCCGTGGCCGCTTGCCACAATGATTGTTTCGCCGGTTGCCGCGAGATATGTCGAGTCGCATAATCCCGGAGCCACCGCCGCTGTCGGTATGTCGGTGTTTATCGTCGGGGTGATTCTGCTTCTGTTTCCAGGCGCGGATCCCGGGGAATGGGATATCGCCTGGCGTATGGCAGTCTGCGGAGTCGGGTTCGGGATGTTTCAGACACCAAACAATATCGTGATGCTCATGTCTACACCCGTACACCGTTCCGGAGGAGCCGGAGGTATGCAGAGCACCGCGCGTCTTGTGGGGCAGACCTTGGGGGCGACATTTGTCAGCGCGGTCTTCGCCATTTATTCCGGAGCCACATCCGCCGTATATGTGTGTCTCTATATGGCGGCGGGATTTGCCATGTGTGCGGGAGTATTGAGCTATGTGCGTACTATCGGACATAAAAAGGAGCTGCATCTGTAAGTTTCAAGTGGTCAATGGCGGTGTTTCGGGGAATTTTTGTTAATTTTGCAGTCTAAGAGTATGTTTACTTTTAACTTTATGAAATCTTTATAGCTCTTTTCGACCAATTTTAAGCTTTTGTTCAGTCATTATGGAACCCCATAACTCTTTCACAAAATCTAAAAATTGACTCGAAAATATTCTCTAAATCTTAACATAAGTCAAAAGTAAACATACTCTAAGAAACTGTTGCGACTGATGCGTGATGTCACGGCAGGGTTTCTTCTGTCTTGAAAAGGCGGTGTGTCCGTATGCCGCCCGGCAGGTATCGGCAACGGTTTGTTTCTTGCAGGAAAAATTTTAAGACTCCATATATGGCAAATCAGGAACTCACAGAACAGGAACAGGTGCGTCGCAACAGTATGCAGGCGCTTCGTGACCGTGGTATCGAGCCTTATCCCGCTGCGGAATATAAGGTGACAGGTCATTCTGTTGAAATTAAAGAAAATTTTGTTGACGGACAGGAATCACCCCGCGAGGTGACTGTGGCAGGGCGTATAATGAGCCGCCGCATCATGGGGAAGGCTTCTTTCATGGAGCTTCAGGATGCTGACGGAAGGATCCAGGTATATGTAAGCCGTGACGACCTTTGTCCCGGTGAAGACAAGGATATGTATAACGTTGTCTTCAAGAAGCTTCTTGACATAGGTGATTTCATAGGGGTTAAAGGGTATGTGTTCCGCACACAGATGGGGGAGATCTCCATACATGCGCAGGAGATAACCGTACTTTCAAAAAGCCTTCGCCCCTTACCTGTGGTGAAGATGAAAGACGGCAAGGCTTATGATGCCTTCACAGATCCGGAGCAGCGTTACCGTCAGCGTTACGTGGACCTTGTTGTCAACAAGGGTATCAAGGATATTTTCCTGAAACGTACGCGTATGTTCAACTCCATGCGTGAGTATTTCAATTCGCATGGCTATATCGAGGTGGAGACTCCGATCCTTCAGGCTATTCCAGGCGGCGCGTCGGCGCGTCCGTTTATCACCCACCACAACGCTCTCGACATTCCCCTTTACCTCAGGATCGCGGATGAGCTTTATCTGAAGCGTCTTATTGTCGGCGGTTTCGAGGGTGTATACGAATTTTCAAAGAATTTCCGAAACGAGGGTATGGACCGTACCCACAATCCGGAGTTCACCTGCATGGAGATCTATGTGTCTTATAAAGACTACAACTGGATGATGGATTTCACCGAGAAGATGCTTGAGAAGATCTGTCTTGACGTCAACGGCACGACCGAAGTCCAGGTGGGCGACAACACTATCTCATTCAAGGCTCCTTATCCCCGCGTGACCATGACACAGGCGATCCTTGACAAGACAGGGTTTGACATAACCGGGAAGAGTGAAGAGGAATTGCGTGCATTCTGCAAGGAAAACGGCATTGAGGTTGACGAATCATTCGGCAAAGGAAAGCTTATCGACGAGATTTTCGGTGAGAAGTGTGAAGGCTCGTTTATCCAGCCTACTTTCATTATCGACTATCCGATAGAGATGTCACCGCTCACGAAGCGTCACCGCAACGATCCCCGTCTCACAGAGCGTTTTGAGTTGATGGTCAATGGAAAAGAGCTTGCCAACGCATATTCCGAACTCAATGACCCGATCGATCAGTACGAGCGTTTCGTAGAGCAGATGAAGCTTGCCGACAAAGGTGACGATGAGGCGATGATTATCGACGGCGACTTTATACGTGCCCTCGAATACGGTATGCCACCGACATCAGGCATGGGTATCGGCATGGACCGTCTCGCCATGCTTATGACCGGTCAGTCAACCATTCAGGAAGTGCTTCTCTTCCCCCAGATGCGTCCTGAAAAGAAACAAAACAAGGATAACCAGGAGGAAGAGGCTGAGTGATGGGCAGACTGGGAAAGATAGCAGTGATCGGAGCCGGGAGCTGGGCGACAGCGCTTGCCAAGCTCCTGCTCAACAACAACGCGCGTATCAGCTGGTATGTGCGCCGTCAGGAGCGTATCGACGATTTTATCCGCTATCACCGCAATACAGTCTATCTCAGCGATGTGACTTTTGATACAGACAGGATCGACTTCTACTCGGATATCAACGGGGCAGTGGCTGACGCCGACACGCTTGTGGTGGCGGTTCCGTCCCCATATTTCAAGGATGAGGCGGAAAAGATCACCGCAGACCTTTCCGGAAAGAATGTTGTGTCTGCTGTCAAGGGACTCGTGCCCGGCGACAATATGATTGTCACCGAATGGTTCGCCCGTAATCACGGATGCGATGACTCCAATCTCATGGTGATCGGAGGTCCGTGTCATGCCGAGGAGGTTGCGCTTGATCATCTCAGCTATCTTACTATCGGATGTCACGATCCGGAGAAGGGGAGAGAGTTCGGAAAAGCCATAGCGGGAGTCCGGCTCAAGACGATATATTCTGAGGATGTGGAAGGTATAGAATATGCCGCCGTCCTTAAGAATGTATATGCCATAGCTTCCGGAATGGTCAACGGAATGAAAGCAGGCGATAACTTCAAGGCGATGCTCGTATGCAACGCTGTCAGGGAGATGCGCGCGTTTATCGATGCCATAGCTCCCATGAACCGCGACATATGTCGCTCCGCATATCTCGGCGACCTGCTCGTCACATCCTACAGCCTGTTTTCGCGCAACCATAATTTCGGGGCGATGATCGGCAAGGGTCATAGCGTGAAGGCGGCGAAAATGGAGATGGAAATGGTGGCGGAAGGATATTACGGCACACGATGCATGCATGAGATCAATGAAGCCACCGTAAGGGTAGATATGCCCATACTTGACTGTGTATACAGAATATTGTACCACGGAGATTCGCCGAAGACGGCATTCGCCCGTGTATCTGAAACTTTTTCATGATACTGCCTGTGCCATAGTCCCGGGACTATGGCACAGGCAGTATCTGTTTTGCTTAACGAGATTTGCATCAAAAAGTTTTAATGTTTCTTATAACGAGGGATTTTCCGGAACAAAACGGCTCTCATAATCATTAATATCTTGGGATGCATTGCATATAGCCCGAAACATTTTAATATAAAGACAATGAAATCTATTGAAATCAACATTCAGGACGCGATTTATTTCGCTGAGAAACAATATGAGGCAAACAAGGCTGCCGCTGTAGACGCCATGGCAAAGCTTAACGAGGGCAGCGGGGAAGGCTCCGATTTTCTCGGATGGCTCGATCTTCCGTCGTCAACTTCGCAGGAACTCCTTTCAAGAATCAACAAGACTGCGGAACGCCTCCGCAAGAATTGCGAATATGTGGTATGTGTAGGTATCGGCGGGAGCTATCTCGGCGCCAAGGCGGTGATCTCCGCTCTTTCTGACTCGTTCGCTGATTTTTATGCCCCGCAACCCAATAATCCTAAAGTGCTTTATGCCGGACAGAACATCGGCGAGGAATATACCGCGGAACTTGAGAAACTTCTCGAAGGTAAGAAATTCGGTATCATCGTCATCTCAAAATCCGGAACAACCACGGAACCTGCGATAGCTTTCCGTATTTTCAAGGAAATGCTGGAGAAGCAGGCAGGCAAGGAAGCTGCTAAAGATCTTATTGTGGCTGTGACTGACGAGAAGAAGGGCGCGCTACGCACTCTCGCCACTCAGGAGGGTTATGAGACTTACATCATTCCTGACAACGTGGGCGGACGTTTCTCTGTACTCACTCCCGTGGGACTTCTTCCGATAGCATGTGCCGGCTTCGATATCGTGAAGCTTGTGGCTGGCGCGGCTCAGATGGAGGAGACAACAAAGCACGCAGGTGACGAGAATCCGAGTGAGGTTTACGCACGTCTGCGCAACGCCCTTTATCAGGCTGGCAAAAAGACTGAGATCCTTGTCAATTTCAATCCCAAACTGCATTATTTCGCTGAATGGTGGAAGCAGCTTTACGGTGAGAGCGAAGGTAAGGACGGCAAGGGTATCTTCCCCGCGTCTGTAGACTTCACCACTGACCTTCATTCAATGGGACAGTGGATCCAGGAAGGGGAGCGCACCATATTCGAGACCGTCATTTCTGTGAAGGAACCTGCTATCACACGTCGTATCCCCGAGGATGCAGCCAACCTTGACGGAATCAATTACCTTGCAGGCAAACGTATCGACGAGGTCAACAAGATGGCTGAGCTCGGCACGAAGATCGCCCATGTTGACGGAGGTGTACCCAATATCAAGATAGAGATCAACAAGCTCGACGAGCACACTCTCGGTCAGCTTATCTATTTCTTCGAGAAAGCTTGCGGTATAAGCGGATATATCCTTGGGGTGAATCCTTTCAACCAACCCGGAGTCGAGGCTTACAAGAAAAACATGTTCGCCCTCCTCGAGAAGCCCGGTTATGAGAAAGAGACCGAGGCTATCAAGGCGAAACTGAAATAATCGGAATTTCTGATAATAAAAAAAGGTGCATCCTTACCGGTTGCACCTTTTTTTATATCCCGACCAAAGATTTTATTCGCGATATTTTACTTTGATCATATTGCCGTCGCGCTCTATCTTTGCAGTCTTGCCGTTCACATTTAGAGAAGTGGGAGAAGCCTTGTAGCGGAGGTTGACACGGGGTTGACCCGTAACATTGAGGTCAAGAGAGCGACCGCTACCGCCGGCTATAAGGTTGAGTTTGGAGAGTGAGGAATAACGCACGTCGTCACCGCGCCGCAATGAACTGCCGTGCCCAATAAACGTTTCATACGGATTAGCTGCATCTCCACCCTCCGGATAACTGACCGCAAACATGTAGGCGTCAGTGGTCCATCCGTCTGCATCGATCCATGAATTCATGTGCATCAGTCTGCCGTCGGCAAGCTGATTGATATAGATGTCTGTGACTTTGCCGTTGTGTCTCATGCGCATCCCTATCCAGTTCTTACCCTCGCGCCGCTCTATTACAGGAAGATTTTTGTCGTCGGGAGAATCTTTGAGGATCACCGCCGTTACTCCCTTGACCCTGTCGGTGGTTTCCGGGAGATGGAAAGAGTAGTATTCTTCCGTACCCTGAAGACTCTCTGTCGGACCTTCTTTCACTTCCCAATACAGATCTTCCGGATAGTCATGAACGAAATTACTGTATGCGAGCTGCCGTGGATAAAGTGGACGCACAGCCACCGCAGATTGCCCGTTCTTCACTTCCAGGTCGAATCCCCGTTTTGTTGCCTCGCCTCCGGGATGCCAGAGCCATTCGAAATGTCCCGGTTCATGGCTGCCTATGTCATCGATAATGAAAATTACATTGTCGATCCACAGGAAATGACGGAAGTTGCGGTTGAAATGCTTTGACATGGGTCCGGTGCCGTCGGCAAGGACATATTTGATGTTGCCGCCGTCGGTCAGAGAACTTACCGATCCGGGAAGCATAGTGCCGTGGTATTGCTGAAACGAAGGTTGCCCCTCGCCATTGAATTTCACCACATTGTGGGCGTCACTCTGGAAAAAATAATTACGGTATTCCGGTCTGCCGTAGCTGCAGTTCCCGGCATCTTTTATGATATCCACACCTTTATGGAAGATAATAAAGGAATTTGCATCCGCATGTGAATGATTCCAGGTCATGCCGGATTTCACGGCAAGCATGGTGGCGTCCTTCTCCCAGCTGTCGCGCAGGGTCGCCCATCCGAAATCTTTCCAGAGGTGGGATGTGGGGAGAGCCGGGGTTGCTGGAGCTTTCGACAAGTCGGGAGTGTAAAGGAATCCCATCGGGAATATACGAGGAAATCCTTCACGATGTTGCCCTTCTTTCACCTGATTGACATACCATAATGTCTCGGGAGATTTATCCCCCATCGCGTAAGCCAGCAGCATAGAGCTTTCTCCGGTGACATTCTTATGGCTGTCTCCGAAGTTAATACTATATAATTCCCCCTTGCGCGGATATGCCACATGACAGAAAAAAGAGGCGAGTTTGGCGGTCTGGGGAATATCCTCGAGTTTTGCTCCGGGATGGGAATTTAGCCAGGCGAGACGGAAGAGCAAGGCTTCCGTTGTGCCGAAGCTTGCGTAATTTATACTCTCGTACATCCCCCCGTCGCGGTCGAAAGAACGTGGCTTGTGCTGTATGACGTCTCCGTTGAAGTCAAACCATTCGGGAAGTACCTCTATCAGAGTCTCGGCTCCTTTCTTCGCTTCCGGAATCTCATTGCTTATGGCAAGGGCGAGCAGTCCGCCCATTCCGGCGCAGGATGTCCACCAGTTATGCCCCATGGAATTGAGAGAATGTATTCGGGTTGGTTCAAGTATCCAGTCACCGAGCAGCGGCTCCACGGCAAGATCATACATCCCCTTTGCTATCTCCATGCGTTCCGCCGGGGTCAGAAGGTCATAGATGACATCATACGCCACCGCCACCTGAAAAGAACGGTGTGCCATCTGCAGTTCGCTGCGCCATGCAGGGGTACGGGCAAGCATCTCCCTGTCGCCCCAGGATTTGGTTTTCGCCGTAGCAAGAAGCACATCCTTTATCTTGTCGGCATACTTGCGGTCTCCCGTCATTATGTATGCGAGCGCGGGATATTCAAGTTTTCTCACGTCTCCGTTCCCTTCAGCCTGACGGTCTGCTTCCGCCTGTATCACACGCCAGGCGTTCTGCATGGCGGTATCTGTCTTCAGAGCCTCTTTCGCATTCTTCACGCGGTCAGGGGTAAAAAGAAGAGAGGGATGCCTGATCGCCGCTTGGGCGGCAATCAGGCAGAATATATATAATATCGCGACTGTGTAGCGTTTCATAAATTATGGATTATTGATTATGAATTATTTAAAGACAACGTCTTCCACATGCTCGCCGATAAACATGGGGAGCATGTCGGCTGTCTTATACCATCCCGGTTTGCCGGGCATCTTGTCGTAGATATGCTCTCCGTTGATCACAAGATTGTCGAATGTCACCCCCTTCACCTTGCGTGTCTCGTCATAGCCGATGATCATTGACAGCTCGGAGCGGTCTCCGTTATAATAGATATCTTTGAAGAGCACGTTCTCGATACATGTGCCGGGTGCGGCGCAATATTTCTTGTTCCATGGGATACGGATATCAATAAGTCTTCCCCTGCGGAAATTTTCAATACGGATATCCTCGAATGTGATATTCTTCACTATATTGTTGTCGCCGGCAAGGATTGCGAAAACTCCTTGGTAATCCACCTGTTTCTCATGCATGTCAACGACATCGATATTGCGGTATACGATATTGTCGATCACGTCCGCCGGGGCGTCAGTACCTAATTCTGCGGCGCTCCCATGCAGACCGATCATGAAGGGATGTGCTACGTCAGCCCAGAGCACCGCGTCTTCAGTGAGGATATTCCGGCATCCGCCGTTGAAACCTTTTCTTGTAGCATAGATGGTGGTGCAGTCGTCGGAGGTGCGGGCAAAAATGTGATTATAGGTGACATCGTTTGAGGCAAACACGTTAAACCCGTCGCCCCAGCCATAGCTGCTCATCACTTTCACATTGCTTATTTTCACACGGTTGCTTGCTCCTACAGGACACTGTGTGGAAAACAGACCCTCGATCTCCACGTCATTCGAGCGTTCCACGGCGATCCCGGCGCCGCGTCCCTCCGGATAGACCATGCCACGTCCGAAGATCTTCACATTGTCGCCTCTTACAATCAGGGCACCGTCAATACGCGCTCCGCCTGCCACATATACGGTTTTGCCGGATCCGATTGTCATTGCGGAATCAAGCCTGTGGAAACCAGGCCCGAAATAGATATGGTTCTTGTCTTTCGCCCATTTCTTGGGATTGGCGGGAGTATTGGTGTCGAGCGGATTGGCAAACAGTTGCAGATTGTTGAAAATCTCGCCGTTCACCTCCACTGAAAGATTTCTTGGCATGTCGAGGGTAAAAGTAAATGTATTTCCCGACACATCTACCGGTATGGAATATGAAAGAGGGCGCACGCGGGCTTCTTTCACAGGGATTTCGTTTGAGGTGACACGTACATCCACCTTACCGTCGAAATCAAAATATGCCATCGAGACAGTCCTGACGTTATGTTTGCCGACAATAGTTTCATCTACTTTCACGGCGTATACATCAACTGGTTGCCATTCTTCGGTGCCGGTCTGGCGCACCTCCACATTGAAAGTCTTGTTGAGTTCAGCCTCGGCAGGGGCGGGGTATGTAACCACGGCAGCTCCGGCTGAGAGACATGCGCCGGACAGGAGTATGGCTCCCGCCATTATTTTGGTCAGTTCGTTTAAATCTTTCATATCGGATAATAGTTTGTGAAATAAGATAGATAAAGAGCCGGATCAGCTCCACATATCCATAATTCGTTTCACATCGCAAATATACTCAATCGACATGAAAAAAGAGATCCCGTCTGCAATTTATGAGATAATTTGCAGACGGGATAGATGTATGTGCTATTTCTTATTCTTCCCAGCGGAATACCGCGCCGTTTCTTCGGGCAGGGTCGGAACCTGTATAATCCATGGAATATGGACTGCCCGTTGTGGGACTCTTGCCGATGTAGCGGTGTGTGCGGGTAGACATGAGCATGAACTCCTTGTTCAGATAATCCTGCCACATGAATTCCTCCGCGAGATTGATGTCGTCCGTAAGTCTTACGTCACCCGGAAGTCCGAATCCTGATACAAATACATATCGTCCGTCGGCACATTGGAGCACGACTTTGCCGTTTCCTCTGTCGATCACACGGAATCGTGTCTGATCGTTGTCGGCGTCTGCATGTGTGTCATACATCAATCCATGACGGGTGGCATCCATCGGCAGACCGGTTGCAAGATTTATGATACGGAACGTCTTTCCGAAAGGGATGTAGCCGGAACGGTCAGCCTTGGGTTCCTCGACTGTGAAATTGTCAAATTCCGCGTAACCGCCGTTTTTACCCAGAGTATTGAATGCGAACAGCGACATTCTCGCTCCCTGGAATGTGATAAGCTGATAGCTGAGGGTCATGTCTCCTCCGAGATCATGGAATGTCGAGCCGTCGGTGGAATATGCGTAACGACCTTTGTCATTGTCGAAATCTCCGATGAAACGGAGCCATATCCGGTTGTCTTTAAGCGTCACGGGCACGTCAAGGGTGTCGTTGTCAAGCTGTTCGAATCTGCGCAGAATCAGTTTGCCATCTTTTTTTACCAATCCTGCCCAGGAGCAGGGCACGTTTATGTTGCCCAATCCGCACACGTCGCCGTCTTTAAGATTGGATGCGTCGAGTTCTACGGTTGTTATCGATTCCGGGCCGATAGCTCTTTGGGTTAGAGTGTTGCGTGCCCACATCAGTTGATCCGCAGGCATTGTTTTCAGTCTGAGTTTCCCTTTTGTGAGACTCCACATCTTGTCATCCGGATTGTGGTTCCACTGCCATACGCGTGCAAGGCTTTTGCCGTTGAAATTATCGCTGCGTTCGTATGGAGCGTGGATAGGTTCGGTGTCGCGAGCGGCGGTATTGGGTTTCAGCCATGTGCGTGGCGCCCTGCCGAGATTCCCCTCAAGACCGATCATGGGCCAGCCGTCTTTCCAGGTGATCGGGGCAAGAGTGACGGTACGTCCGAGAGAATGGAAATCCATCATCAGAAGAGCCCACCATTGTCCGTCGGGAGTGGATACTATTCCTCCCTGATGGATATTTGAGGCGCGTGTCTTGTCGGGATCCGGGGGCGTGATGCTTACGGGATATCCGTCGGGCATGATTCTCCCTTTTATCTCAGTCATGGGGGCGGCATGATAACCGAAAGTCTCGTCTGCGGTGATCACGCAGGTTTCGTATGGTCCCCAGATACTTTTTGAACGTGAGCACAGTGTGCGTCCGTTAGGGACGTAATCCGTGGATATCAGATAATACATCCCGTCTATCTTATACATGTGATGTCCTTCTCCTACGGAACTCCCTTCAGGAATGATCACCCGTTCGGTTTCTTCTATAGGACCGCTCATATCGGGTTTAAGTTCGGTACATTTCACTTCTCCGTAGCCATGGATGGCATAAATCTTTCCGTCATCGTCGAAGAGAACGCTGAGATCGTATATCCTCCCCTCCATGTTTATGTGTTTCCAAGGGCCTTCGATTTTGTCGCTCACATAGCATTGTAGCCCTTTTCCGTTGACATTGCTGTAGAGATAAAATTTTCCATTGTTGTAGCGGATACATGGAGCCCATATGCCCTGTCCATAGATCTCCTTGCCGTTTTTGAGAGAAAATGCATCGTCGTCGAAGTCGAAACGGTCGAAGCAATATGACACGTTTTCCCAGTTTACGAGATCTTTGGAATGAAGGATCACAAGACCCGGAACCGTGTGCATTGTCGTGCCTGCCAGATAATAATCGTCACCCACACGTATGATATCGGGATCGGAAAATTCGTCATATGTAAGGGGGTTGGTAAACGTTCCGTTGCCATTGTCTGCGCTCCACGATTTTGTTTGCGCGAGGCATCCGGATGCAGTAAGAATTAAGGTTAATAGAATACAGATTTTTTTCATAAAATATGAATGAGAAGCTATTTCGGTTAGTTTTTTACAAATATACAAACATTTCTTCAACCATAAGCAATATCTACCGGTCAAATTGCATAATTCTGAGCGAGTTTCCGGAAAATACATAAAATCATACTCCTGAAAATAGGTATTACGATATGAAAGCAGGCGATTATTTGATATTCAAAAGCGATCTGTTGTCAAAGACAGTTTGTTGTGCCGTTTGCTGGATATATTCGGCAAGTCCGGCATCAAGACCGCCGGTCCAGGTGGTCTGATATGGTTTCCCGAGCATAGTAGAATATATCACGTTGGCGGCGAGATATGTGCCGAGGCGGGAGGGATGACTTCTGTCAGGCCAATACAGGGTGTCATACGGGCGTTCTTTCCTCATCTTTTTCCACGCCATACCTACCGGTGCGCACATCGCGCCGTTGTCGTGAGCCATCTCGATATAACTTGTAATGAGGCGGTCTTGCATCCCTTCATATGTCGTAATAATCGGGTAGTGATCGGCAGCCGGTGCAAATCCGTCTTTGTGTCCCCAGGTCATATAGAATATCACCTTGGTGTCAGGACTTCCTTCCGTGGCAAGGGCTGCAAGGCGCGCGGCATACGGATAGACGTTTTCTATTACGGATTTTGTTTTCTGAGCCGGGGCGGTGCTTTGTTCTTGTAGTACCACGAAATCCCATTTGCCGTTTTTAAGGGCTTTCACAAGTTCGGGGTTTTCGAGATGTTTTTTGAACGTGCATCCGCCCGGAGTAAAGGATGTGGAAGATACCTTCATTTTCTCATGCATCCCGGCATGGCTTGCAATCTGTCTCACCATTTCCGGCAGATCATGATAATGGGTGTAGCTGTTACCGATGAACAACACCCTGACAGTGTCATTGACCTCCTGCGCCTTCAACGGCAATGGAAAGAAAAGACATATCCCAAGAATAAATTTCAAAAACAGTATTAACTGCTTCATATGCTCATAAGATATTTAAGTAGCTACGAACAATAAATGATCATATGTCTATTACCTTCCATGGTGATCTTCACTTCGTATTATCAATGATAGTGTCTGTATATTACTACTTCAGATCCTAATTTGATCTCATCCGAATGATTCCATATCCATTATGTCAGTTATTGTCTGCAGCTACTTATTCATTTTTTAATTTAAAAGAGATGAATTGAATCGTATTCAAAATTCCGTATTAATACGGATATTCAGTTCCTGGACTGCCGATTTGTAATTTTCATCACCATCTGCCTCAAGACACAGGGTTATACCGCTCCAAAGTCTGTCGGGGTCTTTGCCGAAATAATCGGGATCATATTTGAAACTATATTCCCCGGTCTGAATCACCGGTCCGGACAATATCACCACACGAGGCTTTACCGATGCGTGTTTATTGCTTTCCGAGTCATGATTTTCATTAATAAAATAAGGTTCGACCGTAAATTCAGGAGTATCGACAGTTATATTCATCTTGATATGACTGTCTGGATTGAAGGATATGGTGTTGCCATTGATTTTAGCTGAAAGATATTGCATTTTCTTACCCAAAGATGCTTTATATCGGGCTTTGGTAAGACTGACCATCTCTTTGTCATGATACCAGAACTGATCGTGGGGGTCAGGGCTTTCTGTGCCATCTTCAAACCAGCGGGAATAATATTCTCCTCCGGTCGGACGGGGATCAACGAGTGATTTTTCAATGAACTTCGCAATGTAATCCTGAGTTTCTTCACTTAAATCGAAGTGCCCTTTCCCGGCATCGCATAAAAAGGAGATACGGCTTTCCGGATACATCATGCGGAAAGCCAAAGCGGGTCTTACCCTTGCCTCCCACCATTCATATTCTCCTTCTATCATCAATCCCGGGATACTGTCTATGTTTCTTGTGCGTCCCCATTCAATGTTCGCTCTGCCATATCCACAAAGATTTGTGCGGGGTGCGTCGCCATGATAAGATATTATGCAAAGCGTGCGGTCAGGATTCCAGGCGGCAAAATTCCATGGAAATGTTGCCTGTGCTGAATGTCCGAAAGGTATAACTGGCGCCTGTGCTATTTCCGGGTGTCCGCTTGCTGTGGCGAGTTCATCCATTATTTTCTCAAAACGATCTTGACAACCTTTGGATACATCCCAGTCCTGAGAGCCATTCTGGATAAAAACCATTGCGATACCGAGACTGTCCATACGACTACGGAACAGTTTGCTGCGGAATAATACTTCTTCGGTCATATTCTGGTGACAATATAGCACGGCTCTTATTTTTTTAGTCCCGACCGGTAACCGTAGACAGACGCGGTCTCCTTCCTCTCCTGAAATAAGGTCAAATATCGCGTCTTTCGTATCAAGTATTACACCGTTATGGAACTTTCCCACACTGATATTGTCAGAACTGTTATTGGCATTTGCTCTGAGAACGTGGAGCGAGGATACTGCCAGAATAATTGTTAACAGTAATTTGTACATATGTTTATGATGTTTGGGTTTAAAGTCAATATAAAGATTCCTTTTAATATATATACGTATAAAAGCTTTCTTACACTTAAATGATAAATTGATATTATGAGAGGACAAAAGAGATATGATAGACATTGCATATTTATCAAGAGGACAGCGATAGGATAGTATATGTTATGAAATAAGAGCAATTGAAATATCAATAGTTTCAATTGCTCTTCATATCTTGAATTCGTCATGTCTGGAAATGAGGAATTAAGAATAGCTCAGGATTTCCTCAACAGACAATCCTAAATATTTGGCAATCGTGGGATTGTCTAACCCTGCATTGCGCATGTTTCGGATATTGGCAGACAATGTTTCGACTTTCCCTTTTTCAATTCCTTGCTCGAATCCTTGTTCTATCGCATAAGACAATATTGCCTTGTTGTCTCTGTAGACTTTGAGGGACTCTTCATAATTCATACGTTCTTGCCTGCTCAGAGCATTAAGATTCGAAACCTCTTCGAGACGACCAAAAATCATATTGTTACCTTTGAACGGCATTCTTTCCATTGTTTCCATATGCTTGAGATTATAAATCCATCTTTCAAAATCAGTCACACACTCGTCTTCCCTTTTTGTCATCTTGGGAAGGGTAATATAGAATAGATGCAGTTTATCGGAAAATAGTTCATCCGTTTCCTTAAATTTCAATACCACCTCAGTCTTGAGTTTCCAATTGTGCGCATCATTGAGTATGAAATTCAAGAAAAATATTCCATATACCCTCTTAATATCGAAACTCCACTCTTTTCCCGCCATTCCTTGCTGTGCAATGGCAGAAGCGGCATAAAAAATAGATCTGTCCTTAAAAAATGGCTGAGACGCGTTCTGCATCTCCACAATCACATGCTCCCCGTCCTGAGTGGTGCAATAGATGTCGTATATTATACGTCTGCCATCGTAGAATTGTGGAAATATCTCCTTGTCATGATATTTCACATCTACAATGGGGCTTTCTCCCTGAATGATTTCATTGAGAAAGTTTATCAGAAGATCTTTATTTGCCTCCTGACCGAAGATCCTTTTGAACCCGGCATCGGTAAATGGATTGATATACTTCCCCATAATTCCAATGTTTTGATTTTGATTCACAAATATACAAATTATTGATCTAAAAACAAAATTTTTTGTAAATTAGCACTTGTTTAATCTGCGTGTATTTTTTTTAATAATTTCCAATATCTTTTGAGATTATTCTAAAAATGCGTATATTTGTGAAATTAAAACAAATACAAAATATTATGGGGAAATATATCAATCCATTCACTGATGAAGGGTTCAAGAGGATCTTCGGTCAGGAAATTCACAAGGATCTCCTGATCAGTTTTCTCAATGAATTGATTCATGGAGAAAATCCGATAGTCGACATTGTCTTCCGCGACAAGGAGATATTTCCCCAGTTCTTTGATGGCAGAAGGATCATCTATGACATCTACTGCACCACAGAGAATGGAGAACACGTGATTGTTGAGATGCAGAACGCCGCACAACCTTTTTTCAAAGACCGTTCAATCTTCTATGTCGCTTCGGCGATAGCGCAGCAGGGAGAACGTGGAAAGGAATGGAATTTCGATGTCAAAAGGGTTTACGGCATATTCTTCCTTAATTTCTATATGGACGGTCTCAAGGACTGGACCCTCTGTTCTGAAGTGTCATTGCATTTCAAGGGCACAACTGAACAATTTTCGGACAAACTGCATCTTTACTATATAACGCTTCCCAAGATGGAGAAGAGCGAATCGGAGTGTGAGACAGATTTTGAAAGATGGATTTATATACTTAAGCATATGGAGACACTTGAAAGGATGCCGTTCAAGGCACAGAATATGATTTTCGGCAGACTTGAGGAGGTCTGCAATCTCAATTCCCTGTCAAGACAGGAGCGTCTTAATTATGACGAGTCTCTGAAGGTATATCGCGACGGTGTCGCAGTTATCGAATATGCCGAGCAACGAGGCAGGAAAGAAGGTCTGAAAGAAGGTCTGAAAGAAGGCATGGAGAAAGGCATGGAGAAAGGCATGGAGAAAGGTATGGAGAAAGGTATGGAGAAAGGGAGAGAGGAAACCCTGGCAACCAATATCCGCACGATGAGGAATGCAGGGTTGGATGCATCCACCATAGCCCGATACCTGGCTCTAACACCGGATGAAGTGGCAAAATATTTTTGAAATCTTTTCCCATATTTTGACGTAATCTAAAAAATAAAGAGCGGGGCATGCGCCTCGCTCTTTTTGCAGCCTAACCTGCTTTCCTACATTTTAACCTATTAATGATGAAATAAAATCTTTTTCGGTTTGGATTGGATTCAAATTAAAGTTTAAACAACTTTATTGAGTCAATCAAAAGATAGTGAACCTAAAACAATCTTTTTTACTTTTGGATTTTCCGTTTTAAAATATTCCGATTTCTGATTACCAACCCGGATTCTGAGTCAGATTGGGGTTAAGACGGATCTGCTCAAGTGGGAGCGGATCGAGGTAATCTCTCTGGCTCCAGAGACAGTTGCCTGGAATCGTGGCAATCGGACGTCCGTAGTCGATATCGGCAGGATCCTCTGATACGAGACCCCATTGAGTAGGACGAGTCTCAGGATTGTAGAGAGGCTCGCCTGAATACTGGAGTGAGTTAACCTTCTTGGTAGGATCTGTGTAGAAGGTGCCGAGAATCTTACGGCCGAGTTTCTGACCGCGGAGATTGATATGGGCGATACCCCAACGCTTGAGGTCGTCAAGACGGAAACCTTCTCCGTGAAGCTCAACCATACGTTCACGACGGATCTCATCCATCATTGTCATTTTATGAACCTCATGGCGCCCGGTCTCGAAGTTAAACCAGTTGGCGTCATATACATTCGCGATCAAAGCGTTTGTTAAAGGAGCCACATAGGCACGTGCACGGTTCTTGTTGATAGAGAAGTTGAGGTCTGCGTCTGAGATAGCGCCGTTGCCAAGCTCACAGGTGGCTTCGGCGTAAATGCAGTGTACTTCCGCAAGGCGGATGATAGGATAGTCGGCGGCATCTGTGTTGTCTGCACGTCCTGAACCCTCCGGCATAAACTTACGGGAACCATATCCGTTGTGTGTGGCGTTAAGACCTATCATCGGATTGTAGATCACAAGCTTGCTTGAGTTGGCAGGATCTGTGGAATCGTAATGGTCGGTAGCTTCGGGGAACACAGCTTCCGGATAAGCGGGACCGGCTTCTGTACGTGGCACCCAGTGTTCGCCGTCGCAGCAGTATACCGGACGGTCAGGTAGATAGGTTGTACCTACAAAACGCATGTCGCGGTTCTCATACTCACCCATATAGGTGTCGTATCCACCGAAATCAGGGTTGTAATATGCATCGTCAAGGCTACCTGAGGTGCTCAGATAGATCGGAAGACCGTTTGAGCATACATAAGACTCGCCAAGGTATGCGCTGATATTCACCGCCTGCCATGTCGCAACCGTATGAGCAATATTCCTGCCGGAACGCTTGAGGGTATAGTCATATGCATTGGTGAGAATAAACTCTTTGTTTGCAGACTTGCCGACCCCTTTGTGATTGGAAACATTGCCATCGCCGTCATCAATATTGAAGAGCTCGTAATAGCTGAGTTCATCACAGGCATTGAAGAGTTCGAATGTGCCTGTCTCCGCTTCCTGGATCACAGCCTTCGACATATCCTGTGCGATCTTCAACATATCGTTGACAGAAGGATAACCGTCGGGCTTGACAGTACCTGAGCCGACAGCTGTGCCGTCGCCGTCAAGATCAAGACCGATAGAGGGAACATATTTCTCCCAAGTAGCCTCATGAAGTGCCACACGTGCAAGGAATGCCTGGGCTGCCTCTTTTGTAAGACGGCCGCGATTCTCAAGACCCGGAAGTGTTGATCTTTTCGGAAGCAGTTCTACAGCTTTATGCAGGTCATCGAGTATCAGTGCCATCACCTCATAACGGCTGTTGCGCGGAGCGAAAAGCACGGGATCGTTAGTGTCGAGTACATGATCCACCACCGGGACTCCTCCGAAAGCTTTGAGCAGGGTGAAATGTTGCCATGCACGGAAAAAATATGCAGTTCCCACAGAACTTGATATGGCATCTATGTCGCCATATTCATTCGCTTTCTGGAGCAGTATATTGATGTTGCGAAGCTGGCTGTAGCAGCCGTTCCATGTGCCGTTTGACTGTGGCGCGCTGCCACCTCCGTTGCCGCCGATTCCGGAAACGTCGAGATTGCCGTCGAAATTAGCATTATTCCATCCGGGAAAGCTGTACAGCGCGAGCGCCGCCTGGTCGAACTGCGCCGGTGTCTTGTACATGATCGCGTCCGTACCTTGGTCAAGAGGCTCCTTGTCAAGGAAGTCGGAGCAAGAGGTCATAGCCAGTCCGAGTGCCAGGAAAGGAAATATATATTTATTGGTTTTCATGTCTGTTTCAATTGAGGATTATTAGAATTCAAGTTCCACACCGAAGTTGAGCATACGGCAGAGAGGGAAGATATTGTTTGAACCTTCGCCATATTCAGGATCATAGCCGTCTTTGATCTTGGTCCATTCCCAAAGGTCGTCGCCTGAGAAGTAAACACGGAATTTTTCAACACCCACTTTAGAAGTGATCGAGTAGGGGAGTGTATATCCGACAACGAGGTTTTTCAGACGCATATATCTGTTGTTCTGTACAGAAACATCAGAGTCCGCATAATTGAATCTGTTGAAATTGTTGTCGCGCGACATTACGGTATACTCGTTGCTTCCGTTTTCGGGAGTCCAGGTTTTGCCGAGGAAAGTATTGTTCTGCAGACAGTAGTTGACCACGAACGGAGCATACATGTTGCCTGAACGGAGCACATTCTGTTTGCCGATTCCCTGGAAGAAGAAAGAGAAGTCGATACCTTTCCAGTTAAGACCGCCCTTGATGCCGAAAGAAAGACGTGGAGCGGCATCGCCTGCATAATAGATATCTTTTACAGTGATCACGCCGTCGCCGTCAAGATCGACACGTTTGCGTGCTCCTGGACGCAGACGGTTGGTCCCTGTCTCGGACGGAGCCGGAAGTATGTTGCCTGATTTAGGACCGGAGTGGTCGGCGTTCCAGTAATACATCTCATAGAACGCATCCACCTCTTCCTGATTCTGGAATACTCCGTCAGTCTGGTATACATAGATCGCGTTAAGAGGCTTGCCGATTAGACGGTTGATATTGTGTCCGGGATTTGGAACATTCTCGTTGCTTGTCAGTTCCTGAAGTACAGTCCACGCATCGGAAATCTGGAACCCGACATTGTATTGGAATTCGTTGATCTGGTCACGCCAGTTCACTTCCACTTCCCAGCCTTTGGTATTTAGCTTACCGTTGTTGGTCTTTGGAGCGGACGCACCGAGTATTGATGGATATACGACATCGATAAACATACCTGAGTTGGTCTTGCTGAACCAGTCGAACGATCCGCGCAGACGGTTGTTGAAGAAACCGAGGTCGATACCTACGTCATGTGAATGCAATGTCTCCCAAGTACGGTTTGCAGAACGCATACCGTCTATCCACATTGATGTTAGGCTATTACCTCCGAGATATACAGATCCGGTCTTGATAGTGGAATATGATTCGTAGTTTCCGATACCGGTTACAGATCCGGTCTTACCGTAGTTATAGCGGATCTTACCGAAGTTCATCCATTCATCAATATTGAGATTGCGGAAGAAATTCTCATTTGTGAAGACCCAACCACCTGAAATTGAATAGAAGTCTTTCCAACGGTTTTCAGGAGTAAGTTTGGAAGAACCGTCATGACGCCAGAGGAAGCTTAACAGATAAGTGTCGTTGAATGCATAGCGGAGGTCTGCCACATAGGAGAGGAAGCTCCATGAATTGGCGCCACCCTCGGCGGCATTGTTGTCGCCCCCTTGGAACACATTGAGGTCACTCAGCCCGGAGCCGGGATAAAGCTCACCTTTGTATCGTCCTGCCTTTATACGCTTATAGTCTTCGTTCTCACCTGTGATACCGAACATTGCATCAACCTGATGTTTTTCGGCGAAAAGACGGTTATACTGAGCGAACAGACCGAGAGTATAGCTTGTCCATTCTTTGTTTTCCTGTTCAAGTTTGGCGGGACTGTTCTGAGTAGCGGAAGTCTGATTACCCACCCAGTCGTAGAACTTGACTTCAAGATTTTCGATAGAGACATCCTGACGTACGCTCTTGTAGGCCGCGCTACCATAAATAGAGAGACCTTTCACCCATTTAGAGAAATCGAGTGTCACCTTTCCATTGGCGCGAAGAGTGCTCCATTTTGATTTGGTTTCCCCTGCCTGGGTGAACCATCCGTAGGGGTTACGGTTGTTTGAGAACGTATCGTAGGCATCTCCGTTTTCATTGGTGATTGCCCAGAACCACATGTCCTGCCATCCTCTGCCGATACCTTGCGACGGAGTTGTGATGTCACGCTTATCGTAAGCGAAACCTGTCTCTATCTTAAAGAAATCGGAAGGTTTGTAGTCCATGTTCACACGCGCGCCATATTTCTTCTCACCGTCTTCCGCCACTTTCAACTGTGACTGGGCGTCAGAATAGTTGATTGCCGCGAAATAGTTGAATTTTTCATCACCTCCTGAAACAGATACATTGTGCTTCCAGGTGTTGGCATTGCCATATAGGAAGTCGAGCAGATAATTGCCCGGCTGCCAGGAGTCGATGAAGTTCCCTCTCTTAAGGAAGAATGGTTTCCCTTCACGAAGTGCATTGTAAAGACCTTCCCCTACAACAGTCTCTCCATAGGTCTCCCATTCGCCTGTGGTCGGGTTCTTCTGTACGGGGGTTCCGCCGAAAGAGTTGAAGATCCACCAGTTGATACGATTATGGATTTCCTGAGGGTCTGTAATGCCGGGATTGCTTGCTGCTGCATCGCGGTACTGCGCCTCATAAAACATGTCGAGCCATTCGGAGTTGTTGGTGATCGGAAGCTGTATGCCATCGATTGTACGGCTGTATGATCCCTGATAGCTTACTCTTGCTTTACCGGCTTTACCACGTTTTGTAGTGACGAGTATAACACCACCGGCGGAACGTGCACCATAAATTGCTGCCGAGGCGTCTTTAAGCACGGAAATATTCTCAATATTGTTACCGTCCATCTGGTTGAGCTCGTCCATGGAGGCTGCCTGACCGTCGATAAGGATAAGCGGACCGTCTCCACCATTGATTGTGCTGGCGCCACGGATCTGGAAATTGGCGCCTTCGCTACCGGGTCGTGTTGAACTTCTGGTCACAGTCAGACCAGCTATTTCACCCTGCAGTGCGGTAGCCGTATTTGTTACACCTCGGTTTTTATATACCTGGTCACCTTTAATCTGAGTGATGGCGCCTGTGAGGGATTCCTTTTTCTGTGTGCCGTAGCCCACTACGACAAGTTCTTCAAGGGCTTCGGTAGAAGGGATCATGACTATGCGCAGTTCTTTCTGTCCGTTTACAGATACTTTCTGCGACAGGTAACCCACATAAGAGATCTCGATCTCTTTCACGCCTGCGGCGCGTAGGGTGAATTGTCCGTCAATATCTGTCACGGTTCCGTTCTGCGGTTTTCCTATCGGTCTGACTGTGGCTCCTATGAGGGGTTCGCCCGCGTCATCGACAACCACGCCGGTTATTACCGCGCCCTGGGTCTGTGAGGTCTGTGCCGCCACAGTTCCTGTCATTGCGGGGACTGCGAGTCCGAGCAATGTGCTTGTTAAAATCGATTTGATATACATGGTTCAGTTAGTTTCAAGTGGTATTATTCTGCGGGGGTGTAGGCGTTGAATTCAGACACCATCACGAAATTTCCCCCTTTGTCGGAAGTTGCGTAGTAGACCTTGATATAGCGCGCCTCTTCAGGTTCCGGCATGCCGAACATCTGATGGCGGTCGGAATTGCGGTCGAAAGGATACCATCCCTGGTTTGTCCATGACCATTCGTCAGGACTGGAGCCTGTGGCAGCATCGTTTGAACAGGTATAGAATGTCTGGCCGATGTTTGTGCCGTTGTTTCCTGTGCGGCGGCGTATCGATACGTTGGTCACAAGATTCTCCTCTCCCATGTCGATGATGAAGAAGTGGGGATAGTCGGAAGCAGTTTTCCATGCGGTGTGCCAGAAAGAGCCTTCATTGCCGTCAAGCATAGCGATCACACGGCCGTTGGGAGATGCGCCTTCGCCGCCTGCCTCCTGAGAGCTGTAGCCGATCTGTGCGTCATTTGTGTCGGCATATCCCGGGAATGTCCAGTTGCTGCGGTCGAGAGCCACCACTTTCTTCGTGCGTACTTCCACACTGCGGGGGTCTGCCGAGTTCCCTTCAGAGTCTTGAGCAGAGATTTCGAGCACAGCCTCTTCTCCGTTGATAAATTCTGAATTGGAAGTGTTGAGGGCTACGAAGCTGCTTGCAGTGGTGTTGCCGTTGGCAGTGAAAGAGGTTTCGCCGGCTTTTGAAGCATCTGATTTCAAGTGGTATTTCACGGATATGATCACATCCGCGTCAGTTTCATTAGCATAAGAAACGTTGACTCCTCCCCAAGCAGGCTCCGCGTTTACCGACTGAGCCACCATAAGGAAAGCCGGGGCGCCGGGAGCTGCCGAATAAACGACCGCGTCGCGGGAATTTCCTCTCACGGAACAGGCATACAGACGGAATTCAACAGGATCAGTGCTTGCGAACCCGGGGATTGTGGCACGTATTACGCCATTCTCGTCGGCATGATCTTTTGAATACATCCTGTAGGTGTCTTCCCCACGACTGTTCTTGTATTCCACCTTGGTGTACATGAAGCTGGGGTCGGTCGGGATTTTCCATGCGAGACGCACTTCTCCCGGACCTTCCGTATAGCTGACTTCAGACACCTGAGCGGGTGCGGCGTTATTGATTTCAATACGCCCCTCAGAGTCGTCTCCGCAAGAGACCGAGACAGCTCCGATTCCGAATGCCAGTGCATACACGGCAATGTTTCTAATGTTTCGGATTTGTTTCATGATAAGTAAATTAGATAATGTTAGAAGTTTATTATGTCAGGTTATTATGTGCCCGGGCGTTAAGATTTCCGTAAAGTCGATACGGGATATTGCCGGGACTTTTGCGATGTTTTAAGGTCAGCAACAATGTCTGAGCGCGTCTCTGACGATTTTTCTGCTTGCGAAGACATTGTTTTCCTCAGTTCTTCGGGAATGTCCGGTGAGTCCTGCGATCTCTTTTGAAGACCATCCTGCGAGACGGGTCAGCACATAGGCTTTCTTCCTTGCCGGGGATAGTCCGGCTATGATCCGGCATTCGAGTCTGAATATGTCGGCGGCGATTATCGCGCTTTCAGTGGATGTGTCATATAGAAGGCTTGATTCCGCGATGTGGCATTTGAATTCCTCCTTCACATATTTACGGCGCAGGTGGTCTTTCAGGATATTGTGGGCTACCACATACATGAGTCCGCAGACAGATTCTGTTCGGATCTCGTTTTTGCGTTCCAGCAGGCGCATGAACACATCCTGGGTGAGATCTTCCGCAGTAGCTGTGTCTCCGATATGCTTTGCGAAGAACCGGATGAGCTCCGTCCTGTGCTTGCTGTATAGGTCGGCTATGAATGGATAAGAGTCGTTCATGTCGGTTTGTCGGTTTGTCGGTTTGTGAGACCCCGGGCAGACATTCAGGTGTGCCTTTGGAACGGGACTCAGGTTACGGATGCAAAATTAGGACACAAAAAGAGGGATGCAAATTTTTTCATGACGATTTTCATGTCAATCAATTGAAGTGGATATTTTAGAGTCCAAAATATTGTGGCGCAGTAATATAATTTTTTGGGACTCTAATTTCACATAATTTATTGAGACTTGTGAACGGTGGATAAAGGTCTTGATCGTTTAAAACTCGTGGCTTACGAGTTGCGTTTGAGATACTCTCCGGGAGTGATGCCTTCAAGCTTCTTGAAGCATCTGAAGAAAGATGAGCGCGAGCTGAATCCGGCGCGTTCCGACATGGCTGTCAAGGTCAGTGTCTGGTCAGCACCCGATTTGACAATGCGTTTGAATTCTTCTATACGGTATTGGTTGACCAGGTCATAAAATCCCATGTTCAGGTGTTCGCTGAGGATGTAGCTCAGCTTGTGGGATGATATGCCCGCCATTTTTGCAAGATCCGCGATCTTGAGATTGGGGTTGGTGTACGGTTTCTCTTTTTTGAACAGCCTGTAGATTTTCTCCATTATCTCCTCACATTCCTTGTCGGTCATTTTGATGGTGGCATATTTTGACCTTTCCGGGAGTGACGCCTCCGTATTGCCGTCATTCTCTTGTTGCTGATCGACAGTCTCATCAAGAGGATGCGGGCTGCGGTCGGATCCGGATTTCTTTCTGCGGATGCGTCGGTATATGATGAAGGAAATGCCGGCAATAGCTGCGACGATTGCAGATCCCCATATCCGGGGGCTGATTCTTCCGGGCATATCAAGGATTATCCGGGTGGTGGCGTTGCCATCTCCTACAGGTCGGAGGGATACGGTGGTCCTGCCATGATCCACATTGTGGAGTGTGATAGTGTAGCCGGGAGGCATAGGTATCCATGATCCATTGTTTATCCGGTATTCGTATTTGGAATTGTCCGGTTCGCCGTATGTGAGGGTCGTTAGTTTTAAAGTGATTTTCTTTGAGTATTTTTTGAAGTCTACCAAAAATTCGTTGCCGTCGGCAGAAGGTGAGAAATGATCTATGCAGACATTGTTTTCCGCAGATATGATCGCCGGTAGCAGACGAGGCTGGGATACGAATCTGGAAAGGATATCAGTGTCGATGCTGAGCAGACCTCCGGCGTTTCCGAAATGGATCACCGATCTGTCCTTTGCAGGGACACAATGTATAAACGGATGAGATGTCAGTCCGTTGTCTTTTCCGAATACGGAAATATTTGCAACCCTGTCCCATCGGATAAGTCCGTGGTTGGTGGCGAGCCATACGAATCCGAAACGGTCTTCGGCGACCGCCTTTATTATAAAGTTACGGCTGTCGAAGATCTCCGGACGGCTGAACTCGCTCATATCGATATTTGAAAGTGCGATTTTACCGTTTTCAAGCACAAAATACAACGTATGGTTCTTTCCCTCGTAAATCTGTCTTACTTTCGCATGGGATATGAAATTTTCGGGAAAACAGTCTGTGCGCAATTTTCCCAACGCGGGATCCCATATGGCGAGACCTTGTTCTGTCCCGATCCATCCTTTTCCTGAAGAGTCGAAAAAAATGGTGTATACGTTTCCAGCGGGCAGTGGTGAGTTTTCGGAAGTGAAGCGTGTTGTTTTTCCCTTGTATAGTCGGAAGAGTCCTTTTGAAGTTCCTATCCATACGGCGCCTGTACGGGGCTGTGGTGAGATGCTGAAGACATGCGATGCGTCCATATTCTCCGGCAGCGGTGAATATCCAGGAATTATATTTCCTGTGGACGCATTCAGTATTGACATACCGCCGCCGTATGTACCGGCATATATTGTGTCTCCCACTACGGCTGTGGAGATCACCATGTTTGAACGCAGAGCGGGTCTGCTTACGTTTTTAAGGATCTGTTTTCCGTCAGGAGAGAGGAAATACATTCCGGCGCGTGTCCCGACGAGGATTTTTTTATCCGGCAGGATAGTTATTGTGCGTGCAGCCTTGTCTTCGCGGTTTATTGCCAGAATCGATATTCCCGGTGAATGTATTTCTGTATGATCAGCTCCACGCTGGTAGTGACCGACCCAGAGACGTTTCTCTTTGTCGGTCATCAGGGAGTAGATCTGGTTGCTTTGAAGGGATGACGCGGATCCGGGCCGGTGTAAAAGATTATGTCGTACTTTGCCGGTAGTGGGGTTTATTTCGAACACGCCGCTTCCGTCTGTGCCGGCGAAGAGTGTTGAATCGTTGAATACTGACAGCGATGTGACAACGTTTGCCTCCACTCCTTGTATTTTGGAGGCATTTCCGGCGCTGTCGATTTTCCAGAGTCCGTCCGTCTCTGTCGGGATCCATATTGTTCCGGCAGTTATGAGTGCGCCTGACGGCTGTGGGAAATCTTTCACGGGTTCTCTTTTGCGTGTGACCCTGAAATTCTTTTCTATCTTATAAATACCTCCGTCTCCGGAAATTACGTATACTCCGTCGTCCCCGTATGTCATGGCGTAGGGTCTGTTGGTAAGCGAGAGGGGATCGCGGTCAATGAGTATGCGGGTCAGTGTTCCACGCAGCAGACTGTAGCTCCAGAGGGCTGCGGGGGTGGCTATAAGGAGATAGCCGTCGGGATGTATTGACAGGCTTTTTACAGCTTGGATCTTATCTTGCAGGAAAGGATACGCGCGCATATGTCCTTCCGGACTCTCTTCCAATGAGAAAAGACCGCTGTCTGTCGCTACAATGATTTTACCTTCCCTGGTCTCCACGATATCGGAGACAAGTATTACCTTGTCGGAGTCATCGTGAACGAGAGGGTAGGGCACAATATGAACGCCGTCAAATCGATAGACATAATTGTCTGAACCAAGCCACACGAATCCCCCGGAGTCTTCCATTATCTTTCTTATTGTGACGTCAGGCGGACAGGACTGTACTGTCTGGAAAGATAAGGCGGGATCTTCTGCCTTCACGGTAAAAGAAGTCAGCAGCAGAATCACAAAAAATCCGAATAAAGCTCTCAGGTAGGTAATCATTCCTCGAAGTTTTGCATTTGTGCCGATACAAAATTATACTTTTTTGGTAAATCTTCCAAATTTCGGCATATCATGTCCGGCATATTATAAATACGAGCCAAGGAAGACTCATACTTATCGGGAACGCGAAATTTTTATAGCATGTCCGCATGACAGGCTATAAAAACAGACAACAACCTCCGGAAAAATTTTTCCGGAGGTTGTTGTCTGTTCAAGAATTCAGGCTGTCCCTTTTTACTGTTGTGCCGCTATACTGCGCAATGCAGCCGAGAGCTGGTCGGGGCAGGATGTTGGCTTTGCGCCGCATTTTATCCCTTCGAGGCGTCTGATTACCTCTTCAGGCTTCATCCCTTTTACCAGAGCTGCGATCCCCTGTAGGTTGCCGTGGCATCCTCCGAGAAAGTTCACATCTTTGATAATGCCGTTTTCCATCTCGACCTCAATGAGACGGGAGCAGGTGCCTGAGGTGGGATACTGAAATTTTCCTGTCATTACTTGGAAGTTCTTTCAGCAACCATCTCCTTGAATGTGTTGCAGGGCTTGAATGAAGGGATCTTGTGGGCGGGGATGATCACGGCTGTGTTCTTTGAGATATTACGGCCGGTCTTTTCCGCACGTTCCTTCACGATGAAGCTGCCGAAGCCGCGGAGGTAAACGTTCTCGCCTTTGCTGAGGCTGTCTTTTACAACTTCCATGAACTTCTCTACGGTCTGGAGCACATTCTCTTTGTCAATGCCTGTGGCTCTTGAAATCTCGTTGGTTATTTCTGCTTTTGTCATTTCTCAGTTACATGATTTGGTTTCAGGGTGCAAAATTAATTAAAAATATTAAAATAGGGAATGATTATGCCCCAATAAGATAGAATATTTTGCAATAAACCCCATAAATCACGTTTTTTTTCGGATTTTTTTATGGATCGTGTCTTAATCAGGTTTCATGTCAGCTGTCATATTCCTCCATCATCTCGCGGTAGTCGCGCATCATCCTGAGATATTGCCTGAGACCGATGGCGATACCTGCCACGGCACCTGTCGCCATCCCGGCGAGGATAAAAGGATCATCGATCAACTGAGACGCGAACACACCGAGTGTTATCGCCGCGAACGGAATTAGAATAGCCATGAAAATGTGGTGGCGGTGTTTCAAGGTACGTGCCCTGGAAATTACTTCCATCACGGTCATCGACGCCAGGTCAATCCGGTTCACCTCCTTATATAGGTAAAAGTCCATGGCGGCGGCTGTCATGAAATATATGAAAAAGAGGGCTGTCGACACATACTTCGCCATTCCTTCGGGATAGCTCCCCCCGGATGCCAGAAAAAGGTAGATAGGAAAAAGGAGCCCTGCTGTCAGGCTTATCGACATAAATTTCCTGTAACGGGCGGCGAGATCCTCTTTTGCGGTCCTGACTTTGTGTGACGAGACTTTTTTACCCTCTTCGAGAGTCTGGCGTTCGATGCGTTCAAGACGTTCAAGACGGTTGTTAAGATCATTCCACATCTCTTTAAGTTGTTCGAGATCTGTTATCTGAGATTGTTTTTCCATTTTGCGTTTGTTTTTGTGGCGGTTTGTCCGGTGATTCCGGATTTGTTGAAGTTGCGGTCAGACACTGTCACGGGGAGTCAGCTTTTTGAGAACCGTACGATTTTCTCTTTTATACGTTTAAGCCGGGTGGCTATGGTATTGCGCGGACATCCCACGATGGATGCTATTTCATCGTAGCTCATGTCGTCAAGCCAGAGAAGGATCACAGCTTTTTCTTCAGCGTTGAGTCTGGAGATAAGGCGATGCATCTCCCGGTGCATGGCGGGGAGGTCGGTTTCATCCGCCGAAATATCCGTGATAGTGTCGATGCTCACGTTTGTTCCCTTGTTTTTCCGTTTGCGCAATGCGGAAATACAGGTGTTGAGAGCGAGGCGATATATCCAGGTGGTCAGAGAGGAATCTCCGCGGAAAGATTCCCGGTAAGCCCAGATGTTGGCGAGTATATCCTGGCGCATGTCATGGAAATCTTCGGTGTCTTTGGCATAGCAGTAGCATATCTTGTTGATGATGCCGCTGTTGCGTTCGATAGCCTTTAGGAAATCCTGAGTGCCGTTGATATTTTCAATGCTCATGATGAGGTGGTTTAAAAATTAATGTAAAGCCGCAACACGCAGGAGGGTAGCCCTGAGACTTTGACTTTCTTCCGCCATTACGTCCTATCGGGGCAGCTTTATTGGAAAAAAGATTAAACGGCTTCAATATAATAAGGAGAAGAGGACTGCGAAATTGTAGATCGCATATGATTAGTCGCAAAAAGGGGAGGATAGTTTCATCAGATACCACATCATGATAAAAATCCGTTTCAGAATATTGTAAAACGAGATAAGGAACGTGCTCTTAATCAAATCGGTATTTGATTAAGGATGGTAGTCTTGAAATTTTGGTACTTGTTTTTCTTGATTTTTGAAATACAGAATACTTTAATGGTTTTCATAACTGTTTTCTAAAAACAGTCATGAAAAGCGTGCAAATGATTTGCAGAGAAGATTAATTTGGTTAATTTTGTATCTGTTCCCGTAGATGTCGGCGAAATGGCTGACTTAAGTTGGAATAACTTCGGGATATGCTCCGTATGAAATCCCAATTCTTGACATATGCTTTTTGGTCCGCTGTCCGTTGGTGGCATCATTTTGCCTGTGTGTTGTCGGTGCTGTATGCATGCCTCGTCTGTGGTTGTTCCGGCAATCTGGACTGTCCGGCAGATGATGACGGGATATGTTTCAGACTGAGCCTGTCAGTCGCCATGCCCGAGACCAGGGGATATGGATCAGGAGATGCCTTGTCAGCAGGAGAGATGGCTGTGAATGAAAATTATATAGATCCGGATGACTTGTGGATTGCAGCATTTGATGAGGACACCGGAGAGCGGATATGCGTTCTTTATCCAGCCGGAGGCGGGGAGGTGTCTTCAGAGATTTCGGGCGATATGGTTTCAGTAAGGCTTGGTTCCGGTATTATCCACGGCGGTATATACATAGCCGCGCTTGCCAATTGGAGCAGGTATGGCATAGCACGCGATGATCTTGAAAAGGTAGTGAATAAAGATATGCTGAAATCTTTGACATTCAGTTTCCCTCCTGTCGGATTCACCCCGGGAGGAGATATGGGGGAATGTCATGTGTGGGATGTCTTGCCGATGAGCGGTTCAGTGACTACTGATGTCACACAGGCAAAAGAATTGGAAGTAGCGGTATACTTGTCGAGGGCCTTGTCAAAAATAGAGATTTCAGATAATCATGACGGAGATATAAGGATTGAATCGGCGGTACTTTCAAGATATGCCGTATCAGGCAAAGTCATGGGTGACGATTTATCTCCTTCAGACATGCTGCTGTCCGCCGAGGAAGGTATGTCGGATTTACAACTGGATAAAATTGATGACGGAACCGGGAAAACGTTGTTCTACACCTATGTGCCGGAGGTATCGCTCGGAGACGTGTCGTCCGGATTCCGTAGTATTACTCTACGTCTGTCTGACGGAACTTCATCGGAAATCTGCCTTATAAACTATGTTGACGGGGAGCCATCGCCGGCTCCGGGCGAAGGCTGGGACTCTTTGGAACGCAACAGGATTTACCGTTTCAATATCAAAGGAATTGTATCGTCATCGCCGGAGGTGGAGATATTGTCAAAAATCAGGGTATGCTGGTATGAGACGGCATCATCGGGTAAATTCAGCGATTGGAATGAAAACCTGTTTTTTATTAAAAACGGCACATCACAGATATTGAACTATTATACCACGCGATCGGAAATTTTGTCAACGACAGTAACCGTACCGGGCACTGACATTACATTTGATCTTAAATCGCATTATTCGGAACTGGAGCTGGATGACAATGTGAAATTTGAGGATCTGATGTATCTTCTTTCAGAGGATGAAGATCTTGACATGTATTATCAGGATTTTATGCGTCCCTTGCATAAGGACGTGATAAGATTTGAGAATATAGACGGGATAACATATTGCTGGCTGAACAACATGACTTATGCTTATGTCTTATATACAGATATTTACCATCTTAATACATTTCAGCCGGAGCGGATTCACCGTATATATTGGACTGGGGATGAAGGCACTTCATATAAGGTTACGATAAATGTGCCGCAAAGTTATAGCGGAACAATAAGTCCTGTGGACAGTGGAGGTTCCCGGTATGATGTGGAAAAGGGATTGTGCTATTACGATTTCGTAGTTGAAGGAGAAGTGAGCGGGGCTACGTGTACGGTCGAGGGAATTTTCAGGAATATTTCAATGAGTGCGATCATCTTTTCATCTGAGATGATAGGAGGGAAGGAATATTATGTCTTTTATGCCAATTGACCGTAAAGGCTCGATTAAGGAAACCATTACAAATTAAAAGAAAGCGGATGTGTCATATGTCGTTGATGATACACCCGCTTTCTCAAGAATACGTTTTTTCAAGAGTATCGTTTTATTTTTACGGTTCCCAGTCATCGGTGCGGAACGGCACGAGAGGGAGATAATTTCCGCCGTGGAGGTTTCCCGGCAGGAAATCACGCCACCCGTATCTCACGGCCACGGGATCAGGCACTTTCTTGCTTGAAACGACCATCTCGTTTGTCTGCCAGTGGAGCCATACGGAGTCAGCCGGATGAAACACTTTGTCTGGTCCTGCCACTTCAAACCCCTCGATCTGATAATTGCGGCATATTCCGTCGCCGGGGGCGTCGATCGCCACCCAAGCCGCGCCATCCTTGAAAGTATGGCTCTTGTAGTGCGGGGAAATGATGGGGAAGCGGTTTTTTCCGTAAGTCTTGTTCAGGGCAAGCTCCGCGAGCCTCTTGCCCGGAGTCGCCTTGTCGGATGGATGGATATTAAACCGTTCATATGGTTTCACGAGATCGTTGGTGCAGATGATTCCGGAGTTCGGAATAATTTCGGTAGCCTTCCATTGCGCCTCCCTGAGAAGTGGAGCCCATGATTTTCCATCGGGAGAACCGTAATCGTATGGCGCTATCTCGACGGAGTAGAACGGTATGTCACCCTCGCCGATCTCTTTACGCCAATGTCTCACCATATTTGCGAGACGGGTAGGATAATCCGCATGACTTCCCACGTTCGAGCATCCCTGATACCAGATAATACCTTTATAAGTATAATTTTTCACCGGATTGAACATGGCGTTGTACATAAGTACAGGACGGTAGTAATGGGTCATTTTCTCAATCTCTTCCGGATCAAGGGATATGTCGGGATATGTCTCCACTATTTCACGCGGGGTCCAGCTTTCCACTTTGGCTCCGCCGTAAGCGCAACTTACTATTCCCACGGGTACATCAAGTACATCTGACATGCGTTTTGCAAAATTCCAGGCTACGGCGCTGAAATCGGGAGCCGTATCGGGAGAGGGCACTGCCCATGATGCGTTGACGGTATCGAGAGGGGTATAGCTTTGTGAAAGGGGAACTGTATAAAAACGTATCTTGTTCGCCTGTTGACGGGATGCCGCTATTTCGTCATACCCGTTTTCCGTGCAGCATCCTCCGAATCCTTTCAATGGCATTTCCATATTTGATTGTCCCGAAGCGAGCCATACCTCACCGATGAGGATGTTGGAGAGTGTGATTGAAGTTCCGTCGGATATAGTCATGGTATAAGGAGAGAATCCTCCTTCCGGGGTGTTGACATAAAGTTCCCACTTGCCGGATTTATCAGCCTTTGTCTGATATGGGGTATTGTTCCATGATGGGGTGACGGTCACTTTTTCTCCGGGATCTGCCGATCCGTATATGCGGGCTTTACTGTTTTGTTGGAGCACCATATTGTCGGTGATAAGGGAACCGGGGACTACCTTTGCGACACTTTCGCATACCGAAGTCGCCATTAAAGTCATGGCGAATAAGCCTGAACCGAATTTAAACAAAAGATTTTTCATGATAGTCAGTTTATAATTTTTACAAAGATAATACAATTTGGTTATACAATAATCCACTTTGTTCAATTATTAATTAGCAATTAGTAATTAGAAACGGCTTTCGCTTGATTAATCAAGATGAGGTGGGTTGAATTGTGATTCTTGTCATTGAATATCCTGATTTTGTGCAAATTTTTCAGAATTACATCCTGATTTTGTGCAGATTTTTCAGAATTACATCCTGATTTTGTGCAAAAATGAGATTATTTTATTAATTTTGAAAGTCTTAGTAAGACTGTTAGAATTATGAAAAGATTAATATATGATTCTTTGTTGAAGTGGAAAGAATCTCTTTCTTTGAAATTGTAAAATTTCTCTGTGAGACTGTGAAACTGAGCGATTGTATGTTTGCTAATTTTTAACATCTGCTTATAAGATACGGAAGAAACGGTATTCAAAGAAAAGAAACTTTTAAAACATGGGCATATATCAAACATCCAAACAAAGTGGTTATAAATGAATCCGGGATACATGTGTATTCCAGACAGTTCACTCTAAGTCCCAATACCTCATTCTGGAAAGATTCTTGCAAGGTATATCCCTGGGAAACTATCAGACAGGTCTATTTTGATTGGAATGACAGTATGAGTAGACTTTATGAGACTTTTGTGATACTCGGGAATGACCGGGGGAGGAAGCCTCTATATATTTTTCCGACACTTCCTATAACCTGAATCGCTTTGCCGAGGCAATCACTTATTTCAGTGGAAATGAAAGATGTTTTAATGAGGAGAAAACCGCGCTCAACAGGAAGAAATGCTTTGGATTTGTTTTTCGGAATTTGGCTATACCTGTCACGATAGGATTGATAATAACCGTATTGATAAGATACGGTTGTTTATGAACTGTTATAAATATGTTTTGTAGGGAAATATTCAACATGTTGAATATTTCCCTAC